>JBJMKX010000054.1:0-4457 GCA_045805605.1 Solirubrobacteraceae bacterium
AACGTCTTCGATGAGACGATGAACAGCGTCTCGGCCGGGTCGAGGTCGCGCGTGGCCTCGGCGAAGTCGGTGCCGTCGACGTTGGAGACGAAGGAGAACGTCAAGGAACGTTGGCTGTAGTGCCGGAGTGCCTCGTAGGCCATGACCGGCCCCAGGTCCGACCCCCCGATCCCGATGTTGATCACGTTGCGGATGCGCCCGCCGGTGTGTCCGACCCATTCTCCCGAACGCACGCGATTCGCGAAGGCGCCCATGCGATCAAGCACCTCGTGGACCTGGTCGACGACGTTGACCCCGTCCACGACGATCGACTCGCCGCGCGGCGCACGTAGGGCGACGTGGAGCACGCTGCGGTCCTCGGTCACGTTGATGCGGTCGCCCCGGAACATCGCGTCGATGCGCTCGCGTACGCCGCACGCCTCGGCGAGCTCGATCAGCAGCCCGATCGTCGCGTCGGTTACCCGATGCTTGGAGTAGTCGAGGTAGATCCCCTCGGCCTCGACCGCGAGGTGCTCGCCGCGCTGCGGGTCGGCGTCGAACAGGTCGCGCAGATGGGCGGAGGAGATCTCGGCGTGGTGGCGGCGGAGCGCCTCCCACTCGGGACGGCGCGTCAGGGCGGGTGTCTCGGACATGCGGCCGACGCTATCGGGCGGTTAGGGTCCGCGCATGCGCACCTTCCGTCCCGCGCTGCTCAGCGCCGCCCTCGCCGTCCTCGCCCTCGCCGCGCCCGCCGGCGCCGTCACCACCCGCACGCCGACGCCTGGCGCCGAGATCTCGGCCTACTACGACTCGGGACGCTGGAGCGACGACATCGCCGCCGTGGTCAAGCGGGCCTCGACGAGGCTGCGCCGCGACCTCGCCGCACGCAAGCCGCCGCGCCGTCCGCTGATCGTGCTCGACATCGACGAGACGTCGCTGTTCAACGCGCCGTGCCTGGAACCCGTCAACTGGGACCTCAGCGGCCTGGCGACGTGCGCCGCGCAGGGCGGGGGAGTCGCCACACCGGCC
This sequence comes from Solirubrobacteraceae bacterium, assembly GCA_045805605.1. Taxonomy (GTDB): domain Bacteria; phylum Actinomycetota; class Thermoleophilia; order Solirubrobacterales; family Solirubrobacteraceae; genus DATBDE01. Next base: position 1,009 of record JBJMKX010000054.1, read on the forward strand.
GTGCGCCTCTACAACCTCGCGCGGCGCAAGCACGTGACCGTGGCCTTCATCACCGGCCGCCCGGACGCGATCGCTTCCGTGACCAGGCAGAACCTGCGCGACCAGGGATTTCACCGCGGCTACAAGCTCGTCCTCAAGCCGGCCAGCTACACCCAGGACTCGGTCGTCCCGTACAAGTCGGATGCCCGCGCAACCTTCGAGCGGCAGGGCTACACGATCCTCGAGAACCTCGGCGACCAGCGGTCCGACCTGGCCGGCGGCCACGCGCGCCACCGCTACAAGCTGCCCAACCCGGTCTACGTCATCACGTAGCGACGGCCGCGGACTCGAGCCGCTCGTCGAGCTCGGCCACCTTCTGGGTGTCGAGGTGCACGCGGATCTCCGCGAGCCGGCCCCCGCGCACGCGCACGTACTCCATGCCGGCGTTGCTGTACTGACCGCCGCCCGGCAGCGGGATGCGATCCGAGAACAGCACCCCGAGGCGCATGCTCCACGGCGGCCCGGCCACGGTGACGTCATGGATGGCGTAGTGGGGATGGAGGGCGACGAACCGCCGCAACCACGCCACGACCGCCGGCTTGCCGCGGTGCTCGCCGGCGAACGAGCTCCGGCCCGCGAAGACCAGCGCCACATCGGGCGCCAGCGTGCGCTCGAGGAGGGCGAGGTCGCCGCGGTTGAGGCGCGCGATCAGGCCCTCGAAGATCCTTCTGACGATCCAGGCGTACATGCAGGGAGTACGGGCCCGGCCGATCAGCGGACCGCGTCGAGCGCCCGCCTGACGTCCTCGCGCAGGTCCTCGGGGTCCTCGAGGCCGGCCGACAGGCGGATCAATCCCTCCGGCACGCCGTCGCCGCCCCAGCGCTCGCGCCGCTCGGCCATCGTGTGTACGCCGCCGAACGAGGTCGCCTCGACCACGAGTTCCGCCGCATCGAGGAACCGGTTCGCCGTATCCGCGTCGCGCAGCGTGAACGAGACCACCGGCCCGAACCGGCGCATCTGGCGTGCCGCCACCAGGTGGCCGGGATCGGTGGGCAGGCCGGGGTAGCGCACCGAGAGCACGTCGTCGCGCTCCGCCAGCAGCTCGGCCAGCGCGAGGGCGTTGCCGCACATGCGCTCGAGGCGCACGTCGAGGGTCGGCAGCGACCGGTGGGCGAGGAAGGCCTCGAACGGCCCGGGGATCGAGCCGGACAGCGACCGCCAGCGGGTCAGGCGCTCGTGCAGCTCGGGCGAGCGCGTGGCCGCCGAGCCGAGCAGCAGGTCGCTGTGGCCCGCCATCGCCTTGGTGATGCTGATGATGGTCACGTCGACGCCGAGGTCGAGCGGCGCCTGCTCGAGTGGCGTGGCCAGCGTGTTGTCGGCCACGACGAGCGCGCCCTCGGCGTGACCGGCCTCGGCCAGCGCGCGAAGGTCGACCGTGTCCAGGCCCGGGTTCGAAGGCGTCTCGAGCCACAGCACCGCGGCACCCGGCAGGGCGGCGCGCATCGCCTCTTCGTCGGTCGGCGCCTCCCGCACCTCGACCCCCCACGGCGCCAGGTGATCGGCCGCCAGCGCCCGCACCTGGTAGTAGCCATCGGACGGCAGCACCACGGCGGCGCCGGGGCGCAGCGCGGTGAACAGGACCGCCGCGGACGCGGCCATCCCGGACGCGAACAGCAGCGCGTCGGCGCGCTCGAGCGCGCCCAGGCCCGCCTCGTAGGCCGCCCACGTGGGGTTGTCGTAGCGGCCGTACCCGTACGGCGACGTGGAGGGGTCGCCGCGCAGGTGGAACGGCGCGGCGAAGACCGGCTGCGGGGCGATCGGCGTGCCCTGCTCGGGCGCCGTTCCCCCGGCCTGCAGCGCCCTGGTCGCGGGCCTCAGGTGGCGGTCGCCCGAGGACACGAGTCGAAACCGGTTTCCTTGTGGCTCGAGTCGCAGAACGGCTTCGTGCGCGACTGCCCGCACCGGCACAGCGCGATCGGCCGGTCGCCCTCGACTTCGAACACGTTGCCGTCGGCGTCGATCACGCGGACGGGGCCGGTGACCTTGTATGGCCCGTTGTCGCGAACCTTGATCTCGACGTCGGCCAAGCTCAATCAGCCATCTAGTTCCCGCGGCGTTGCGTGATCGCCTCGCGCAGCTTCTCGACCGCCTCAGGGAGATTGCGCTCCATGCGCTTGACGTCGTAGGTCTTGAACGAGATCAGCCGCATAGGCGAGACGGCCACGACGTCGGCGGTGCGCCGGTCGCGCTCGAGCACTCCCATCTCGCCGAAGAAGTCCCCCGCGCCGAGATCGGCGACCTTGTCGGCGCCGTGACGGACCTCGGCCTTGCCCTCTTCGATGATCATGAGGTCGTAGGAGTAGTCGCCCTCGCGCACGAGCGTCTCACCGTCGCCCACGGAGTGCTCCTCGGCGAAGGGCGCGATCTTGCGGAGGTCGTCCGCTGAGAACGACTCGAAGAGCGGGATCGCGTTCAGCCGTGCAACGTCCATCTACTCCTCCCTCGATCGCGGCCGTTCCGGCAGCCTACGCGAGCGCCAGCGCCCGCGCGGCTTCGATGTCGAGCGCCACGACGCGCACCGGCGAGCTCGCGACGACGGTCGGGCCGGTCGCGAAGTAGTCGCCCGCGCCAAGGTCGGCCACGTGGCGCTCGTCGCACCAGACCTCCGCCGTGCCCTCGTCGATCAGCAGCAGCTCCTCGCCCCCGTTGGCAAGCAGCGCGCCCGCGGGCAGCTCGCGTTCCGCCGCCAGCGGCGCCACCCGCCGCAGCTCCTCGTCCGACAGGCGGGCAAAGAGCGGGATGGCCTTCAGGCGGGTGGCGTCCACGACCGCGCAGCATGGCGTTGGCCATGCCGCGCGGCTGAGACGCTGGTCACACTGCTACGAGCCCGAGTCGTCGGCGGCGGGCGGAGGCTCCTCGGCCGGCGGCTCGTCCGCCGGCTCGTCCTCCGGGGGCCCGCCCTCGGCACCGACCCCGACCGGCTGCGGCGCCGGCTTGGGCTCGATGAAGGTCAGGCGGACCTCGTCGGAGGAGTCCGACGCCCTGTCGCCGGCGACCGGCGCGCTGCGCTCCTCGTCGGGCGTGCGCTCGACCATGACCGTCGACCCGCTCGGCAGCTCCGAGCGCAGGACGAAGTCGGCCAGCGGATCCTCGATGTAGCGCTGGATCGCCCGGCGCAGCGGGCGCGCGCCCATCGCGGGATCCCAGCCCTTCTCGACCAGGAGATCCTTGGTCTCGTCGGTGAGCTCGAGCTGGAGCTCGCGCTCGGCCATCGACTGGCGGATCCGCCGCAGCAGCAGCTCGACGATCTCCTTGATCTCGTCCTTGGTCAGCTTGTGGAAGACGATGACGTCGTCGATCCGGTTCAGGAACTCGGGCCGGAAGACCTTCTTGAGCTCGCCCATGATCCGGCTCTTCATCTCGTCGTAGCTGACGCCGGTCTCGTCGTCGGAGACGGTGAACCCCAGCGG
>JBJMKX010000055.1:0-13629 GCA_045805605.1 Solirubrobacteraceae bacterium
GGCATCACCGGCGGCTTGCGCTTCGATGCGTGGGCGCCCAGCGCCGGCCGCTTGCACGTTCGCCTGCCAGCAGCAGCGGGCTCGGTTTCGACACCGCTACCGAGTTCCATGTGCAAAGGGACAACTGAACGGATGGTGGGCAGGCCGAAGGCAGCGCCAGCCTCTCGTCTCGAGTAGTCCTGAAGCGGCCAGCGACCGGGTCGTTCCCTACGCTCAAGCCCATGCTTCCGGGGCCTATCGAGACGCGTAGGGAACAGGAACGTGGAACACGGCCGCTGGCGTTCCGCCTGGCGAACTCGGCGAATCCTTGTGTTCATCGGCCGTCGCCGTCATCGGGGCGGGCGGATTCGAACCGCCGACCTCCTGCTCCCAAAGCAGGCGCGCTACCAGGCTGCGCCACGCCCCGTCCTGGAAAAGGTACGGGTTCGGCGCAAATGGGATCGCCGATTTCCTGTCCTCCGGTAGGGTCGGGCGCCGCCATGGCCGACGTCCAGCCGCTCCGTGCCCTGCATTACGACCCGGCCGTCGTCGGCGCGCTGCAGGCGGTGGTCTCGCCCCCGTACGACGTGATCGAGCCTGAGGACCGCGCCCGGCTCGCCGCCCGCTCGCCGTACAACGTCGTCGGGATCGACCTGCCCGAGGCGGACGGCGGCGACCCCTACGCCCACGCCGCGGAGCTGCTCGAGCGCTGGCGCCGCGAGGGCGCGGTCGTCCGCGACGAGGAGCCCGCGATCTGGGCGCTCGTCCAGGACTACACCGCGCCCGACGGCACGCCGCGCACCCGCCACGGGCTGTTCGTCCGCGTGCGCGTCGAGGAGTACGGCGCCGGGCGCATCCGTCCCCACGAGCGCACGCATCCGGGCCCGCGCGAGGACCGCCTGCGCCTGACGCGCGCCACGAAGGCGAACCTGTCGCCGATCTTCAGCCTCTACTCCGATCCGAGCGGGGCCGCGTGGGGCGCCGTCGCGGCAGCCCTGGCGGAGCCGCCGTTCGGCGAGCTGACCGACGACGAGGGCACCACCCACCGCCTGTGGCGGGTCGCGGACCCCGCGGCGATCGCCACGGTGCAGGACGCGCTGCGCGACGCCGAGCTGCTCATCGCCGACGGCCACCACCGCTACGAGACCGCCCGCGTCTACGCCGACGAGGTCGGCGGCGAGGGCCCGCACCGCTGGGTGCTCATGTGCCTCGTCGCACTGCAGGACCCGGGCCTCGAGCTCTACCCCACCCACCGCCTGGCACGGGGCGTCGACCCCGAGGGCCTGGCCGACGCCATTCGCCGCGACTTCGACATCGAGGAGATCGACCGCGCCGAGCTCGTGCCCCCTGCCGCCGACGACCGCATCCGCATCGGCTACATGGACAGCCACTTCAAGCGGGCCTTCCGCCTGACCCTCAAGGACCCTGCCATCGCCGATCGCGCCCTGCCAGGCAAGCCCGAGCCCTACCGACGCCTCGACACCGCCATCGTCGAGGCCCTGTTGCTCAAGGGCGCCATCGGCATGAGCGACGACGACATCGCCCAGCTGAACGGGCTCGGTTACGCCCGTGATTTCGACGAGGCGGTGGCCCTGATCGACGACGCCACCTACGACGTCGGCTTCTTCATGGGCCCGGTGCCGGTCGAGCACGTCCAGGCGGTCGCGGCCGCCGGCGAGAACATGCCGCCCAAGTCGACCTTCTTCGCGCCCAAGGTGCCGACGGGGCTGGTGTTCAACCCGCTTTCCGACCGGTAGGTCGGAGTACCATGGTGTACATGAAAGCCGTCGCCCATCGCCGCCGCTCGGATCGCTACCGCCATGACATCCGTATCCGCGACCACGTCGTGAGCGCCGACGAGCCACGCGACACCGGCGGCGACGACACCGCCCCCAACCCGCAGGAGCTGCTCGCCGCCAGCCTCGCCTCCTGCACGGCGATCACGATGGAGATGTACGCCGCGCGCAAGGGCTGGGACGTCGGCGAGGTCGAGGTGTCGGCGGAGTACCTGCCGGCCGAACGCGGCTGTCCCACGTCGTTTCGGACGATCCTGCGCTTCCCGGAGCACCTCTCCGACGACCAGGTCGACCGCCTGCGCCAGATCGCCGCGAAGTGCCCGGTGCATCGCACGCTCGACGGCGAGGTGATGTTCGCCGAGACCGTCGAGCGCATCCCCGAAGCCGTCCCGTCCTAGGCCCTAGAAGTCGAAGATCGCGCCCGATGTGGCGAGATCGACCGGGCCGTCGAAGCGCGCCCGCGCCCGCCGCAGGTTCTCGGCGTTCTCCTCGTCGAACGGCATGACGTGGGTCAGGACCAGGCGCCGCGCGCCCGCCTCGCGAGCGACCTCGGCCGCCTGCTCCCCGTTCATGTGTCCGTGCTCGGCCAGCTCCGGCCCGTCGTCCAGGTAGGTCGCCTCGAGCAGCGCGAGGTCGGCTCGGCTGGTATGGCGCACGAGCGCTTCGGTGTACGCGCCATCGGCCCCGTAGAGCAGCGTGGCGGTGCCGTCGGTCACCCGCATTGCGTAGCAGGGTGCGGTGTGTCGGGTCGGCGCGAACGTCACCTCGAAGCCGGACACGCGCACGGGGCCGTCGTCGTCGTACTCGTGCAGGTCGAAGCTCTCGTCCACGCCTCCCGGATCGGAGCCGAGCGCCGCGATCACCTCGGTCAGGACCCGTCGGCCCGTCTCGCGCGGCACGTGCAGCGGGATCCGCCGGTGCTCGCCGAAGCGCTCGTGCAGCGCCTCGCGCGTCACGCCGTTCGAGAAGGGAACCAGGTCGAGCATGTGGTCCTGGTGCATGTGCGAGACCACGATCCCGTCCAGGCGCCCGATCAGCCCGGAGCGCCAGAGCGCGTCGAGGGCGCCCGGCCCGCAGTCCAGCAGCAGCGTGCCGCCGTCGCCGGAGACCGCATAGCTCGGGCACCCCGCCCCGAGCGGCGACCCGACCCGCAGGCCCAGGATCTCAAGCCGCATGCGCGCGCAGCTCGGACAGCGCCTCGCCGATTCCCGCGGCCAGCCCGTCGAGGTCCTCGACCATGTCGGGATCGGCGCATAGCCCGATCGTCATGGCGCCGTTCAGCGACACGGCCGAGACGCGCAGGGCATGGTCGATCCCCACCTCGGAGAACGAGATCAGCCTGGTCAGCCGTCCGCCGAGGATGGTGACCGGCTCGCGCGGCCCGGGCACATTGGACACGTTGATCGCGAATTCGCGCGAAGACGCCGTGACGCGGGTGAGCAGGCGCTCGAGCGGCGGGGCGAAGAGGGCCAGGTCGCAGAACAGGGCGTCGAGCGTCTCGGCGTCGTGGTGGCGCTTGCGCTCGGCCGTCTGACGGTGGATCGAGCGCAGCCGCGCCCACGGATCGCGCTCGCCCACCGGCAGGTCGATGATCATGAACGAGTCGCGGTTTCCGAAGTCGGGGCCCTCGTCGCGCTTGTGCAGCGACACCGGGACCTTGCAGCGCAGCGCGGCCTCGCCGGCCAGGTGCCCCAGCCATGTGCGGATGCCGCCGGCGACCACGGCCAGCACCACGTCGTTGACCGTCGTGTGCTCGCCGGCCGCGTGCTCGACCGCCTTGTAGTCGGCCAGCGGCGCGGTGACGTAGGCAACGGCGCGATGGCGGCCGACGGCGCCGGAGAAGGGCGAGTCGACGTCGCCGGGCAGCAGCTCGCGGCCCACGGCGCCGGGCAGGCGGGCGAGCTCCTCGGCGCCCATGCGCCAGCGCGTGGGCGAGGCCGCGGTGCGGGCAAGCGCCGCCGCCGCGTCGGCGAGTCCCGTCACTCGGCCCGCCAGGGCGCCGGCCATGAGCTCGGCGACGCCCGGGGCGGGATCGGGCCGCCACCCGTCTCTCGCCGGCGGCTCGTCTGGGTCGTCGTACAGAAGCGCCTGCAGGTTGTGCATGGAGGTCATGCCGTCGGCCCAGGCATGGTGAAAGCGCACGAGCAGCGCGGCGCGGCGCCCGGCCAGCGGCGAGACGAGCTGCATGTCCCAGAGCGGCCGGTCGCGCGGAAGCCGGCCGGCGATGGCCTGGCCGGCCAGCTCGCGCAGGCGCCCCTCGCCGACGGTGCCCTTCGTCGGCGCCCGGTGCACATGGCGGTCGACGTCGAAGTCGGCGTCGTCGACCCAGACCGGCGGCCCGAGGCCGAGCGGCGTGGATTCAAGGCGCTGGCGCGCGCGGGGGACCCGGCCGACCCGCGTGGCGAGGCGGCCTTGCAGGCGCGGCAGCGTCACGGGGGCCGCATCCTTGTCGCGCTCGAGGACGAGGACCTTGAGCGTGTGCCCCGCGATCTGCCCCTGCTCGAGCTCGAGGATGTCGACGTCCTCGCGGCCGAGGCGCTCGGCCGGGCTCATTCGGTGACCTCCACGCCCGCCTCGCGCAGCTCGGCGACGGCGCGCTCGTCGTCGCCGGGCTCCACGTTGACGGCACGCGTGGCGTGGCGGTGCACGATCACGTCGAAGCCCGCCCGCCGCGCGCCCAGCGCGGTGTGCTTGACGCAGTAGTCGAGCGCCAGGCCGCCGATGTGCACACGGTCGACGTCGTGCGCGCGCAGCCAGTCGGCAAGCTCGGACTCGCCGACCTTGTCGAACCCCACGGCATGGCGGTCGATCCCGGCGTCGACGACGCGGTCGATCAGCTCATGGGCGAGGTCGACGTGCAGCTGGGCGCCGGGCGAGTCCTGGACGCAATGGACCGGCCAGGGGCCCCCCTGCTCGTCGAAGGAGTGATGGTCGGGCGGATGCCAATCGCGCGTCGCAACCACCACGTCGAGCCTGTGAGCGAGCCGGTTGAGCGGCTCGATCACCTCGTCGCCCCGCTCGACGGGCAGGGCGCCCCCGGGACAGAAGTCGTTCTGGACGTCGACGACGATGAGCGCTTCGGCCATCTGCACCCGCGATCATAGGCTCGTCATGCTGTCGCTCGGGGCGCAGCTCTCGCCACTGTTGCTCACGCCGGAGCAGGCGGCCTCGCTCGACGTCCACGGGCGCACCGATGCCGCCGTGCTGGTGCCGCTGTTCGAGCGCCACGGCGACCTGCACGCCGTGTTCACGCGCCGCCGCGACGACCTGCGCCGCCACGCCGGCGAGATCTCCTTCCCCGGCGGCCGGCAGGACCCGGGCGAGGACCTGCGCCACACCGCCCTGCGCGAGGCCCACGAGGAGATCGGCCTCGACCCGGCCGGGGTCGAGCTGGTCGGCGCCCTGGCCCCGACCCCCACGGTGGTGACGAGCTACGCCATCTACCCGTTCGTGGGCGTGATCGAGCCCGGGACGCAGTGGCGGCCGAGCACGGGCGAGGTCGCCGAGGTGCTCGAGCTGAGCCTGCCGAAGCTCAAGCAGGGCTACGCAAGAGAGCGCCTGGTGCGCCGCGGCCTGCCCTTCCGGACGGACGTCTACAAGTCCGACGGCGCCCTGATCTGGGGCGCGACAGCACGAATCCTGGGCGACCTGTTCGAGCGGCTGGACCCGGTCCTGATGCCGGACGCCTGATGCCTAGACGTCCCGCTCAATCGGCACGTCGACCATGTTCCCCCACTCGGTCCACGAGCCGTCGTAGTTCTTGACCTCCTCCTCTCCGAGGAGCTCGTGAAGGACGAACCACGTATGCGCCGAGCGCTCCCCGATCCGGCAGTAGGCGATGATCGGCGATCCATTCGTCACGCCCTTGCCGCCGTAGAGCTCGCGCAGCTCGTCCGCCGACTTGAACGTGCCGTCCTCGCGCACCGCCTGCGCCCACGGCACCGAGGCCGCGCCCGGGATGTGGCCGGAGCGCTGTGCGCCCTCCTGCTCGTAACCGGGCATCGCGATCAGTTCGCCCGAGAACTCCTGCGGGGAGCGGACGTCGACGAGCTTGATGCCGGCATCGAGCGCGGCGAGCACCTCGTCGCGCTTGGCGCGGATCGAGTCGTCGCCGTGCTGCGCCGTGAAGGTCGCCGGCGGGTAGCTCGGCACCTCGGTGGTCGTGGGTCGCTGTTCCGTGATCCACTTCTCGCGCGGACCGTTGAGCAGCCGGACGTCGTCGTGCCCGTAGTACTTCAGGTACCAGTAGGTGTAGGCGGCGAACCAGTTGTTGCGATCGCCGTAGAGGACGATCTGGTGGTCGTCGGAGATGCCGCGCGAGCCGAAGAGCTCGCCGAACGCCTCCGGCCCGAGGAAGTCGCGCTTGACCTGGTCCTGCAGGTCTGTCTTCCAGTCGAAGCCGATGGCGCCGGGGATGTGCGCCTCGGCGTAGAGGGCGGGGTTCTCGTCGACCTCGACGATGCGGATGGAGTCGTCGTCGAGATGGTCCGCGAGCCACTGCGTGTCTACGAGCACGTCCTTCGCGTAATCGCGCACCGATATCCTCCCAATCCGACAAGCTTTCGGGGATTTGAGTCTAGCCGAGTAACGCGTCCACCGCGGGGCGGGGGTCGCCGTCGATGACGGCGACCGGAATCTCCCACCGGTGCGCCGCGTCATTCAGCACAGCGAGTCCCTGCGTGCGCAGCGCCGGGTCGACCGGAGGCTCGTAGGCGACCGCCCGCACCATGGTGTCTACGGTCTTCTCGAGCATCATCCGCAGCCGAGGCCCGTGCAGTGCCGGGGAGGCGACCCGGCCGAGCAGCCAGCACAGCACGGTCACGTTGTCCTGGGCGTAGACGAGGGACCCCACGCGGTCCGGGTCCCCCACCCAGGGCTCGATCCCGTCCGCCACCAGCTTCGCCGCCCGCTCGGGGCGGCGCGTGGTTCCGCGCACCGCGTGGCCATCGTCGAGCAACGAGCGCGCAAGGGCGGCGCCGCGGCAGCCGCAGCCGACGATCAGGACGCGCCCCACGCGCTATTCCAACGACGCCCGGAACTCGTCCTCGGTGATCTCGGGCTGGCCCTTGGCCCGCCGGCGCTCGTTCTTGAGCGTGAGCAGCTGGTCGATCTCCTCGCGCTCGAGCCGGGCCTCGCGGCGCGCGTTGAGCTCGCGCTGCTCGGCGGCGACGTCGGCGCGAAGCTGGCGCTCGGTGAGCTCCGGCCTGCCGCGGCGCCGGCGGCGCTCGTTGGCCGCCTCGAGCATCTGGTCGATGTCGTCGAGCTCGTTTTCGATCTGGGTCTCGAGCGCCGCATGGTTGGGCTTCCAGTCGAGCACGTCCGCGCCCGACCCGGGATAGAAGCGACCGAGCAGCAGAACGAAGATGACGATCACCGCCACTCCCCCGAAGATGACCACGACGAACGGGTCCACAGCCGACCCAGAGAGTACTCTCGCGCGCGATGCCGGACTGGCGCTTCTGCCCCATCTGCGGGCGTGAGCTGCTGACGCTGACCGATGGCCCCGACCGCGGCCGCCCCGCCTGCCGGGACGGGCACTTCACCTACTGGGAGAACCCGGCGGTGAGCACGATGGCCTTCGTGCAGGAGGGCGACGACTTCCTCATCCTCCAGCGCGCCACCGAGCCGCTGCGGCGGGCATGGGACCTGCCCGGTGGGTTCGTCGAGGGCGGCGAGCACCCGACCGAGACGATCCGGCGCGAGGTCTACGAGGAGACCGGGCTCGACGTCGTCCCGCGCCGCCTGATCGGCGTCTACAACGGCGTGTACGGGGAGACGCAGCGCGCCACGCTGGACTTCGCCTATCTGTGCCGCATCCGAGGTGGGCGTTTCGTTCTCTCGTCCGAGCACATGGACGCGCGCTGGTATCCGCTCGAACGCTTCCCCGACCCGGCGTTCCCGTCGGAGCGCGCCGCCCTCGAAGACCTACGGGAGCGGATGGGCTGACGCGTTCCGGCCTCCGCATGCGGCGGAGACCGGAAGCGCGTTTGCCCGAGGGTCTACGGTGCGGTGACCGCCCAGCTGCCGCGGATGCGGGTGTCTCCGGCGGCGGTCGCGTCCATGAACACGCCGGCTCCGTACGTCGTCGCCACGTTCTCGGTGCCCCCCGGCGACGATGGGTCGAACTCTCCGCGATTGGTGGAGTTGATGGGCGCTGCGCCCTCGTAGATGCAGAGATGTCCGGGGTTCGCCTTCGGATCGGTGGGCGTGCCAGGGCATTCCGCCGGCGGCGCGGTGCCGAAGGCGATGTAGTGCGGCGTCGGCGCCGCGGAGAGCGAGAACCCGAACGCGATCTGGGTCTGGCCCTCACGACCGGCGGCGGGCAGCTCTTGCCGGAGCGCGAACGTCCCACGCAGCGTCACGCCGCTGGGGAGCGTGCCGGTGATCGGACCAGGCTCGCCTTTGTCGCCCTTCTCGCCCTTCTCGCCTCTCTCGCCTCTCTCGCCTCGTGGCCCCGCCGGCCCTTGCGGTCCCGGCGTCAACGAAATGCTTGCGATCTGAGCACGGACGGTGTTCAGCAGCCTGGCGACCCTGGAGACGCGGCTGTTGACCTTCTTGATCTTCGCCGTCGCACTCGCCGCCACAGTGGCGGTCGACTGGCTCGCGGCGTAGCCCGTGCCGCCCATGGCGATGAAGAGCGCGATCAGCGCGATCACCAGCCCCGGCGACGGCATCCTGAACCTTCTCATCCTGCGACCTCCCAAGTAGGGGCGCCGATCCTATGTCCGGCGCAGCGCCGCATGTAAAAGCTTCAGCGCGGGGCCCGGGTCGGTTAGGTTCGGCCCATGGCTGATTACGGACTGTTCATCGGATGGGGCCCCGACAGCGTGCGCGGGCGCGAGGCCAAGAGCCTCGAGGTGTTCAACGAGTCGGTGGAGTACTGGGGCCGGCTCCAGCAGGAGGGGAGGATCGAGAGCTTCGAGGTCGCCTTCCTCGAGCCCCACGGCGGCGACCTCGGCGGGTTCGCGCTGCTCCGGGGCGACAAGGACGCGATCGCGGCCTTGCGCTTCGACGACGAGTTCATGCGCGTGACGACGCGGGCAACCCTGATCGTCGAGAACGTCGGGATCGTCGGGGCGTACCTCAACAACGGCCTGGCGAACGCGGTCTCGGACTTCCAGGAGGCCATCGGCGACCTGACGTAGTCGGGGTCGGGCGTGCCCGATAACCCTCCGCTAGCTTGCCGGTCATGGACTTCGACCTGACCGACGAGCAGAAGCTGATCCGCGAAACCGCCCGCAGCTTCACCGACAACGAGATCGTCGACCGCGCGCGCGAGAACGATCGCAACGAGCACTTCGACCTCGAGCTGGTGGCGCAGCTCGCCGAGCAGGGTTACCTGGGCGCCATCGTGCCGCGCGACTACGGCGGCGCCGGCCTCGACTACTTGACCTACGGGCTCATCGTCGAGGAGGTCGGGCGCGGCGACTCGGCCATGCGCACGGTCATCTCGGTCCAGACGTCGCTCGTCTGCTCGGCCATCCTGCGCTGGGGGACCGACGAGCAGAAGCAGCGCTACCTGCCCAAGCTGTGCTCGGGCGAATGGCTCGGGTGCTTCGGCCTTACCGAGCCCGACACCGGCTCGGACGCCGCCAACCAGCGGACGCGCGCGCGCAAGGCGGAAGGCGGCGGCTGGGTCCTCAACGGCAACAAGATGTGGATCTCGATGGGCAATCACGCCCGCCTGGCGCTGATCTTCGCCCAGACGGATCCCGAGCTCGGCCACAAGGGCATCGCGTGCTTCCTGGTCGAGACCGACCAGGACGGCTTCAGGCCCCAGCCCATCCACCACAAGATGGGCCTGCGCGGCTCGGACACGGCCGAGATCGCCCTCGACGACGTCCATGTCGGCGACGACGGGATGCTCGGCGAGGTCGGCGACGGCTTCAAGGTCGCGATGACCTCGCTGGACTCGGGCCGCTACAGCGTGGCCGCCGGCTGCGTGGGCATCTGCCAGGGCTGCGTCGAGCACTCGGTCGCGTACGCGAAGGAACGCGAGCAGTTTGGCCGTCCGATCGCGTCGTTCCAGCTCGTGCAGGCGATGATCGCGGACATGATCCTGCAGACCGACGCGGCCCGGATGCTCGTCTGGCGGGCCGGGTACCTCAAGGACTCCGGCAAGCCGAACACGACCGAGACGTCGATCGCCAAGCTCTACGCAACCGAGGCGGCGGTCGAGTGCGCCAACACCGCGATCCAGGTGCACGGCGGCTCGGGCTACGTCGACGACCACCCGGTCGAGCGCTACTTCCGCGACGTCCGCGTCACGACCCTGTACGAGGGCACGTCGCAGATCCAGAAGCTCATCATCGGGCGCGCCGCCACCGGCATCAACGCGCTCGTGCCCCAGCCCGTCTAGCTGCCTGACGCGCGGAGCGGTCTCTGTGCACTCGGAAAAGCGGAGCGCGGAAGGCTCGAGGACCGGCATCGCCGGCCCGGTCTCGGCCGGGCCCGTGGCCTCAACCATCGGGGTCGTGGGCGCCGGCACGATGGGGTCGGGAATCGCGCAGGTCGCCGCGCTCTCCGGCGCGCGCACGCTCGTCTACGACGCCGTGCCCGAGGGGCTCGAGCACGGGATCGAGCGCCTCAAGCAGGGCCTGGCCAAGGGCGCCGAGCGCGGGCGCTGGAGCAAGGAGGATGCGGACGCCGCGGCCGGGCGGGTAGAGGCGGTCGACGGGCTCGACGCGTTTGCCTCCTGCGCGCTCGTCATCGAGGCCATCGCCGAGTCCCTGGACGCCAAGCGCGAGCTGTTCGGGGCGCTGGCTGCGGTGGTCGACCCGCGCTGCGTGCTGGCCACCAACACGTCGTCGCTGTTCGTCACCGATCTGGCGGCGGCGGTGCCGACACCGGAGCGCGTCGTCGGCATGCACTTCTTCAACCCCGCCCCGCTCATGCGGCTGCTCGAGGTCGTCGCCGGCGAGCAGTCGGGCGAGCGAGCCCTCGCCCTCGCACGCGGCACCGGCGAGGCGATGGGCAAGCGGGTGATCGTCGCCACCGACGGGCCCGGCTTCCTCGTCAACCGCTGCGGGCGGCCGTTCGGCCTCGAGGCCCAGCGGCTGGCGAGCGAGGGCATCGCGACGATCGAGCAGGTCGACCGCATCTGTCGCCTGGGCGGCGGCTTTCGGATGGGCCCGTTCGAGCTCTCCGACCTCGTGGGCGTCGACGTCGGCTTCGAGGTTTCGACGTCGTTCTACGCCCAGGCCTACGGCGAGCCGCGCTGGCGCCCGACGCTGCTCGCCCATCGCATGGCCGCGTCGGGCCGCGCGGGCCGCAAGGCCGGCCGGGGGTGGTACGACTACTCCGAGGATCCGCCCTGGCCGCCGGACCCCGACCCGCCGGCGCCCGGCGGCGGCGACGGCCTGCTGGTGATCGCCGGCGACAACGTCGTCGCCCTCGAGCTCGCCGACCTGGCACGCGGCGCGGGCTGGCGCGTGACCACGCCGGAGGACGTGGAGGGCCACGTACCGTTCCTGACGATCGACTGCGGCGCCGACACGTTGCTGCAGGGCGGCCCGCACGCCGTCCTGTGCGCCGAGGGCTCGCTCGCCGCCCTGGACCCCGAGGGCGGGGCCGCCGGGTTCCACGCCGTGCCGCCGCTCGGCGCCGCCCGCCTGGTCGAGGCCACCCGAGGGCCCAACACCTCGCTGCTCGCCTTCGAGCGCACCGAGCACCTCTTCGGCACGCTCGGCAAGCACGTCGAGTGGGTCGGCGACGCGCCCGGACTCGTGCTCGGGCGCATGGTCGCCCAGCTGGTCAACGAGGCGGCGTTCGCGCTGCGCGACGGCGTTGGCAGCGCCGACGACATCGACGCCGGCATGGAGCTCGGCCTCAACCATCCGCGCGGCCCGCTGGCGTGGGGCGATGCCATGGGCCTCGACCACGCGCTGGCGATCCTGGACGCGCTCTGGGAGGAGCACCACGACCCCGCCTACCGCGCGTGCCCGCTGCTGCGCCACCGCGTGTGGGACGGACGCCTCGGCCAGCTCACCGGCACCGGCTTCCACGAGCACGAACGCGCCGAGGACTGAGCCTCAGGCGGCTGGCGTGGCCGTGCCGATGAAGCTGCAGTGGTGGGTGGCCTCGTTGAGCGTCATCACGAAAGCGATGCTCGCCACCGGCTGCCCACCGGCGCTGAGCAGCATCGTGCCCACGTCGCGAGACGCATCGGGGGCCTTGATGCCGACGGAGAACACCGTGCTGTCGGAGGCAAGATCGTTATGCCTGACGCTGGGAGTCGCGGGGCCGCCGTTGACGAGGAGTTGAGCCCGACGTCCGCAGAGCCAGGCCCCTCGACGACCACCTTGAGTGACGTCGGCACGGTCACGCCACCCGTGCCCAGCGTCTGGGTCTCGTTGTCGTCGCCCCGGTCAAGCGACCCGCCTGATCTCTCACGCTTCCGGCACCTGCCACGTTGTAGGCACTGTGTCCCTACCGCCGTTCCAGACGGTGCTCGAGGAGTACCGGGAGGACGTGTTGCGCTTCGTGATCGCCACCGTGGGCCGCAACGAGGCCGATGACGTCTTCCAGGAGACGTTCCTGGCCGCCTTGCGCGCCTACCCACGCCTCCGCCGCGCCGACAACCTGCGCGGCTGGCTGCTGAAGATCGCCCACAACAAGGCCATCGACGCCCACCGGGCCCGCAAGCGCGCCCCGGTGCCGGCCGAGGACGTCGATCCGGGCGCGGCGGACGCGCGGCCCGACCCGCCCGACGACGCGCTGTGGAGCGCCGTGCACTCGCTGCCCGAGCGCCAGCGCACGGCGGTGATCCTGCGCTTCACGTTCGACCTCGCCTACCGCGAGATGGGCCAGGTCATGGACTCGAGCGAGCAGGCGGCGCGGCGCAATGTCTTCGAAGGGCTGAAGAAGCTCAGGGAGGTCTACGCATGACAACCGAACTGGAACAGGCACTGGAACGGGTCGGCCCCGTCGACGCGAGCGCCGCCCAGGAGCGGTTCCTGCGGCGCGCGATCGAGGAGGGCCTGGTCGACGTGGCGTACTCCCCGGTGGACTCGCCGGTCGGAGAGCTGGTCGCGGCGGTGACCCCGCGCGGCCTCGTCCGCCTCGCCTACGAGGACGGCCGCGGCGATGCCGTGCTGTCCGAGCTGGCGGCCCGCGTGTCGCCGCGGGTGATCGAGGCGCCGGCGCGTCTGGACGACGTGCGGCGCCAGCTCGACGAGTACTTCGAGGGCCGTCGCCAGACCTTCGATCTGGGGATCGACTGGACGCTCGCGCGCGGCTTCACGCGGCGTGTGCTGCAGAGCACGGCGCAGGTGGCGTTCGGCGCGCTGGCCACCTACCGTGAGGTTGCGAGCGGGGCGGGCAACGCTGCGGCGGTGCGCGCCGCCGGAAACGCACTCGGCGCCAACCCGATGCCGATCGTCGTGCCCTGCCACCGGGTCGTCCGGACCGGCGGCGCGTTGGGCGGCTACACGGGCGGGGTGGAGCGGAAGGAGTACCTGCTCAGCCTGGAGGGCGCCCTGCCGGCTTGAGGTCGGCGGCCGCTTCGCGCGGCTCCCCAAGCGCGTCCTCGACATGGCCGCGAGGTCCTCGAGGTCGGGCATCGCGTCGTAGTCGCCGATGAGGCCGATGTCGACGCTGCCGTTGTAGCTCATGATCGCGACCGCGAGCGTCTGCTCGGGGTCAGGAACGCCACCACCGATCCGATGTGCATGTGGGAGCCCGAGCGCTCGTGGGCGAGGAACGCCGCGTCGATCTAGGACAGGCGATCCATCAGCCCTTCCCGGGCTGGGGGAACTGGGTGCCGACGGCCAGGTCCCAGCCCCGGTCGGGCAGGAGCGCCTTCTGCATCAGGGCGAGCCGCGCCGACGCCGTAACCGGGTAGCGCGCCTTGGGC
>JBJMKX010000056.1:0-2814 GCA_045805605.1 Solirubrobacteraceae bacterium
TCACCGTGGAGTGCGCGGGGTCGTCGCCACGGCGATTAGTTCGTTGCTCGCGCCGGCCTCGAGGAGGGCGCTCCCTGCCACCCGCTCCGAAGCACGCGATCATTGTCAACGGTGCCCGCGTGGGCCGGTTTCCCGCGAGTCCCGACGGCATCCGATTCCGTGCGCGGGTGACCGCTCACCGCGAGCCGAGTGGCGACCATCCGCGACCGACCGAACCGCAGTCACTGCAGCCAAGACACGTGCCACGGAGGCGGCCTCAGGCGTCGCTGTGATCGGCTGTCGGCGCCGGTTGAAAACTGACCCCCCTCTGCCGGTTGAAATCTGACCCCCTGGGGCGTGTGGCGGAGGCGTCCGGGGCGAGCCGGACCCTCGCTCGGTCAATTGGGATCGAGCGTGGGAGGCGAGGAAGGGGTTGGTTTGTGTGGAGCAGTGGGCCGAGCTGCGGCGCGAGCACTTCGTGCGCGGGGTGTCGATCAAGGAGCTGGCGCGGCGCACCGGCTTGAGCCGGAACACGGTGCGGGTGGCGGTGCGCTCCTCGACGCCGCCGAAGTACCAGCGCGCGTCGAGGGTGTCGAAGCTCGGTCCGTTCAAGGATGAGATCCACCGGCTGCTGCGCGACGAGCCGACGCTGCCGGGACAGCGGATCCGTGAGCTGATTGCGCCGTTGGGGTTTGAGGGCGGCAAGACGATCGTCGACGACTACCTGCGCGAGGTGCGCCCGTTGTTTTTGACGCCGCGGACGTTTCAGCGGACCGTCTATCGGCCGGGTGAGATCTGCCAGTTCGATCTGTGGGAGCCCGGCGCGGAGATCGCGGTCGGGCACGGCCAGTCCCGCAAGGGCTATGTCGTGGTGGCGTGTCTGGGCTACTCGCGCGCCGGCGCCGGCGCGCTGATCTTCACCCGGAAGGTCCCGGATCTGCTGGCAGGGATCCGGCGCTGCCTGTGGTCGCTGGGCGCGCTCCCGCAGACGCTGGTGTGGGACCGCCAGTCCGGGCTGCACGCGTCCGGTGGGCGTCCGACCGTCGAGTTCGCCGCGTTCTGCGGCGCGCTGCGGGTCGGCTGGCACTTCTGCGAGCGCGGCGACGCGCAGGCCAAGGGCGCGGTCGAGCGGCTGCAGGACTTCATGGAGCGCAGCTTTGAGCCCGGCCGGCGCTTCGCCAACGAGCTCGACTTCCAGCTGCAGCTCGACGGCTGGTTCGACGGTCGCGCGAACCCGCGGATGCACAAAACGCTGCGCTGCCGTCCGATCGACCGCCTCCTCGAGGAACGCGAGGTCATGGCCCCGCTGTCGGCGACCGCGCCCGACGTCGACCGGCGCTGGGTCATGAGGGTGCCACCCGACCCGTATCTGCGCTTTGACACCTGCGACTACTCGCTCGACCCGCGGCTGGTCGGCCGGCGCGTCGAGATCCGCGTCAGCGACCACGAGGTCACCGCGGTCGCCCTGGACACGGGCGAGCTGGGCTGCCGCCACCAGCGGTCGTTCGCCCGCCACCGGACGGTCACCGCGCTCGAGCATGCGCGCACGCTCAAGACCCAACGCCAAGAGCGCCGAGGCGGCGACCACCGCAACGGCGAGCCGGAGGTCGAGGTCCGCTCCCTGGCCGTCTACGACCAGCTGATCGCATGAGCGGCACCGCGTCGGAGCTCACGCACCTCTTCCGCGCGCTCAAGGCACCAGCCGCCGCCCGCGCACTGCCCAAGCTCGCCGACCGCGCCCGCCAGGAGGAATGGAGCTATGAGCACTTCGCCGCGGTGCTGCTCAAGACCGAGATCGATAGCCGCGACAGCCACGGCGGCCAGGCCCGCATCAAGGCCGCCCGCTTCCCCGCCCACAAGACGCTCGAAGAATTCGACTTCAGCTTCCAGCGCTCGATCAAGCGCACCGAGGTCCTGCACCTCGGCCAGCTCGACTTTCTCGCTGGCCGCGAGAACATCGTCCTGTTGGGCCCGCCCGGCACCGGCAAGAGCCATCTGGCAATCGCGCTTTCGATCCGCGCCTGCCTCGCCGGCCACCGCGTCTCGTTTCGCACCGCCACCGAATGGGTTGCCCTGCTCGCCGACGCCCAGCGCCACGGCCGCCTCGACACCGAGCTAGACAAGCTGCAACGCATCCCGCTGCTCGTCGTCGACGAAGTGGGATACATCCCCTTCGATCCGCAGGCCGCCAACCTCATGTTCATGCTCGTCTCGCGCCGCTACGAGCGCGCCTCGCTGATCGTCACCTCCAACAAGCCCTTCAGCGCCTGGGGCGAGATCTTCGGCGACGAGGTCACCGCCACCGCCATGATCGACCGGCTCGTCCACCACGCCGAAATCCTCAGCCTCAAAGGCGACAGCTACCGCCTCAAAGACCGCGACCTCGCCCGCCCACCCGCAAAGGTCGCCAACGACTGACCCCCCACCGGCGTCGCGCGTCGGTGCTGCTCCGCCTCGGCCCTACGGGCCTCGGCTCCACAGCACCGACGACCACCACAGGGGGGGTCAATTTTCAACCGGCGCTAGGGGGTCAACTTTCAACCGGCCTTGACACCAGCCTTCCTGCTGACGAACGAACGCAAATCGGACATGATCCGGGTGAGCCGCGAACGGCGAGGTCCCGCGGCTCGCAGAACTCGCCTTTCGAGGGGTGGGTGTGCTCGAGCGCATCGGTACCGTCGGCCACGTGCCTCCCCGCTCCGAGTCGGTGCCTCCCTACCGCCTGATGGCCGACGTGGATGTCGGTCCCGGCGCCCGCGTCGCATCCTTCACGAGCCTGTACGGCTGCCGCATCGGTGCTGAGAGCCGCATCGGGCCCTTCGTCGAGATCCAGCA
>JBJMKX010000057.1:0-20811 GCA_045805605.1 Solirubrobacteraceae bacterium
ATGACGTAGGTACTGAAGAGGCCCGCCTGGCCAGACCATGGTCAAGCGCGCCGCCGCCCATGACCGCAGCTGCCGCTCTCCGCCCGCATGCCGGCGCCCGCGCGCCGCCGCCCGTGACCCCAGCTGCCGCTCTCCGCCGGCTTGCCGGTGCCCGTTCGCCGCCAGCGCCTACCGCCCGACACAACGCGTCGCCGCGGCACCTCCCGCGCGCCGACACGCGATCCGCGGCAAGCCAAAGTTTCGGTCGACGCAGATCGCCGACGACACCCAAACGGTTTCTGACCGCACGGCCGCGGCACTCGTTCAAGGGGTCCGTCAGCCGGTCCACGACCAGCGGTCGCTGATGGGCGAGTCAGCCCTTCGCAGACGGTCGAGGACTCATCCGCCTCACAAAAGGCAGCAAGGGCTCCACCGGAGGTCGATCTTACGCAGCCGTTCGTCTGCGTAAGGCGGTCCGGCCCGCTTTATAGGGCTTCGACATGTCGCGCGCCAGCTCTCGACTGCCCCAGCTACATCCTTCGTCATCGACCCGTTCCCTACGTGGATTGACGAGCCGACGCAGCAGCGGTGGCTCTGTCACCTCGACGACTCGAGGCAGCGGCGATTGATCCGCCCCCATCGCAGTTCCGCGCTTCGGCACCGCGGTGGGGTCCCTGACTGCTCGGCCTAGAGCACGCCGGCCACGTTGATGACGACGACGTGGCCATGAGGAGCAAACCTGGCATCGGGCGCCAGCTCGCCCGTGCCGGCCTCGAACCGCAATTTCGTTGTCGACCCATCGCCATGGTCACCGACACGGCGCTGTCGGACGTAAGTCGCACTTTCGGCGAAGGAACCGATGAGGGAGAAGACAGCGGCCCGAGCCTCCCCCACGCTGCCGATCGCGCCGCCCCATTCGAGTTCGAGGATGTACGCGCCCGTGTCGTCGGTGTGGTCGTCGATCAGCGCCAATCGCCGGTCGCGCTGACACCAGGTTTCGATGTGCGGTCGGAGATGGATCTCGGGCTGCTCGGCCACCCAGGCGGATTGGCTGAATGCGGCCACCAGCTCGCTGGCGCCCGCAACCAGCTGAGCGGCGTCACCCACGCCGTGCCCACGTTCGTCACCGTCCCAGCGTGTCGGCATTCGCTCACGCTAACGACAAGGCCCTCGCGTGCGCGTACGCCGGCGAGCGTCCTGAGTGGCGCCTGTGATGCTCCCGCGCGGCTGGGTATAACCCGGCCGCAGCCATGCGCAACCGGACTCGATTCGTCTTGGCCGTGGTCGCCGTCGTCGGCGCCACCCTCTGCCTCGTCGGTCCGGTAAGCGCCGCCGAGCCGAAGATGAAGATCGATCCCCGGCTGCAGGTCGCGACGGTGTGCTTGCCGGTTACCGACCCGCTCGGCCTCCCGCGGTCCCTCTATGGCAAGCGGTACACGACGCCGACGGCGACGTCGTCGACGCCCGCAATCGTGCTCGTCCACGGCATTGCCTCGTCCACGGCCAACTGGGACTTTTCGCCGACATGGTCTACCGCCCGCGCGCTGGCGACCGCGGGCTACGTCGTGTACTCCTATGACCGTCTGGGCTATGCCCGCAGCAGCTACTTCGACGTGCCCGGCGGTGGCGAGACGCTCACCACCCGTGAACACCGCCGGATGCTGCACCAGGTCGTACAGGACGTAAAGAGCGGCGGCTACTCCACGAGCGCGACCGACGACTGCGCAGCCGCGACGCCCGGCGGGATGCGCAACCCGACGGTCGCGATCCTGGGTCACAGCGCCGGTGGCTGGATCGTGGCCGGCTACCCCGGCACCTACCACGACGTGGCCGCGATGATCCAGACCAGCATCTTCGCCACCACGGATGGGGCAGCGGCGCCGTCTGACCAGAGCTCGCAGGGCGGCGGCTTCGACCCCAACCCGGAGCACCCCGACTACTTCGACTTCTTCCACCAGCGCTCGGACTGCGAGTCGTTCAACGTCTACGCCCCAGGCGCGGTCCAGTCCGTGGTCGACATGGCGTGCACACCGCCGTTCATCCCGTCGCCCTACGGCGAGATCACCGACCTGGCGGCCAAGCTCGCCGAAGACGACGCCGCGATCTCACAGATCGGCCCGGGGACGCCGGTGCTGCTAGCCGCCGGCGACCACGACACCACCGCACCGCCAGAGAAGGTGGCCGCGGACTTCCAGTACTACACGGCCCACTGCGGCTGCGACGTGTCGCGGTACACGATCCCCAACTCAGGTCACCTCTACCAGGTCCACGCGTCGCTGCCCCAGGCGGTCGACGAGTTCGTTCAGTGGCTCAGTTCGCGCGGTCTGCCGCCGTCGGCGCTGGGCACGGCCCGTTGATCTGCGCGGGACGCCGAGACCGCGCGCGTCCCGCACGACCGTAGAGTCGATCGGGGCCCGGGGCCTCTTCAGGCGCCCTGATCTGCCTCGCAAGCAGCGTTCACGTAGCCCGATCGGAACGGGCTCGCGGCACCGGTCTCTTCGTCGAAGGTGTGGCGCCAGATGCATCCCGTGTCGTTGGCGAGGAGGTGGATCGAGACCGACGTCTGCTCCGAGGTGGTGCGGACCCGGTGGACGTCGTCGCGGGGCGGGACCAGCGTGTAGAAGTCGCCGGGATCGAGCGGGCGCCGGCGCACGAGCTCGAGTCCGCGCCCGTCCCGCGGCCGGTAGAACTCCTCGTCCTGGTTGCCGCGGTAGACGCCCACGATGCCCCAGGCGAGATGGTCGTGGACCGGGGTCATCGCGCCCGGTGGCACGACCAGGCTGAAAAGCGACAGCGAGCGGTCGGCGGCGCGGAAGGCGAGCCACTGGCCGATGCCGCCGCCCATGCCGCTGTCGGCCGCCGGCTCCTGAAAAGCAGGGGGAAGCCAGTCGCGGTCGGCAAGCAGGCCGGCGAACAGCGGACTGATCAGCTCACAGGCGCCGGCGGGCGAGTCTGCGCGCTCGATGCATGCGCGCACCTCGGAGACGAAACCGCGTACGCGAGGGATGTCGAGCACGTACTCGTCGTCCGACAGGGGTGGCAGATCCGCGTGCAGATCGCACACGCCGGTGATCGTCGCAGACCCGTTGCCCGCGCGTACCCTTCGGGCACCGATGGCCTCGCTCTCGCAGAGCCCCGAGCTGCCCGACGGCGTCGTGCCGCCGGCCGCGCGGCCGCCGCGCTGGCCGTGGTGGCTGCCGGCGCTCGCGCTGCTCGGGACCTTTGCGATCGCGACCTTCGCGCTGCTGATCGGCGTCGCGGTCACCGGCAAGACGAAGCCGACGCCCGCGGTCAACATCGCCGCCACCTTCGTGCAAGACGGCGGCCTCGTGCTGTGCGCGGTGCTGTTCGCGTTCCTGACCCGCAGGCCGAACGCCTGGCAGTTCGGCCTGCGCCCGACGCGGTTCTGGCCCGCGGTCGGGTGGCTGCTGGTCGCCTGGCTCGGGTTCTTCGTGTTCTCCGCCCTGTGGTCGGTATTCATGCACGCGGTCGGAGTCAAGCTCGACGACGACCTGCCCCAGCAGCTCGGCGCCGACAAGTCGACGGCGGCACTGGTGGCGGTGGCGGTGCTGGTCTGCGTGGTCGCGCCGCTGGCGGAAGAGTTCTTCTTCCGCGGCTTCTTCTTCACCGCCCTGCGTGGGTCGCTCGGCCTATGGCCCGCGGCGGTGATCACCGGCATCGTCTTTGGGCTCATCCACTTCAAGCTCGAGTTCCTGGCCCCCCTGGCGGTGCTCGGGTTCGCCCTGTGCCTGCTCTATGCGCAGACCGGGTCGCTGCTGCCGTGCATCGCCCTCCACGCGCTGAACAACTCGCTTGCGTTCGGCGTCACACAGGGATGGACGTGGCAGATCCCGGCGATCATGGTGGGCTCCCTGGTCCTGCTTGCGGCCATCCTGACACCGATCGTGCGGAGAACCGCCCTGGCGGTAGCGTAGGCTTTCGACCGGTAACCGGTCGATGCGGCCCCTGCTTCTCGCTCTCCTGCTCTGCCTGCTCCTTCCAGCGAGCGCGCTTTCGCAGGCGCCCGAGCCGCCGCCGCCGGGGCCTCCCCCGCCCCCTCCGCCACCGAGCGCGGGCACGCTCGACCTGCGCCTCTCGGGCATCTTTCACTCCGCCAGACAGCGCATCGCCTTCATCGGCGGCGAGATCGGGATCCGCGGCGTCGTCGACCCGGTGGTGGCCGGCGAGCAGGTCGAGGTCACCATCCGGCGCGGGCGCAAGGTCGTGCGCGACAAGACCGTGACCGTGCAGCCCGACGGCTTCCACTTGACCTATCGGTCCCACAAGCGCGGGACCCTCACGATCACCGCGCGCCACGGGGCCTCGCCCAACCAGGCGGAGATGACGGCCAGGGAGCTGCATGTCTCGCTCGTCAAGCCGAGCGTGCACCACGGGGGCCAGGGCATCGTGGTGCGGTTCATGCAGCAGCGGCTTGCCTCGCTCCATTACCTCGTGCCGGAGTCGGGCCGCTACGACGACGCGACGGGCCGGGCGGTGCTGGCCTACCGGAAGGTCAACCGCAGGAGACGCACGATGGCTGCGGACCGGACGATCCTGCTGCGGCTGGCCGCCGGCAGCGGGGCCTTCCACCCGCGCTACCCGGACGCCGGCAAGCACGTCGAGGCCGACCTCGGCCGCCAGGTCCTCGCGTTGATCAACCCCGACGGCACGGTGTACAAGACGCTTCACATGTCGTCGGGCAAGCCGTCGACGCCCACCGTGGTGGGGACGTTCCATTTCTATTCGAAGACGCCGGGGACGAACGCCAAGGGCATGCTCGACTCCAACTACTTCATCCGCGGCTATGCGATCCACGGCTATCCCGAAGTGCCGGCGTACGCGGCCAGCCACGGGTGCCTGCGCATCCCCAACCCGAATGCGGCGTTCGTCTACGGGTGGGTCGGGATCGGGGACCGGATCGACGTGTACCGCTGAGGCGGCTGGTCGCGTTCGAAGCTAGCCCCAGAAGGGGTTGAAAACGCCGAACACGAGGTCGGGGCGCCATCGCACCTCGGGGCCGAGGCGCATGCGCTGCGTCCCGGCCACCTCCTCGTAGCCCCTCGCGGTCATCGCATCGACCCCCGGCAGGTTGGCCTCGGGGACGCCCACGCGCACGCTCTCGTCGGGGCGCTGGGCGGTGTCGATCAGCGCCAGGCCCGCCTCCTGGTCGGCGGCGACGGTCGGGCCGGGCCCCCAGGGCGTGTGCAGGTGATAGCCGCGCAGGCGCCCGTCGTCGAGCGCGTAACCGCCGCTCGCCCACGCGCCGCGCAACGCGAGCGTGCGGTCCTCACCGGTGACTTCGCGGTCGAGCTCGAGCACGGCGTCGAGGTCGGAGGCCCGCAGGGGGCGGACGCCGCGGTGGCCGTCGCGGCGGCGCGGACGCCGCGAGGGCGGAACCGCCCACATGCGGTAGGCGCCCTCGGCGACAAAGCCGAGCTGCTCGTAGACGGGGCGGCCCTGGCCGGTGGCCTGCAGCAACAGGGTCTCGGCGCCGTGGTCGCGCAGCCAGTCCACCACCTGGCCGGTCAGGCGGCTGGCGATCCCGCGCCGGCGGGAGCCCGGCTCCACGCCCAGCCCCCCGATCCAGCCCGTGGCGCCGAAGCACAGCCCGGCGCCGGTGCCGACGATCTCGCCGCGGCGTTCGGCGACGAAGATCGCGCCCTCGGAGCTGTCGAGGATCCACTGCCAGGTGTCGCCCCGCAGCGGCTCGCCGAAGGCGAGGGTCAGGGTGCGGACGATGTCGGGGAGATCGCGCTCGCGCGCCGCGCGGAGGTGGACGGTCGCCCTGGCGCGCTGGAGCACGCGATTAGCATACGCGCGCGATGAGCGCCCGAAACCGACTGGTGGCGGAGCTCCGCCAGCACGCGCTCGTCATCGGCGAGGTCACGCTGACCAGCGGCGCGAAGGCCCAGTACCTGGTAGACGCCAAGCGCGCGATCCTCCGCCCGGAGGGCTTCCGAGCGCTCTCCGAACTCGTCGCCGACCGCGCCCGGGCGGTCGGCGCCACCGCGGTCGGTGGCCTGACGATGGGCGCCGACCCAATCGCCTGCGCCGCCCTTGCGGGGGGCGCGGACGTCAAGGCGTTCTTCGTCCGCAAGGAAACCAAGCCCCACGGCCTCAGCCGCCGGATCGAGGGCCCCGACCTGGCTCCCGACGACCGCTGTCTCGTGCTCGAGGACGTGGTGACGACGGGCGGCTCGACGATCCGGGCGATCGACGCGGTACGCGAGGAGGGCCACGAGGTCTGCGGTGTGGTCGCGGTCTGCGATCGGCTGGCCGGCGGGGCCGAAGCGATCCGGGAGGCGATCGGCGAGGCGCCTTACGAGGCGCTGTGCACGATTGACGATGTGTATCCGGAGCGGCCGGATCGTTAGGCATCAGGCATCAGGCATCAGGCATCAGGGCGAGGTCCGTTACCTGATGCCTGAGAACTGATGCCTGATGCCTACAACGTCCGCAGGGCTCCGCACGAGCGGCCACGAGTGCGGCGGCCGCCGCGAGCAGCGGCGGCCCTCACGCAACCAAAGCGGGCAACTCGCGCAGGGAGCGGATCACCGGCACCCCGTCGACATCGCCCGGCACGTCGCCGGCGCGCACGAGCAGCACCGGCGCCACGCCCGCCGCGCGCGCGCCCCCCACGTCCTCGGCGACGGAATTGCCCACCATCAGCGCGTCGCGCGCCGGAACGCCGGCGATGGTCAGTGCGTACCGAAGCGGCGCGGCGCTGGGCTTGCCCGCGCCGAGTTCCGCCGAGGTGATCGTCCCGCACACGAGCCGCGCGAGCCCGGACGTGCGCAGGACCGAATGCAGGGACACGTCCCAGTTCGAGACCACCACGAGCCGCACGCCGACCCGGCGCAGGCGCTCGAGCGCAGGGGCCACGTCGGGGTAGGGGCGGAACCGCAGCGCGGCCAGCATCGCCTCCTCGACGCGCGCAAGCGGCAGACGCGCCGCCGCCTCCGGCAGCGCATCACGGACGACCGCTGCGCACGCTCGACGCAGTCGGTGCAGCGAGGCCCAGTCGTGGCCCTCGCGATGGTGGGCCCGGTAGTAGGCGATCTCTTCGCCCATCGCCGCGCGCGCCTCCGCCTCGGTCACGTCGAGACCGGCGCGAGCCCGCAGCTCGGCCCGCAGCCGCGCCGCGGGAGGCTCGAGCTCGATGAGCGTCCCCATTGCATCGAGGAGGACGGCGCGCACCACACTAGAATCCTCCCCTAAATGACCCGCCGACAGCGGTACAGGCGCCGTCGTGCGCGTCACAGTGGAAACGGCGGGAAGATCGTGGCCTTCACCTTCGGCCTGATCGCCGTCGGCCTCGGGATCGCCGGCCTCTCGCTCGTCGCCTACATCCTCTCCGTCGCGGCGGAGGCGCCCGACATCGACACCCTCAAGCCGATCGACAAGGGCTCGGTCTCGCAGGTCTACGCTGCCGACGGCCGTCGCCTCGGCTTCATCGAGTCGGCCAACCTGCGCACGCCCATCCCCGACCGGATGATCCCCAAGGTGGCCAAGCAGGCCACGATCGCCATCGAGGACCAGCGCTTCTACGAGCACGGCGGCGTCGATCCCGAAGGCATCCTCCGCGCAGCCATCCGCAACATCGGCTCGGGCAAGACCCTGCAGGGCGGCTCGACGATCACCCAGCAGCTCGTGCGCAACCTCTACATCTCCCAGGAGCGCACCTTCGCCCGCAAGATCAAGGAGGCCAAGCTCGCCGAGGAGCTCGAGCAGAAGCACTCCAAGCGCTGGATCATCGACAAGTACCTGAACTCGGTCAGCTACGGGACCGTCGGCGGACAGAGCGCGGTCGGACTGCAGGCCGCGTCACGGCTCTTCTTCGACAAGTCGGCCAGGGAGCTGACGCTCGACGAGGCGGCGCTGCTGGCCGGGCTTCCACAGGCGCCGTCGCGCTACAACCCGTTCACGGAGCCGCGCCTCGCCAAGGCCCGCCGCAACGACGTCCTGCACGAGATGATCAAGCAGAAGCTGGTCACGCCGCAGGCCGGCGTCCGGGCGATGCAGAAGCGGCTCGGCGTGCGCGAGAACTCGTACTACACGGCCAAGCGCGAGAACTACTTCTTCGACTTCGTCAAGGAGGAGCTGATCGACCGCTACGGCGCAAACACGGTGCGCAAGGGTGGGCTGAAGGTCTACACGACGGTCGACCTCGACCTCCAGCAGGAGGCCCGCAAGGCGATCGCCGGCCAGCTCAACGAGCCCGGCGACCCGGCCTCGGCGATCGTGAGCATCGACCCGCAGACCGGCTACATCCGGGCGATGGCGTCGTCGGGCAAGTACGGCAACAACAAGTTCAACTACGCCGCTCAGGGTCACCGCCAGCCGGGCTCGACGGCCAAGGTCTGGGTCCTGATGACGGCGCTGCGCCGCGGCGTCGATCCGCAGTCGACCACCTACGACTCGCACCCGCTCGACCTCACCACGCCGTTCGGCCCTTGGAAGGTGCAGACCTACTCGCACTCCTACGGCGGCAGCATGAACCTCGTCGAGGCGACGCTGCAGTCCGACAACACGGTCTACGCGCAGCTCGACCTCGACCTCGGACCCAAGGAGGTGCGCAAGACCGCCTACGACCTGGGCATCAAGACCCACCTCAGCGGCTTCCCGGCCGAGGGGCTCGGCGGCCTCAAGAGCGGCGTCTCACCGCTCGAGCAGACCAACGCCTTCGCGACCATCGCCGCCGGCGGCATCCGCCACCGGCCGATCGCGATCCGCAAGGTCGTCTTCCCCGACGGCAAGGTGGACGACCTCGGTCGCCCGCGCGGCGTGCGCGAGTTCAAGGACGGCACCACCTACGAGGCCACCAAGATCCTCCACAAGAACATCCAGTCCGGCACCGGGACGGCGGCGGACATCGGCTGCCCGGCGGCCGGCAAGACGGGCACGACGGACGAATTCTCCGACGCGTGGTTCGTCGGCTTCACCCCCCGCCTCACCACCGGCGTGTGGGTCGGCTATCCGAACCAGCGCGTCTCGATGACCAGCGTGCACGGGATCTCGGTGGCCGGCGGCACGTTCCCGGCCCGGATCTGGCACGACTACATGCAGACCGCGAAGGGGTCCTACTGCGGCGACTTCCCCAAGCCGAACGACCGGTTCCATTCGGCGCCGTTCTTCGGCAAGTACGCAAGCACCGGCGGCAGCGACGACAACAACTTCGACGACGGCACCGGCGGCGGCTCCGCGCAGGGCTTCGAGACCAACGGCACCGGCGGCGGGAACGGCAACGGCTCGACCGGCGGCGGGGGCGGGAAGTACGACAAGCGGTTCTACGAGTCCCCGCCCCAGGCGGCGCCGCGCGTCCAGTCGTCGCCGACGCCGCGCTAGGGGCTCGCTAGGGCACCACGATGACCGGCGGTCCCTGAGGCGGCTCGGGCACCGCCAGGCCGGGCTGCTCCTGCTGCTGGTCGGGCTGCTCCTGCTGCTGGTCGGGCGCGATCGACTGTTGTCCCTGCGCGGCTGCGGCGTCGCCCTGAAGCGACCCGTCCTCGATCGCCGCTACGACCTTCTTGACGGTGTCGACCGGGATCGCGAACCCCACCCCGCTGCTCGTGCCCGACTCGGAGGCGATCTGGGCGTTGAGCCCGACGACCCTGCCCCGCGTGTCGAGCAGCGGGCCTCCCGAGTTGCCGGGGTTGATGGCGGCGTCGGTCTGGATCGCGCCGTCGATCGTCTGGCCGCTCGGGGACTGGATCTGGCGGTGGAGGGCCGACACGATCCCGGTGGTCAGCGTCCCTTCCAGCCCGAACGGGCTGCCGATCGCGATGGCGGACTGGCCGATCTGGAGCTGCGAGGAGTCGCCGAGCGCGAGCGGCTTCGCGCTCCCCACCGCGCCGGAGTCGATCTTCAGGAGCGCGACGTCCGTGCTCGGGTCGGCGCCGACGAGCTGCGCATCCACGGGCGACCCGTGGTCGCCGAGCCTGACGCGGACGGCCTGGGCGCCTTCGACGACGTGCTCGTTGGTGACGATGTGGCCGTCGCCGTCAAGGAGGACGCCGGAGCCACTGGCGGTCCCCTGGCCGGTGGCGGCCTCGACGTAGACGACGCCGCTCGAGACCCGGCGGTAGAGCGAGGCGAGCGAGCCGTTGCTCGTCGACCGCGCGGCGACCGCGCTTCCGCGCGAGGCCGTGCTCGGGGTCGAGGTTGGGGTGGACTTCTTGTTCGAGGAAAGATCGAGGACGCCGGCGATCGCGATGCCGGCGACGACGGTGAGAGTGAGGGCGCCGCCGAGGAGGAAGGCGCCAAGAGTTGAACGCTTCATGTCCCCGAGGGGAGCACCGCTTCCTAAGCGTTGGGCGAAAAGGGCGCAACTCTTCGATTCCCCTTATGTACGGCGGCCGGTGTACTAGCCTCTCCCGCGCATGGCCAAGGAAGAGAAAGTCGAGTTGGAGGGCGAGGTCGTCGAGGCGCTCCCCAACGCCATGTTCCGCGTCGAGCTGGACAATGGCCACACCGTCCTCGGCCACGTGGCCGGCAAGATGCGCCGCTTTCGCATCCGCATCCTTCCCGGTGACCGCGTGCGGGTCGAGCTGTCGCCCTACGACCTCGATCGCGGGCGCATCGTCTACCGCCACCGGTAGGCGGCGGTGGAAGAGGGCCCGCTCGTCCGGGCGATCCAGGCCGCGCTGAGCAGCCGGGGCGGGCGTGTCGTGCGCGGTCCCGGTGACGACGCCGCGGTTGTCCGCGCCGATCCCTACGCCGTCGTCTCGATCGACGCGATGGTCGAGGGCGTGCACTTCCGGCTTGAGACACTCACCCCGGCCGACGTCGGCCACCGCGCGCTGGCCGGTGCGCTGTCCGACCTCGCCGCCATGGGCGCGCGGCCCGGCGAGGCCTACATCGCGGCCGTCGTCCCCGATCGGCTCTCCGACACCGAGACGCTCGAGCTCGCGCAGGGCGCCGAGCGGCTGGCCGAGGAGGTCGGCGTCGCGCTTGCCGGGGGCGACGTGACCCGGGGCGGCGAACTCGCGGTCGCCGTGACCGTCGTCGGGTGGGCCGACGAGGCCAGCGCCCTGGTCGGACGCGACGGCGCCCGGCCCGGCGACCTCGTCGGGGTCACCGGGGCGCTCGGGGCGTCAGCGGCAGGTCTGCTGGTCCTCGAGGGCCGCGCCGAGGGCCCGCCGGCGCTCGTCGACGCCTACCGGCGCCCGGTCCCGCGCCTCGACGCCGGCCACGCGCTCGCAACGGCGGGGGCGAGCGCGATGATCGACCTCTCCGACGGGTTGGCAACCGACGCCCGCCACATCGGCGAGGCCAGCGGGGCCCTCCTCGACGTCGCGCTCGAGCGCCTGCCCGTCGCGCCCGGCGTAGAGGCCGTCGCCGCCGCGGTCGGCACCCACCCGGACGAGCTGGCCGCCGCGGGAGGGGAGGACTACGAGCTGTGCGTGTGCGTGCCGCCGTTCGCGCGCGCCGCGATCGAGGCGGCCGCAGACGTCAGCTGGGTCGGGGAAGTCCGGCCTTCCCCACCGGCATCGCCGGGCGCGCGCTTCACGCGGGACGGCCGCGAGCTGGCCCTGCACGGGTACCAGCACCGCTCCGAGGCGGGATGACGGACAGGCGCCGGACGATCAGCGTCAGCGCGCCGACCTTGAGCGATGTCCGGAACCACTGGACGCCCTGCCGGTCGCGACGAGCGAGCTGGCCCGTCCGCGCGGCAGGACGCGGACCTGGCGCGCGAAGACGACGATCCGCTGGGCGGCCGAGTACAGGGGATGGCAGGCCGTGAGCACGAGCCGGTCGTAGCCGATCCGGCGCATCACCCAGGTCGCGTCGGGGGCGACGATGCGGGTGCGCTCGACTTGGTAGGTGAAGTCCCCGTAGGGCATGCGCAGGCGGATGGGGTCGCCGTGCTTGAGCTCGTCGACGTCGCGGAACGGGGCCAGGTACGTCGTCCGGTGGCCGGCGATGGCGACCGTTCCCGGCTCGCCCGGAAGCGGCGTGTTCACGTAGTGCCCAGGCCCGTCGCGGAGGTCGCCCCCCTCCGTCCCCTGCACGACCACGAAGTCGGCGCCCAGCTTGGGGATCTGGATGCGGCCGATCGCGTCGCCGGAATCCGCCCGCCCGCGCTCGGCGCGCGCCAGGAAGGTCAGCCGGCGGCGCTCGGTCCGCAGTCGCTCGAGCGCCTTGACCTCGATGCGGGCGATCCGCCGCGTTTCGAGCCGCTTGAGGTCGTCGCCGAGCGCGTTCTGGCGCAGCGACGCGTACAGGGCCGACAGGGGCTCCTGCCACAACACGGTGACCGCGGCGTCGAGCAGCAGCAGCGCACCGGCCACGATCAGGACCACCGACAGCGTGCGCAGCGCCCTGTGGGTCCGGCGCCGCCCGCCCTCCAGCCGTACCGGGGCGCTCATCGCCGCAGCGCCGACTCGGTCCCGCCCAGCGACCCCGGCCCAGCGTACGTGCGCGGCCCGCGCGTCACGACCAAGGGAGGCTCCGCGTCGAGCGGCCGCTGCGAGGTCGCCATCACCGTCAGGCACGCCAGGGCGCCCAGCACGTACGACCAGGCGAGGAGTCCGGCGATTCCGAAGTGCCCACCGGCAACGACCTGCAGCATCGTGGCAGGGACCTGCGCGGGCGACAGCCCGAACTGACGCGAGTAGTAGACGACCGCCACCAGGCCGGGGAGCGCCGCCACCACGAGCAGGGCGAGCGCGAGCCAGCGGCGCAAGCGCACCTCGGGCGCGGCTACGAACAGCGCGATGTGGGCGCCGGGCACGAGCAGGGCGGCCGCGAACGGGTTGGCCAGCCAGACCCCGAGGGCGAGCATCGCCGCCAGCAGCGCGACGGCCGCGCCGGCGCCGAGCGTCTCTCCGGGCGAGCCGGCGCCCGTCCGCAGCCCGAGGGCGGCGAGCAGGTAGCGCCGCAGCGGGAATGCTGCGACGCCGACGAGCACCACCGCGCCCAGGCACGCCCAGCCCGCTGCGCCGAACTTCGCCGCGCCGTCGGCGACCGGGGCATGCGGGGCAGCGGGCAGCAGGCCGATGACGCCGAGCAGGAGCGCGACCGCCGCCGCCAGCAGGAAGGGCAGGGCGCTCGTACCCGCCCACACCAGCCAGGCGACCATCGGCTGGCGGCGCCTGCTGGCCCGCGCGAAGGCGTCGATCGCGGAGACGAACACCGGCAGCAGCAGCGCGCCCACGAGCAGCCACACCGACCATGCGGGCAGGACGTTGTTCCCGCTCACCACCTGGGCGCGCACGCCGAGGCTCCCGCCGTGGCGGCCGTCGAGCGCGGTGATCGCGCGCAGCGCCGCCCGTCCGAAGTCGTTCAGGCGCCCCTCGGTGACCGAGTGCTCGGCGCCCGGGCCCCGCTCGCCCGACGCCGAGAGGAGCACGGCGGCGGTCCGCTCGGGCACGACCTCGCCCTGCTCGCCGGCGGTCAGCGGAATGCCCAGGCGCATCCACTGGGCGGGCGCCGACGCGCCGCGCTCCGGCAACCCCGCCTCGAGACGCAAGGCCCGCGACACCGTCCGCTGAAGCTCGAGCGAGGCGACGCCCTCCGTGTTCGACCACGGGACCACGTGCGGGGAGCGCAGCGTGCGTCCGGCCATGTCGCCGAGCACGATCACGCCGTCGACCGGCCCACCAGGATGACGCGCGAACTCCCGCGCTCCGGCATCGCCGCCTGAGCCGCCGCTGGTCGAGACGAGCACGAGCGTGCGCCGCAGCGCGCGGCCGCTGTACACGCGCGCCAGCTCGAGCAGGGCGGCCGTGCCCGACAGTGCCGCCTCGCTGCCGCGAGCGGCGGCGTCGCGGTGGGCGATGACGACGATGCGCCGGCTCGTCAGGCTGCCCGGCCGAACCCCGACGACGTTCGTCAGCGTGCGGTCGCCGTCGATGGTACGACCGCTGAAACGGTCCGACGTGACCTGCAGCCCGGTCGCGCGCATCTGTGCGGCGACGCGGCGCGCCAGCGCCTCGTCGCCCGGGCCGCCCGGCCGGCGGGCGGGGTAGGCATCGGCCAGCCTGCCCAGCGAGCCGAACGCGCGCGAGCCCTGGAAGGCGTCGGGGGCGAGCGTCGTCGTCGCCGCCCGGGGCGGTGACCCGAGCGAGAAGGCGGTGATGACGAAGGCGAGCAGCGCCGGCACGAACGCCGCCCGGTAGACCCGCAGGTCGAGCATCGCCGGGAGGCTAGCCAGCGCATGTTGCAGGGGCGAACCAAGACTCGGAGTAAGGTGTTCTTCAGGGCAAAATGGCACTCTCATCGGTCATGGCCGACCGGTCTCCCCGCATCCTTGTCGTCGACGACGAGCAGTCCGTCGCCACGCTGCTGTCCTATCCGCTCCGCAAGGACGGCTTCGAGGTGGTTCGCGCGGCCGACGGCCGTGAGGCGCTCGCACGATTCTTGGAGCAGCCATTCGACCTCGTCGTCCTCGACGTGATGCTGCCGCAGCTCGACGGGCTCGAGGTGTGCCGGCGCCTACGGGCACGTTCCTCGGTGCCGATCATCATGCTCTCGGCCAAGTCGGAGGAGATCGACAAGGTGCTCGGCCTCGAGCTGGGTGCCGACGACTACATCACCAAGCCGTTCTCCATGCGCGAGTTCCGCTCGCGCGTCAAGGCGGCGCTGCGGCGCGCCGAGATGACGCGGCCGGCGGCCGAGGACGAGCAGCAGCTCGAGGTCAACGGAATGCGCATCGACTTCGCCAAGCGCAGCGTCCGCGTCGGCGGCGATGAGGTCAAGACCACGTTCGTGGAGTTCGAGATCCTCTCCGCCCTCGCCCGCGCGCCGGGGCGGGTGTTCACGCGCGACATGCTGCTCTCGCACATCTGGGGCGACTCCGCCTACCGCGACCCGCGCACGATCGACGTCCACATCCGCCACCTGCGCGAGAAGCTCGAGCGCGACCCCAAGGAGCCGGACTACCTGTTCACCGTGCGAGGGGTGGGCTACCGCTTCCGCGACACCGAGGGATAGCGGTTGCTCTCGCTCCGCTGGCGCCTGGCCCTCCTGTTCCTGGCGATCCTGCTCGCCGCGCTCACGGTCATCTACCTCTACGTCGTCCCGCAGCTCGAGTCCAACCTGCGCTCCGAGAAGGAGAACGCGCTGGGGGACGACGCACAGTCGTACTCGCGCCCGCTCGTGCGCGCCGTGGCCAGAAACGACCCCGCGCGCCATATCAGGGCGCTGGTGCGCCTGGTCGCCGACCGGTCGGGCTCGCGCGTGACGCTGCTCGGGGTCTCGCGCGGGACGCTCGGCGTGCAGACCTACCCGATCGCCGACTCGACCACGCAGAAGGGGCTCGCAGACCTGCAGTTCCGGGTGGCACAGGACGCGGTGCAGACCGGGCGGACGGTGACCGGCTCCGAGCCGACGAACGCCGGGCGCATCGCCGAGGCGGCGCGGCCGCTGCGCGCGGGCGGCCGCGTCGCGCGCGTGGTCGTCTACTCGTCCTCGTTGTCGGACGTGCAGACCAACGTCGAGCTGATCCGCCGCCGCGTCCTCATCGCCGGTGGCATCGCGCTCGCAATCGGCGTGCTCGGCGCGTTCCTGGTGGCGCGGGCGCTGGCGCGCCGGGTCAAGCGGCTGGAGCGCGCGGCCGAGCGCGTGGCCGGCGGCGACTTCTCACACCCGATCCCGGTCGAGTCGAGCGACGAGATCGGCGAGCTCGCGCTCGCGTTCAACGACATGCAGCGCCAGCTCGCGCAGCTCGACTCGGCCCGCAAGCGGTTCATCGCCACCGCCTCGCACGAGCTGCGCACGCCGATCCATTCGCTCGGCGGGTTCGTCGAGCTGTTGCAAGACGAGGACCTCGACGAGGAGGAGCGCCGCGCCTTCCTGGACCAGATCGCCGAGCAGGTCGCCCGCCTGCGGGCGCTGTCGGTCGACCTGCTCGACCTCTCGAAGCTCGAGGCCGGCTCACTCGAGCTGCACCCCGAGCCGACCGACGTCGGCGCGCTGGCGCGCTCGGTCTCGGCCGAGTTCACGCCCGCCGCCTCGCAGCACGAGTCCGACGTCAAGGTCCAGCTCGCGCCCGAGGAGATCGAGGCCACCTGTGACCCCGATCGGGTGGCCCAGATCGTTCGTATCCTGCTCGACAATGCCCTCACGCATACGCCACACGGGACCCGTATCGAGGTCTCCGCGGGGCGGGAGAACGGGCAGGTGACGCTCGCGGTGCAGGACCACGGCCTTGGGATCAAGCGCACGATGCTGCCGCGGATCTTCGAGCCGTTCTACACGTCCGACGACGCGCAGGGCTCCGGCCTGGGTCTCGCCATCGCGCGCGAGCTGGCCGAGCGGATGGACGGCCACCTGGCGGTCGAGTCGGTGCCAGGGCGCACGCGGTTCACGCTGGAGCTGCCGGCGTGAGGAGCGTCGTCGTGTTCCTCGGCGCGGCCGCTCTTGCCGCCGGCGGTTGCGGCGGCGGCGACGACGAGACCGGGTCCGACCAGCGCGGCGCCGGCACGACCCGGGTCGAGGTGATCCGCTCGATCGGCAAGCCGGGGGCGTTCGATCCCGCGCGGATCTACAAGGCCGAGGCGTCGGGCGTGGTCACCGTCGTGTCGGTGTTCGGCGACGGCGGTGGGCGCGGCCTCGGCACCGGCTTCGTGGTCTCACGCGGCGGCGACATCGCCACCAACGCCCACGTCGTCTCCGACGGCGAGGGCAACGCCCTGCGCCGCGCCGACGAGGTCTACGTGCAGTTCGAGGACGGCAACCAGGTGCCGGCCAGGGTCGTCGGCCTCGACCCCAACGCCGACGTCGCCCTCCTGCGAGTTGACCCACACGGGCTGCACCTGCGGGTGCTCCCGCTGGGGTCGTCGCGGGCGCTGCAGGTGGGGGCGCCGGTGGCGGCAATCGGGTCGCCGTTCGGCGAGCCGCAGTCGCTGTCGGTGGGCGTCATCTCGGCCACCGACCGCTCGATCACGTCGCTGACCGGCTTCGACATCGCCGGGGCGATCCAGACCGACGCCGCCATCAACCACGGCAACTCCGGCGGCCCGCTGGTCGACGCACGCGGGCAGGTGGTCGGGATCAACTCGCAGATCCGGTCGACCGGCGGCGGAGGCGAGGGCGTCGGCTTCGCCGTGCCGGTCGACACCGTCAAGCGGTCGCTCGCCCAGCTGCGCCGCGACGGCCGTGCCGCCTACCCGTACGTGGGCATCGTCTCGGTGCCGGTATACCCCCAGCTCGGGCGGCGGTTCGGGCTGGGCGCGAGCCACGGGGCGTGGATCCAGGAGGCCGTGGCCGACGGGCCGGCGGCGCGGGCCGGGCTGCACGGCGGCAGCGGGGCGACCCGCTTCCAGGCGCAGCGGTTCGCGACGGGCGGCGACGTGGTCGTCGCGGTTGCGGGACGCGCCATACGGACGCCCGACGACGTCGCCACTGCCTTGGCGCCGCACCGGCCCGGGCAGCGCGTGCGGGTCGAATACGTGCGCGGCGGCTCTCGCCGCAGCGTCGAGATCGAGCTCGGCACGCGGCCGGCGAGCGGTTCTACGCGTCCGTGACCCGCGACCCGGCTCCGGCGCCCGGCGCCATGCCATTCGGCGCGGCCTCGTGACCCGCGACGACCTCCGCGCGCTCGTCGCCGAGCTCGCGGGCGACTTGCGCGAGCGCGTACTGCCCCACCTCGGCTCGCACGCCGGGCGAGCCCACGGCGGCGCCGCGGCGGGCGGCGACGTGACCTTCGCGATCGATGCCGACGCCGAGGCCTTCCTGGCCGATTGGATCGCCGACCGCGCCCCCGGGGTGGCGTTCTACTCCGAGGACGCCGGCCTGATCGTGCCGGCTGGGACCGCGGAGTGGGTGCTCGTCGTCGACCCGATCGACGGCACCCGGCCCGCGATGGCGGGGTTCGAGTCGGCGTGCGTGTCGGTGGCGGCGGCGCCGCTGGACGGAGAGCCGCGAATGCGCGACGTCGACGTCGGCTGCGTCGTCGAGATCAAGAGCGGGCAGCGGTTCGTCGCGACGCGCAACGAGGGCGTGCGCGCCGACGTGCCCGTGCGGCCTTCGTTCAACGCCGACCTCGATCGCCTGTTCTGGACCTACGGCCTGCGGGGGCGGCCGGCGCGGGAGACGATGGAGGTGCTGGGACCGCTCGTCGACCGCTCGTCCGTGGGCGGCGCGACGTTCGAGCTCGGCTCGGCCGCCTACGATCTCACGCGCCTGGTGACCGGGCAGCTCGACGCGTACGTCGAGCCGGGCCCGCGGCTGGTGGCCGAGGTCCCGGGGATGCGGTCGGCGTTCGAGCGCGTGGGCGGAGGCGCCGTGCTGAACAACTCGCCCTACGACCTCGCCGCCGGCGCCCTGTGCGTGTGGGAGGCAGGAGCGGTGGTGACCGACTGCGCGGGGGAGCCGCTCGCCGACCGTCCCCTGCTCGGCTCGGGCGCCGAGTACCAGATGTCGGTGCTAGCGGCGGCCAACGAGCACCTGCACGAGCTCCTGCTCGGGGAGGTCGAGCGGGGGATCGGGCGACTGCAGGCCCGCTTGGCGGGCGACGGACAGGGTGGTCGGGCAACGCCCGACCCCGACTAGGAGCGGTCGCTCCGGACCTCGGCCTGCGCGTTGCGGATGATCTTCTTGCCGGACTGCTCGGCCACCGCGTCGATCGTCGCCACGCCGTCGGCGACCTCGCGCACGGTCGAGCGCACGACAAGCTCCTGCTCGGGAAAGCCCATCCCGCGGAACTGGACGCTCAGCCGCCGCAGGGCCTCCGGCCCGCCCGCGGCCTCGGTCTGGGCACGGGCGACCTGGGCCATCGTCCACAGTCCGTGAAGGATCTTGCCCGGCAACCCGACCGCCTTGGCGAGCTCCTCGTCGATGTGGATCGGGTTGAAGTCACCCGACGCACCCGCGTAGCGGACGGTCAGGTACTTGTCGGGCGTCACCCTGAGCTCCGGCAGCTGTTCGCCCGCCCGCATCACACCCCCCGCACGATGTTCGTCCACGTGGCCGTGCACGCCGTCTCGCCACGCTGGTTGGTCGACGTCGACTCAAAGACGTAGAAGCCCATGCCCCCGCGCTCGGAGATGTCCTTGACGGTGGCGACGGTGGTGATCTCGTCGCCCGCCACCACCACCGGCCCCCACTCGAAGTCCTGGCCGCCGTGCACCATCGTCGCGAAGTTCATCCCGACCTCGGGGTCGAGGATGGCCGGGCCGATGGCCGGCGCCGAGTAGACGACGGCGAACATGGGCGGCGCGACCACGTCGGCGTAGCCGGCCGCCCGCGCCGCCTCCGGATCCAGATGGACCGGGTTGGACTCGCCCGTCGCCGCCGCGTACTCGCGCACCTTCTCGCGCCCGACCGCATAGACGACCGGCGCGTAGGTCTTGCCGACGGCTTGGGTCGAGACGGGCATCGGGCGGCGCGCAATATAGGCGACCGGATGTCGCCCTTTGCGTCGGACCGACGGCATGGATGCCGGCGGGCACTACCGCGGATAGACGCGGACGTGCATGTGGTTGTCGTGGTGGACGAGCGTCTGCACGACGCCGCGCGGTCCATGCAGGCCCGTGTGCGGCCCGACGAACACGAACTGGGCGTGCTGGGCGACGAAGCGGTTGACGAGGTCCTGGGCGAGACGGTGGTCGATGTCGCGCGGGCCGGCCGGCGACACCTTGCCGTCGCGCCGCGGGTAGAGGACGTCGACGTCGAGACCGTTCTGGTGCGAGCCGTGCCCCAGCCCGCCGTAGCGGGCGGTGAACGGCCCGCCCCGCGCCCGCGACAGGTCCGCGACGAGGACCGGCGGCGCCTGCCGGTGCGCCTGGCGGTAGCGGTAGAGGACGTACACGAGCGTCTTGATCAGCCGCGCCGTGCCCCAGCGGCGATCGGCGCGGTTCGGGTAGCGCCGCAGGATCGTGTCCCAGGTGACGAAGTCGCGGCCGTAGGCGGGAAGCAGGACGCCGTCGCGCAGGCGGCCACCCCATGGCAGGCCGACGGCGACCGAGCGGCGCCAGTGGATGGCGGGGAAGTGGGCGGCGCCGCCAACCGAAGCCCGCGGCGGCAGGACCACACCGGGCGCCTGCGCCCCGGCCGTCAGTAGGGGTCGCGGCGATGACGACCTTCCGCCGAGCGCCTGCGTGAGCGCCACGCCCAGCACGGCGAGCCCGGCCAGCGCGAGCACGTAGGGCCAGTGCCGGCTCCTGGTCGTCAACCCGGCTAGTCCTCCCCCAGTTCGAGGACCGCCAGGAACGCCTCCTGCGGCACCTCGATCCGGCCCACCTGCTTCATGCGCTTCTTGCCCGCCTTCTGCTTCTCGAGCAGCTTGCGCTTCCGGGTGATGTCGCCGCCGTAGCACTTGGCGATCACGTCCTTGCGTACGGGCTTCACGCTCTCGCGGGCGATGATCTTCGAGCCGATCGACGCCTGGATCGCCACCTCGAACTGCTGCCGCGGGATGCGCTCGCGCAGGCGCTCGGTCAAGACCCGTCCTGCCGGATACGCCTTGTCCTTGTGCACCACCATCGAGAGCGCGTCCACGAGGTCGCCCGCGAGCAGGATGTCGAGCTTCACGAGGTCCGAGGGCCGCAGGCCGATCAGCTCGTAGTCGAGCGACGCGTACCCGCGCGTGCGCGACTTCAGCTGGTCGAAGAAGTCGAGCACGATCTCGGCGAGCGGCAGGTCGTAGCGCAGCTGCACGCGCCGTTCTGACAGGAAGTGCATGTCCACGTGCGTGCCGCGGCGCTCCTGTGACAGCTCCATGACCGGTCCGACGTCCTCCTTGCGGCACAGGATCGTCGCCCTGATGTACGGCTCGCGGACCTCCTCGATGCGCGCGGCGTCCGGCATGTCCGACGGGTTGTGGACCTCGATCTTCTCGCCGTTGGTGAGCGTGAGCTCGAACGACACCGACGGCGGTGTCGCCATGAG
>JBJMKX010000058.1:0-77051 GCA_045805605.1 Solirubrobacteraceae bacterium
GTTGTAGCTCCGTTCCAGCGAGCGCGAACGGCGGGTCTTGCCAGGTCACGCCGTTCGCGCGTTGCCGTCATAGACTCCGGCGCGGCATGAACCTGCGCGAGGTGATGGGCGATGGCCCCGCCGACGTCGAGGTGACCGGCCTCGCCTACGACAGCCGCCAGGCGGGCCCGGGCACGCTGTTCTTCTGCGTCAGCGGGTTCCAGAGCGATGGTCACGACTACGCCCCCCAGGCGGTGAAGGCCGGGGCGGTGGGCCTGGTGGTGCAGCGCCCGCTTGGGCTCGGCGTTCCCGAGGTCGTGGTCGGCGACGTCCGGGCGGCGATGGCGCCGGCCGCGGCCCGCTTCCACGGCGACCCCACGGCCCGCCTGCAGGTGGCCGGGATCACCGGCACCAACGGCAAGACCACGACCGCCTGGCTCGTCCGCCACCTGCTGCAGGCGGCGCAGGTTCCCACCGGGCTGCTGGGGACGGTCACCTCGGTCATCGGAGGGCGGGAGGAGCCGGTCGTCCGCACGACGCCCGAGGCGATCGAGCTGCAGCGCGACTTCGCGGAGATGGTCGCGGGCGGCGACGTGGCCTGCGCGATGGAGGTTTCCTCGCATGCGCTCGCGTTGCACCGGGCCGACGCGATTCACTGGGCAGCAGCGGTGTTTACCAATCTCAGCAGGGACCACCTCGACTTCCATCCCACCATGGAGGACTACTTCGTCGCGAAGCGGCGGCTGTTCGAGGCCGGCCCGCGAACGGCGGTGGTCAACGTCGACGATGCGTATGGCCGGCGCCTCGCCGAGGACCTCGAGGACCCGGTCACGTTCGGCATCGACAGCGTGGACGCCGCCCTGCGCGCGACCGACGTCGAGATCGCGTTGACCGGCTCCCGCTTCCGCGTCGGGGCGCTGGAGCTGTGCACGCCGCTGCCGGGGCGGTTCAACGTGCTCAACGTGCTCGGGGCGGTCGCGGCCGCGCGCGCGCTCGGTGTCGCCGACGACGTGATCGCCGAGGCGCTGGCGAGTGCCGGCCGCGTCCCCGGGCGCTTCGAGCCCGTCGACGCAGGCCAGCCGTTTGCGGTGCTCGTGGACTACGCCCACACGCCCGACTCGCTCGAGAACGTGCTGCGCGCCGCGCGCGAGTTGACCGATGGCCGCGTGATCGTCGTCTTCGGCGCCGGGGGTGACCGCGATCGCGGCAAGCGGCCGCTGATGGGACGTGTTGCCCGCGCGCTGGCCGACCGCGTCGTCGTCACCTCCGACAACCCGCGCTCGGAGGATCCCGAGACGATCATCGCCCAGATCCTCGACGGGACGGGGGAGGGGGCCGAGGTCGAGGCGATCGTCGACCGCCGCGAGGCGATCGCGCGGGCGATCGAGCTCGCCGGCGCCGGCGACGTGGTCGTCATCGCCGGCAAGGGGCACGAGCAGGGGCAGGAGTTCGAGGACGGGCGCAAGGTGCCGTTCGACGACGTCACGGTCGCGCGCGAAGCGCTGACGTCGGAGGCGCTGCGGTGAAGGACTGGGACGCAAGGCGCATCGCCCGTGCTTCGGCAGCGGGACTGGTGCGACCGCCGCGCACGGCCGGCGGCCCCACCCGCGCCGTCGTCGACTCGCGTGCCGTCCGCTCCGGCGACCTCTTCGTCGGCATCCGCGGCGAGCGCGACGACGGCGGCCGCTTTGCGGGCGCCGCGCTCGAAGCGGGCGCCTGGGGCGTCCTCGTCCCGCCCGACCACGTGCG
The DNA here is from genome assembly GCA_045805605.1 of Solirubrobacteraceae bacterium. Classification (GTDB taxonomy): domain Bacteria; phylum Actinomycetota; class Thermoleophilia; order Solirubrobacterales; family Solirubrobacteraceae; genus DATBDE01. The sequence continues at coordinate 1,729 of JBJMKX010000058.1, forward strand.
GGACCTGCCCGGCGACGGCGCGGTCCTGGCCACGCGCGACCCGATCGCCGCGCTCGGCCGCCTGGCGCGCGCGTGGCGCGAGCAGCTCGATTGCAAGGTCATCGGCATCACCGGCTCGACGGGCAAGACCTCGACCAAGGAGATCCTCGCCGCCCTGCTCGCGCCGCACCGCACGACGCTCGCCTCGCGTGCGAACTTCAACACCGAGATCGGCCTGCCGCTGAACGTGCTCGAGGCCGAGCCCGGCGTCGAGGCGATGGTGCTCGAGCTTGCCATGAGGGGCGCGGGCCAGATCGCGGAGCTGGCCGACATCGCGCGGCCCGACGTCGGCGTGGTCGTCAACGTGGGCCCCGTCCACCTCGAGCTGCTCGGCTCGATGGAGGCCATCGCCGCCGCCAAGGCCGAGCTCATCGTCGGGCTCGAGCCGGGCGGCACCGCCGTCGTGCCTGCGGGCGACGAGCTGCTCGCGCGCCATCTGCGCGACGACGTGCGCACGCTCACCTTCGGCGAGGGCGGCGACGTCCGGCTGGCCGGCCGCGCGGGAGCGACGGTGACCATCGATGCCGTCGGCGAGCGGCTCGAGCTCGAGGTGCCGTTCGGCCAGGCCTACCACCGCACGAACCTGCTGGCGGCGGTGGCGGCGGCGCTCGCGATCGGCGTCGAGCCGTCGGGCCCGGTCGACGTCCGCTTTTCGCCACTGCGCGGCGAGCGCGTCGAGCTCCCGGACGGCACCGTGATTCTCAACGACTGCTACAACGCCAACCCGATGTCGATGCGCGCGGCCCTGGACGAGCTGGCGACCGCCGAGGCCCCGCGACGCGTGGCCGTGCTGGGCGACATGCTCGAGCTGGGTCCCGACGAGCGGTCCTACCACGTCGAGGTCGGGCGCCAGGCGGCAGAGCGCGATGTCGACGTGCTCGTCACCGTTGGCCCGCTCGCCGCCGCGATGGGCGACGCATTTGGAGGCCAGGTCTATGCGGTCGCGGACGCCGGCGAGGCGGCGGCGTTGCTGCCCGAGGTCCTCGAGCCGGGCGACGTCGTGCTCGTCAAGGCCTCGCGCGGGGTCGGGCTCGAGGTGGTCGCCGAGGCGCTGCGCGAGCGCGTGGGGGCCTGAGCGCATGGGCCAGGTGCTGATTGCAGGCACCGCTTCGCTGCTCATCTGCGTCTTTCTCTCGCCCAAGTTCATCGAGTTCCTGCGCGAACGCGAGTTCGGTCAGAACATCCGCCCGGAGGGGCCCGAAGGCCATCACGAGAAGGCGGGCACGCCGACGATGGGCGGGGTCATCCTCGTGACCGCGATCTCGGTGCCGTTCCTCGTCCTCGGCGGTCAGAAACCGCAGTCGCTGGCGGTATTCGGCGTCGCGGTCGCGTGCGCGGCGCTCGGGTTCGCCGACGACTGGACGAAGATCGTCAAGCGCCGCTCGCTCGGGCTGCGCGCCCGCACCAAGCTCATCGTCACGATCGTGATCTCGATCGGGCTGTTCCTGGCCACGACCAAGTGGGCGGACAAGAGCGAGGTGCTGCGCCTGCGCCTGGTCGACTACCAGATCGACCTCGGCGTCGCCTACATCGTCTTCGTGTACCTGGTGGTGGCGGGCACGACCAGCGCGGTCAACCTCACCGACGGACTCGACGGGCTGGCGGCCGGGTGCGCGGCGATCGTGCTGCTGTCGTTCATCGCGATCACCTTCGTCACAACGGGCCAGCGCGACCTCGCGGTGCTGTCGGCATGCCTCGTCGGGGCCTGCATCGGCTTTCTGTGGTTCAACTCGTTTCCCGCCCAGATCTTCATGGGCGACACCGGCTCGCTGTTCCTGGGCGGGGCGATCGCCGGCCTGGCGGTGATGACCAAGACCGAGGTCCTGCTGATCGTGATCGGCGGGATCTTCGTCGTCGAGGCGCTCTCGGTGGTGATCCAGGTCATCTCGTTCCAGGCCTTCCGCAAGCGGGTGTTCCTGATGGCGCCGATCCACCACCACTTCGAGCTGCAGGCGTGGTCGGAGACCAAGATCATCCTGCGCTTCTGGATCGTCGCCGCCGTGTTCAGCGCGATCGGCTTCACGCTCTACCAGCAGTCGATCAAATGACCGGGAGGTGAGCGGGCACGGCCGCAGAGCTACCCGGAGCGGCCCGCCAGCAGCGCCTCGCGCGCCAACGGCAGCCCGTGCGGCGCGCCGGCCTTCGCGGCAAGGACCTGGTGCACGGATATGTCGCCGGCCTCGAAGGCAAGCGCCGAGCCGGTCATGTACAGGCGCCAGACGCGCTCCCGCTCCTGGCCCGCCTCGGCGACGGCGGGGTCGCGGTTGGCGGCGAGGTTGGCGAGCCAACGCCGCAGCGTCAGCACGTAGTGCTCGCGGAGCGACTCGGCGTCGCGGATCTCGAGCCCCGCGCGCTCCATCGTCGCGATCACCGTGCCCACCGGGTGCAGCTCGCCGTCCGGGAAGACATAGCGCGCGATGAAGCTGTGGCGGCCCCACGGGCGCGGCACGGCGCGGACGATCCCGTGGTTGAGGAACAGGCCGCCCGGGCGCAGCAGCCGCTTGACCCGCCCGACGTAGTCGGCCAGGCGGGCGCGGCCGACGTGCTCGTACATGCCCACGCTCGCCACCTTGTCGTAGGGGCCGTCGTCGACCTCGCGGTAGTCGGCCACGCGGATCTCGCAGCGGTCGGAGAGCTGCGCGTCGCGAATCCGCTCGCGCGCCAGCTCGGCCTGCGGCTCGCTGAGGGTGATGCCGACCGCCCGCACGCCGTGCTCGCGCGCCGCGTGCAGCACGAGCGACCCCCATCCGCAGCCGATGTCGATCAGGCGCTCCCAGGGCTGCAGCCGCAGCTTGCGGCAGATGAGCTCGAGCTTGCGCTCCTGCGCCTCCTCGAGGGTGTCGTCGGGCGAGCCGAAGTACGCGCACGAGTAGACCATGGTCGGCCCGAGGACCAGGCGGTAGAAGGCGTTGGAGACGTCGTAGTGATGGCGGACCGCCGCGCGATCGCGTCGCAGCGAGTGGCGGCGGCCACCGGCGAGCCGCGCCTCGCTCTCGGGGATGGCAGGACTGCGCAGCGACAGCGCGCCGACCCGTACGGTGGCGCGCATCGCCGCGAGTCGGTCGGCGGCGGAGAGGCGCAGCCCCTGGAAGCGCTCGCGCAGGGCCAGGCCGCGCTCGAGGTCGCCCTCGACGTCCAGGGCGCCGGTCACCCACGCCCGCCCGAGCCCGAGCTCGTTGGGCTGGCGCAGCGCGTAGGAGAGCGCCTCGGGCCGCCGGACCACGAGGGTCAGCCCGGCGTCGACGCCCGCGGGCGGCGGCACCTCCGAGCCGTCCCAGAACCGCAGCACGAAGTCCCGCGCCCCCGGGGCGCGCCGATCGATCCGCTCGACCACGGGCTCCACAAGTGCTGCGACGCTCAAGCCATGGCAGAGTAACCAGATGACCACGCACGCCGCCTTCACCCCGCAGGAGTGGGAGCTCATCCTCGAGGCGCCAACCGGCGCCGGAATGATCGTCGTCACCGCCTCGCGCGGCGGCACGTTCCGCGAGACGTTCTCGATGGCCAAGGCCTACGCCGAGGCCCGCGAGCGCCACGGCGCCAGCGAGCTGCTCGACGAGATCGTTTCCGCCAAGCCGAAGGTCGACCGCCACGCGAGCTCGCCGGACGACCTCGAGACGAAGGGCCTCCAGCACCTGCGCGACGCCGTCGCCGCGCTCGAGGCCAAGGCCACGCCGCAGGAGGTCGAGGACTACCGGCGCTTCGTCGTCGGACTGGCCGAGCGCGTCGCCCACGCGCACCGCGAGGACGGGCAGGAGGTCAGCGACGCCGAGCGCGCAGCCATCGAGAGGATCCAGGGCGCGCTGGGCCAGGGCGCGCTCGGCTAGGCACGCGCGATCCACTCGGCCAGGAACGGCTCGGCGATCGCGTACTCGCCGCGGCCGATCCGCGCCACGACGCCCTCGCGAGCCAGCGCGCGCAGGGCGGTCTGCACGGTGGCGACGCTGGGCAGTGCATGCCGGCGCTGGTAGTCGGTGCTCAACGGCCGCCCGGGTTGGTCGCCCGCCAGGGCCTCGAGCACCAGCCGCTGGGCCGCCGATGCGCGCTCCCACAGCAGGCCGAAGTGCGCGTTCTCGGAGCGGAGCACCGCGTCGAGGGCCCGGTCGAGCGAGCCCTCTTCCTCCCACAAGAAGTACAGGAGCTCCTGGGTGGCGTACGGATGGCCCCCGGTCAGCGTGACGGCCCGAGCGGCGGTCTGCTCGTCGAGCTTCCGCCGCGTCGCCTCGAACCGCTCGAGCGCGAACGTCACGAACGGCTCGGGCGCGATCACGCCGAGCTCCATCTGCTTCGCGCTGCGCCAGAACGGCTCGTTCTCGTCGTTGAAGATCCGCTCGATCATGTGCCGCTTGGAGCCGAGGTAGACGTGAGCGACGTCGCCCTGCTCCTGGAAGACCGAGCGCATGAGCTTGAGCAGGCCGGGGTCGACGTCCATGACCTCCTGGAACTCGTCCAGCACGAGCGCGACCCGCCTCCCGCGATCGGCCGCGAGCTTGCCGGGCAGCGCGAACAGGTCCTCGAGCGTCGCGTCGATCGCCGGCCGCGCCGCGCGGGCGTCGAACCCGAACGACACCGAGCCGTCCTGTGGGTCGACGGTCACGACCGGCTGGACGCGCAGCTCGGAGAACACCCGCAGGCGCTCGCGGGCGCGCAACAGCGGCGTGGCGAGATCGTCGTAGATCGCGTGGGCGAGCTTCTCGGCCAGCCGCTCCTTGGTCGGGGCCCGCATGAGGTCGACCTGCGCGACCAGCACCCGGCGGCGCACGAGCCGCTGGGCGACGCGCCAGATCAGCGACGACTTGCCATAGCGGCGGGGGGCGAAGACGACGACGTCCTGCCCGTTGCGCATGTCGGCCGACAGCTCGGCGACTTCGCGCTCGCGGTCGGTGAAGGCCTCGTCGAGGGCGAGGGCGCCGAAGCGAAACGGGTTGGAGCGCGCCGGAGCGTCGCCTTTAGGCACGGCGCCATTATGTCATAGGAAATAATGTCTTTCGACCTAAGCCGCTTGCACCACGGCGGTGCAAAACGCGCATCGACTCGCCCGCATGGGGATCTCGCTCAGGCACTCCGGGCACGGATGCGTGCGCTCGGCCACGTCGGGCTCGGTCCGGAACCGGTCCATCAGCACGTTGACGGGCCGGACGACGAGGAAGAACACGGCGGTGGCAACGATTATGAACGAGAGGATGGCGTTGACCACGAGGCCGTAGCGGAACCGGCTGTCATTGACCGTAAACGCCAGGTTCGAGAAGTCCGGCTGGCCGCCGATCGCCGCGATGACCGGGGTGATCAGGCCGGAGACGACGGTGGACACGATTCGCCCGAACGCCGCGCCGATCACGACGCCGACCGCCAGGTCCACGACGTTGCCGCGCAGCAGGAACTGACGGAAGTCCTTGACCATGTTCCCGCGCGGCGCGTCGGTGGGGCTGGGCGCGCTCGCCGACACGGCGGGTGACTTCGCGGCGCCGTCGGATCCACCTGCTTGCATGGCGGCGTGAAGCCGCGCCCGCCGCTGCCCGGCGGCCCCTACCTCATCGTCGGCCTGGCCCGCTCCGGCGTTGCGGCGGCACTGGCGCTGCGCGCGCGAGGGGAGGAGGTCATCGCAACCGACAGCGGCAGGCCGGATGCCGGAAGGCTCATGGAGGCCGGCGTCGAAGTGCATCTCGATACGCCAGGCGGCGACCTGGTCGACCGTGCCCGGACACTGATCAAGAGCCCGGGCGTGCCGGCGCAGGCGCCCGCGATCGTGGCGGCCCGCGAGCGCGGGATCACGGTGATCGGCGAGCTGGAGCTGGCCTGGCGGCTGATCGACAGCGAATTCGTCGCGGTGACGGGCACGAACGGAAAGACGACCACCACTGAGCTCATCGGCCACATCCACGAGGAGGCGGGGATCCCGCACGCGGTGGGGGGGAACGTGGGCACGGCGGTGGCGTCGCTCGTCGGCGAGGCGGCCGGCGACCAGGTCGTGATCGCCGAGACGTCCTCGTTCCAGCTGGAGGACACCGAGGCCTTCGCGCCCGAGGCGGCCGTCCTGCTCAATCTCGCGGAGGACCACCTCGATCGCCACGGAACGTTCGAGGCCTATCGCGAGGCCAAGCTCCGGGCCTTCGCGCGGCAGGGCCCCGAGGACGTTGCCGTCGCGCCGCCGGAGCTCGTCGGGATGCTTCCGGGGGACGCTGAACGGGTCGTGTTCGGCGCCGGCGGAGACGTCGACGAGCGCGACGGGGTGCTGCGCTGGCACGGCGAGCCCTTGCTCGGGCTCGAGGAGCTCGCGCTGCGCGGGCCGCACAACGCCAACAACGCCATGGCGGCTGCGGCGGTGTGCCTTGCCCGCGCCGTGGACGCCGACGCTGTGCGCGCCGGCCTGCACACGTTCGCCGGGGTCCCCCATCGTCTCGAGGAGGTCGCCGAACGGGACGGCGTCCTCTACGTCAACGACTCCAAGGCCACGAACGTCGCCTCGGCCGTGGTCGCCCTGCGCTCCTTCGAAGCGGCGATCCACCTCATCGCCGGCGGGCGGGGCAAGGGCTCGGGCTTTCAGGCGCTGCGCGCGCCGGTGGCCGAGCGCTGCGCCGCCGTCTATCTGATCGGCGAGGCGACCGAGGCGCTGGACGCCGCCCTGGCCGGGGCGGGTGTGCCGGTGCGCCGGTGCGGCGACCTCGAGCGCGCCGTGGCGGACGCCCGCGCCGCCGCACAGCCGGGCGACGTCGTTCTGCTCTCGCCCGCCTGCACGAGCTACGACCAGTACCCCGACTTCGAGGCGCGCGGCGACCATTTCCGCCGCCTGGCGGGACTCGGCTGATGGGAAAGGCGAAGGCCACCAAGGCGCCCGATCACCCGCTCGAGCACCGCATCCTGCTCACGGTGACCATGTGCCTGCTGGCGGCGGGCGCGGTGATGGTCTACTCGGCCTCGTCGGCGCGCGACCTCCTCGCAGGCGGCGGTGACGGCACCGGCTACCTGCTGCGGTACGTCGGCTTCGGGGCGCTCGGCGTCGTCCTCATGCTCGTCCTATCGCGCCGCGGGCTGGACACGGTGCGCAAGGCGACGCCGCTGCTGCTCGCCATCTCGTTCGTGCTGCTGCTCGCGGTGCTGCTGCCGGGCATCGGGGTCGAGGTCAACGGCGCCAAGCGCTGGATCGGCGCGGGGGCGGTCGGCTTCCAGCCGTCCGAGCTGGCCAAGTTCGCCCTGGTGCTCTACGCCGCGGAGCTGCTCGGCTCCAAGCGGCGCATCCGTTCGATCCGCTCGGCCGCCCCGGTGACCGTCGTGGCGGGGGTGATGGCGATGCTGGTGGCGGTCGAGCCGGACCTCGGCACGGCGCTCGTCATCGCCGCCACCACCACCGCGCTGCTCGTCGCGGCGGGGGTGCCGCTCAAGCATCTCGCGGCGGCGGCTTGCATCGCGGTCGCGCTCATCGCAATCTTCGCGCTGCTCGAGCCGTATCGACGGGCGCGCCTGACCACCTTCCTCGACCCGTGGGCGCACGCCGGCGGCGCGGGCTTCCAATCGGTCCAGGGCCAGATCGCCCTGGGGTCGGGCGGGTTGTTCGGGGTCGGGCTCGGCCAGTCGGTGCAGAAGATCTTCTACCTGCCCGAGGCGCACACCGACTTCGTCCTCGCGGTGATCGGGGAGGAGTTCGGCGTGCTCGGGGTGAGCGTCGTGCTCGCGCTCTATGGCATGCTGGCGTGGGCCGGGATGCGTGCGGCGAGGGCGGCCAAGGGCGCCTACGCGAAGCTGCTGGCCGCGGGGGTGACGTCGCTCATCCTCTGTCAGGCCGCGCTCAACGTCTTCGCGGTGCTCGGCCTCGCTCCGCTGACCGGCGTGCCGCTGCCGTTCATCTCCTACGGGCCGAGCAACCTGATCGTCCTGCTCGCCGCGATGGGATTGCTGCTCAACATCGCCGCGGGCGGGTCGGCCCACATGCGTGTGCTCGGCGGGGGCCGCCGCGCTACGTCGCGCGCCGGCGGCTCGTCGGAGTCGGGGTCGGCTTCTGCTTCGCGGGGGCGACGCGCAGGAACGGGAAGGCCTTAGTCCAGTCCACGTGCCCCGCGATGGGGATCTGGTCGAGCAGGCAGGTCGTCGTCTGCAGCGCCGTCGTCTCCTGGCCGCCGAGCCACACCGGGTAGGTCTGCGGCCGCACCTTCGCCGCGACCGCCTGCTCGGCGATCTGGTCGGCGATGATCGTACGCGCCGTCGTGCGTGCGAGCCTGGCCTTGCGCAGCGCCTTCCGGTAGCGCCGGGTCGAGCCTTTGAACGCCTTCTGCACGATCGCCTTCTCGGCGACGGTGATCTGGGCGCCGCGCGCGCGCACCGTGGCCTTGACGACGCCGCGCTCGAAGAGCCCGCTCAGCGCCTGGGCCGCGTCGCCCTTCAGCGCGCGGGTCAGGCGGCGGAAGTCCGGCACCTTGACCGAGCCGCCGTCCCAGCCGCACTGCACGCCGCCGGGCAGGTTGATCTGGCCCTCGTTGAGGTCGGTGTTGAACTGATAGGAGGCCGGCGCATTGCACAGGCTGGGGTCGCGGGTCCACAGCCAGACGCATGCGGCGGCCGGCTTGTCGGGGTCCGCACTGCCGGCGTTGGAGAACGTCCCCCAGCCCCACGACCAGATCGTGGCGATGCCGGTGTCGGAGGCGACGGTGCGCGCCGCCAGCTCCTGCAGCTTGACCATCTCGAGCCAGCTGGACTGCGGCTGCAGGCCTTCACGACCGGCCTGGCCGGGCCCGGACTGGAAGCCGAGCATGATCCCGAGGTTGGACGCCGGCACGCCGAGGGCCTCGAGCGTCGCGATGCGGGTGCGCAGGCCGATGCGGACGTTCCGGCTGGCCAGCAGCGCGCCCTGCTGGAAGAGCTGGTTGTTGTTGAAGTAGACCTCGAGGACGAGCTGGGCCTGGGCCGCGGCCTGGGTGAGGAAGTCGGCCGCCGGACCGGCGCCGGTCGGGGTCGACGCGGGGAGTAACAGCACCGGGCGGGCGCCGCCGGCGTTGATCGCCTGCAGCAGGGCGAGGACGTTGGACCGGTAGCCCGCCACGCTCGACGCCGACGCGCCGCCGGGCGGCATGAGCTCGTTGAGTGCGATCAGCGGGTTGCCACACCCCGACGACTGCTTGGCGTCGGCCACGAGCTGGGCCGTCTCGGGCCCGATGTCGGCCGGGGTGGCCGGGCTGCCCGGCGTGCCGACGATCTTCTCCATGTGCTCGTCCCAGTAGGTCGTCACCGCCCCGGCGGCGCGGAAGCTCGCGGCGGGATCGCCGTCCCGCTTGGACGGCAGGTCGTCCATGGTCAGGATCAGGCCCGGGCGCTTGAACACCTGGTCGCGGAACAGCACCGAGGAGTTGGCGTAGTCGACGTACAGCGGGGCCCCGTCGGGCAGGCAGTTGGCGGCGGCCCCCGCCGTCGGGGCGGGAAGCGCGATCGCGGCGGCGGCGGCAAGCGCCCCGCCCAGAGCAAGTCGGCGCAGCATCCATGGCACGCTAGTCGTGCAAACCCGTACTGCCTGCAAGAGTCGCGCCGATATCGGGCTACCCCCGGCGACATCCATGTCGCCGGTCTGACAACGTCGTCTCGATCCGGTCGCCTCAATTATTGACCCGATGACGCGCGTCCTCATCGCCGCCGGCGGGACCGCGGGGCACGTCGTGCCCGCGCTTGCGGTCGCCGCCGAGCTGCGCTCGCGCGGGGCTGAGGTCGTGTGGATCGGCGGTGAGCGGGCCGAGGCCGAGCTCGTTCCGGCGGCGGGCTATCGCCTGCACCGGGTGGCGGTGCGCGGGCTGAGCCGCTCGGACCCCGTGGCGGCGGCGCGGGCGGCTGCGCTGGCCGCGCGCGCCACCGCGCGCGCGGTGGGCGTGTTGCGCGCGGAGCGCGCCGACGCCGTTTTCGGCGCCGGCGGGTACGTCGCCGGCCCGGCGGGGGCGGCGGCGGTGCTGCGGCGCGTGCCGCTCGTGCTTGCCGAGGCCGACTCCCATCTCGGCATCACCAACCGGCTGCTGGCGCCGTTCGCGCGGCGCGTGTGCCTGGCGTTCCCGATCGAGGGGCGCGGCGAGCCGAAGTACCGCGTGACCGGACGGCCCGTGCCGCCACCCGCCGCCGACCGCGAAGGCACACGGGCCGAGCTCGGGGTCGGGCGGGACGAGGACCTCGTGCTCGTCTTCGGCGGATCGCTGGGCGCCCGCTCGGTCAACAAGGCCGCGATCGAGGCGTTCGCGGGTGCGCCGTTCCGCGTCCTGCACGCCGCCGGCCAGCGTGACTTCGCCGAGCTGCAGGCGCCGCGCTCGGGCTACGACCTGCGCGCCTACCTGCCCACGGAGGCGTTCTCGCGCGCGCTGTTGGCCTCCGACCTGGTCGTGGCCCGCGCAGGCGGCTCCATCTTCGAGATCTGCTCGCATGGCCGGCCCGCCGTGCTCGTGCCCTATCCGCACGCCTCGGCCGACCACCAGACGGCCAATGCGCGCTGGATGGCCGATGCCGGCGCCGCCGTGATCGTGCCCGATGCCGAGCTCACCGGGCCGCGGCTGGCGCGCGAGGTCGCCGCCCTGTTCGCCGACCGCGCCCGGCTACAGGCGATGGGCAAGGCCTCGTCCGCGCTGGCGCGACCCGGCGCGGCGGCGGCGGTGGCCGACGAAGTGCTCGCCGCGGCGGGCGCGTAGACGTTCCTCTCACGGTCCTCGTCCTCGCGTAAGGTCACGCACACGTGCTGATCGGGACAGTCGCTGACGGCGCCGACCGGCTCGGGTTCGTCGTCACGGTGCAGGAGCTGTGACCGAGCGGCCCTGGACCGGGCGACGGCTGCACTTCGTGGGGATCGGCGGCGCCGGGATGAGCGGGATCGCGCTCGTCGGCAGGGCGCTCGGCGCCGACGTGACCGGGAGCGACCGCACCGAGTCGTCCTACCTGCGCGAGCTGCGCGAGGCCGGGATCCAGCCCGCCATCGGCCACGACGTCGCCAACGTCCCCGACGGCGATGACGTCGAGCTCGTCTATTCGACGGCGGTCGGGCCGGAGAATCCCGAGCGGGCCCGCGCGCGCGAGCGCGGCCTCATCGAACTGCACCGCGCCGACGTCCTGGCGGAGATCACCGCCCTGCGCCCCACGATCGCGATCACCGGCACCCACGGCAAGACCACGACGGCGGCCATGACCGTGCACGCGCTGATCGGCGCCCGCGCCGACCCGGGCTACCTGGTCGGCGGCGAGGTGCGCAGCACCGGCACCAACGCCGGCTGGGGGGCCGGCGAGTGGCTGGTCGTCGAGGCCGACGAGTCCGACCGCTCGATGCTCAAGCTCCATCCCGCCGTCGCGCTGGTCACCAACGTCGAGCTCGACCACCACGCCACCTACGCCAGCCGCCTCGACCTCGAGAAGGCGTTCGGGGCCTTCCTCGCGCTGGCCCCGCAGCGCATCGTGTGGGACCGGCCCGAGCTCGTGGCAATGGCCGGCGGAGCGGCAACGACCTTCGACGCGCCCGATCCGGAGCTCCGCGCCGACGGCGTCCGCTTCCGTTGGCGCGAGCGCGAGGTCGTGCTCGCGGTGCCGGGCGCCCACAACGCCATCAATGCCGCGGCCGCGCTCGAGGCCTGCCACGCCGCCGGCGCGGACCTCGACCGCGCCATCGCCGCGCTGGCCGGCTTCCGCGGCGCCGCACGCCGCTTCGAGCTCCTCGGCACCACGAGCGCCGGCGCGACCGTCTACGACGACTACGCCCACCACCCGACCGAGGTGGCGGCGATCATCGCCGCGGCCCGCACCCTGCGGCCGAGTCGGCTCGTCGCGGTCTTCCAGCCGCACCTGTACTCGCGCACGCAAGGGCTCCACCGGGAGTTCGGCGCAGCCCTCGCCGGCGCCGACATCGTCGCCGTGCTCGACGTCTACCCGGCCCGCGAGCGAGCCGAGGACTTCCCCGGCGTCGACGGCCGGCTGGTCGCCGCCGCGGTCGCCGACGCCGCCGGTGGGCGGACCGTCTACTGGCTCCCCGACTTCGCCACCGCCGAGCCGGTGCTTCGCGGCCTGCTGCGCGAAGGCGACCTTTGCCTCGTCATGGGGGCGGGCGACATCGACACGCTCGGGCGCAGGCTGGTCGAGCGGAAGTAGGGGTCGGGCCGCCGAGGTCGAATTCCTCGGTGAATGCGATGGCCTCGCATGAGACGCCCGCGCGCCGGCGCCGCCCTGCGGCTTCCCAAGGTGTGGTTGGGAGCGCTCCCGCCGCGGGCGCGCCTCGCCGCCGTCGCCATGTCGGTCACCCTGGCCGTCATCGGGGGCCTCTACTTCTTCTGGCTGCGCGACTCGTCGCTCGTGGCGGTCAAGCACGTCTCGGTCAGCGGCGTCTCCGGGGACAACGCCCACCGCATCGCCGCGCGCCTCGAGGCGGCCGCCCGCGGTATGACGACGCTGAACGTGGACGAAGACGCGCTGCGCGAGGCGGTCGCCGCCTTCCCCGAGGTCCGTGGGGTCACCGCCGATGCCGACCTCCCCCACGGCCTGCGCGTCGTGGTCGCCGAGCGCGTGCCGATCGGCGTGCTGACCTCGGGCCGCGAGCACGTGGCCGTCGCCTCCGACGGCACGGTCCTACCCAAGGCGGGGACGGGTTCGGCTCCGGTCATCCCCGTCAACACGCTTCCGACGGGGTCGCGCCTGACCGATCCCGCCGCCCTGCGAGCGATCGCCATTCTCGCCGCCGCGCCCGCACGCCTGCGCAGCCGCATCGACGAGCTCGCCAAGGGGAAGGGTGGCCTGCGCGCGACCTTGCGCGGCGGCGGCACCATCGTCATCGGCGCCCCCACCGCGCTGGCCGCGAAGTGGCTGGCGGCCGCCGCGGTGCTGCGCAACCCCGGCGCCAAGGGCGCGAAGTACCTGGACGTCCGCGTTCCCCGTCGGCCGGTCGCGGGCGGGCTGCCGCCGCGCATCGATCCGGCCACCGGCGAGCGGATCGATCCGACCAGCGGAGAGCCCGTTGGCGAATCCACCGACCCCCTGGCCGAGGGTTCGACCGACCCGACGGCCGGTGACGGGACCGACGGAACCGATGCCACGGACAACACGAGCGGAGACGGATCGGACGCCACCGGCGACTCGGCCGCCGACCCCGCGGCCGACGGTGCAAATGGCCAAGATGTCGGAGTTGCGGGCGCTTCGCCGTAGCGGTAAACCTCAAGTCGAGGTTTACGCCACCTCGGCGACGTCTACTCTCAACGCTCTCAAGCCCGTCGAGGGTTGCGGCTTCTGCAAGCATCCTTGCGTCGTGAGCGCGCGGTTGACAAAGTCGAGGAAATGCGCCTACCGTGCGGGATCGAGAGCGGCTGGCGGAACGGGCCCGAAAACTCTCAAGGCTAAGTGAAGGGTCGGACGTCGCAACATGGAAAGCGGAGGAAGCTACCTCGCGGTCATCAAGGTCGTCGGCGTTGGCGGCGGTGGCACCAATGCCGTCAACCGGATGGTCGACGCCGGCCTGCGCGGGGTCGAGTTCATCGCCGTCAACACCGATGCCCAGGCGCTCGCCATGTGCGACGCCGACATCAAGCTGAACATTGGCCACGAGCTGACCAAGGGGCTCGGCGCGGGGGCGAACCCCGACATCGGCCAGGGCGCCGCGGCCGAATCGCGCGACGACATCAAGGAGGCGCTGAAGGGCGCGGACATGGTGTTCGTCACCGCCGGCGAGGGCGGCGGCACCGGCACCGGCGCCGCTCCGGTCATCGCCGAGATCGCCAAGAACGAGATCGGCGCCCTGACCGTCGGCGTGGTCACGCGCCCGTTCGAGTTCGAGGGCGCCAAGCGGGCCAAGCAGGCGGCGGAGGGCATCCAGCGCCTGCGCGAGAACGTCGACACGCTCATCATCATTCCCAACGAGCGCCTGCTGTCGATCGTCGAGCGCCGCACCACGATCCTCGACGCCTTCAGGGAGGCCGACGACGTCCTGCGCCAGGGCGTCCAGGGCATCACCGACCTGATCACGATCCCGGGCCTGATCAACCTCGATTTCGCCGACGTCCGCACGGTCATGCAGGACCAGGGCTCGGCGCTGATGGGGATCGGGACCTCGGGCGGCGAAGCGCGGTCGACCGAGGCGGCCAAGGCGGCGATCTCGAGCCCGCTGCTCGAGGAGTCGGTCGAGGGCGCCACCGGCGTGCTGCTGAACATCACCGGCGGGCGCGACCTCGGGCTGTTCGAGGTCAACGAGGCGGCGGAGATCATCTCGACCGCCAGCGCCGCCGACTCCAACATCATCTTCGGCGCGGTGATCGACGAGGGCATGGGCGACGAGGTCCGTGTCACCGTCATCGCCACCGGCTTTGACTCGAGCCGGCCCGTCGCGCGCCTGCCCCGCCGGACCGGGCGCGCCGCCGAGCGTGGCGGCCGCGATGTCACGCTCGACGATCGCGACCGCTCCGCGCTCGAGATCGGCGACGACGAGATCGACATCCCGCCGTTCCTGCGGTAGCTCCAGGACCCCGCAGCAGCCGAGTGTCGATTCCGTCAGCCTGAGGCTGACGCAGTCGACAGTCGGTGCGCTTCGCCGGTTAGGGTCCCGCCATGCCGACCCCATCCGACGCGTTCGTCTTCTTCGGGGCGACGGGCGACCTCGCCTACAAGCAGATCTTCCCCAGCCTCCAGGCGATGGTCAAGGCGGGCACGCTCGATGTCCCGGTCATCGGCGTGGCGAAGGCGGGCTGGAACCTCGACCAGCTGAAGAAGCGGGCCCAGGAAAGCCTGGAGGAGCACGGGGGCGTCGACCGCCGCGCCTTTGCCCAGCTCAAGCGGCTCATGCGCTACGTCGACGGCGACTACGCCGACCCCGAGACCTTCGCCGAGCTCAAGCGCCAGCTCGGCCCCTCCCGCCGACCACTGCACTACCTCGCGATCCCGCCGACGCTGTTCGGCCGGGTGGCCCAGGCGCTGCACGAGTCGGGATGCGCGCCCGAGGGGACGCGGATCGTCGTCGAGAAGCCGTTCGGGCGCGACCTCGCCTCCGCGCAGGCGCTCAACCGCGAGCTGCACAAGGTCTTCCCCGAGCAGGCGATCTTCCGGATCGACCATTACCTGGGCAAGGAGCCGGTCGAGAACCTCACCTTCTTCCGCTTCGCGAACGGCTTCCTCGAGCCGATCTGGAACCGCCACAACGTCGCAAGCGTCCAGGTGACGATGGCCGAGAGCTTCGGCGTCCAGGGCCGCGGCGGCTTCTACGAGACCGCCGGCGCCATCCGCGACGTCGTCCAGAACCACATGCTCCAGATCGTCTCGCTGCTCGCAATGGAGCCACCCGCCGGCCAGGACCCCGAGGCGATCCGCGACCGCAAGGCCGAGCTCGTCCGCGCCATGGCCCCGGTCCGCAAGTCCGACGTCGTGCGCGGCCAGTTCCGCGGCTACAGCGAGGAGCCGGGCGTGGCGAAGAACACGACCGTCGAGACCTTCGCCGCGCTGCGACTGCACATCCCCACGTGGCGCTGGGCCGGTGTGCCGTTCCTGATCCGCGTCGGCAAGTGCCTGCCCGAGACGGTGTGCGAGGTCCTGGTGGGCCTCACCCCGCCGCCCGTATCGGTCTTCCGGGGCGAGCGGCGCCACCACAACACGATGCGCTTCCGCGTGCAGCCCGACATCGCGATCGGCCTGGGCGCCCGGATCAAGAAGGAGGGCAAGGGCATGGTCGGCGAGGAAGTCGAGCTCGTCGTGCAGGAAAGCCCGGCCGACGACATGCCCCCCTACCAACGCCTGCTCGGCGACGCGCTGAACGGCGACGCCGGCCTGTTCGCCCGCCAGGACTACGTAGAAGCGGCGTGGCGCGTGGTCGACCCGATCCTCGGCGACGCGACGCCGGTGTATCCGTACGACGCGGGCACCTGGGGCCCCGAGGAAGCGAACAAGGTCCCCCCGCGCGGGGACATCTGGCACGACCCGGAGCCGCCGGCCCAGCC
Organism: Solirubrobacteraceae bacterium; assembly: GCA_045805605.1. Taxonomy (GTDB): domain Bacteria; phylum Actinomycetota; class Thermoleophilia; order Solirubrobacterales; family Solirubrobacteraceae; genus DATBDE01. The sequence continues at coordinate 17,673 of JBJMKX010000058.1, forward strand.
TCCCGCTCGCTAGCCTCAGCGGCCGGATGGCCGCATCGCCCGAGACGCTCCGGCGCACCGCGCTCTACGACCGCCACGAGGCCGCGGGCGCCAAGCTCGTCCCCTTCGCCGGATGGGAGATGCCGGTCCAGTACACGGGCATCCGCGACGAGCATCAGGCGGTCCGCACCGACGTGGGCGTCTTCGACGTCTCGCACATGGGCCAGATCGAGACGCGAGGGCGCGACGCCGCCGGCCTGCTGCAGCGCCTGCTGTCCAACGACGTGCGCAAGATCCCCGAGGGCGGCGCCCAGTACTCGGTGCTCTGCCGCGAGGACGGCGGCATCCTTGACGACCTGTTCACGTACCGCCTGGCCGAGGAGCACTTCCTCACCGTCACCAACGCCGCCAACCACCGCGGCGACTTCGACTGGTTTCACCGGCACGCGGGCGACTTCGACGCCGACGTCGTCGACCGCGCCGACGACTACGCCATGCTCGCCGTCCAGGGCCCACGCGCGCCCGAGCTCGTCCGCTCCCTGTCCGACGGCCGCGTGCCGGCGCGCTTCCACTGCTGCCAGCGGACGCTCGCCGGCGTGCCGATGCTGGTCTGCCGCACGGGCTACACGGGCGAGGACGGCGTCGAGCTCCTGATCGACCCCGAGCGCGCGCCCCGGGTGTGGGACGCGCTCGTCGAGGCGGGGGCGACGCCCGCCGGCCTCGGCGCGCGCGACACCTTGCGGCTCGAGGTCTGCTTCCCGCTCTACGGGAACGACCTGTCGACCGAGCGGGGGCCGATCGAGGCGAGCCTGGGCTGGTGCTGCAAGGAGGCCACAGGCTTCATCGGCGCCGAGGCGGTAGCGCGTACGCGCGAGGCCGGCCCGCGCGAGAAGCTGGCGCCGTTCGTGATCGACGGCCCCGGCATCCCGCGCCAGGGCAACGCGGTCGTGGGTAGGGGGGAGGTCACCAGCGGCACCATGTCGCCGAGCCTCGGCGTGGGCATCGGCATGGCCTACCTTCCCCGCGACCGGACCGAGCCGGGCACGCGCATCGAGATCGACGTGCGGGGCCGGACGCGGGCCGGGATCGTCAAGTCGAAGCCGCTCTACAAGAAGAAGGAGGCGTCGTAGCGCGCATGGCCGAGGCCAGCTATCCCGAGGACCTGCTCTACCACCCCGAGCACGACTGGGCCCGCGTCGACGGCGAGGAGGCGACGTTCGGGATCACCTGGTACGCGCAGGACCAGCTCGGCGAGGTCGTCTTCTTCGACCCGCCCGCGGTCGGGACCACCGTCACCAAGGATGAGCCCTACGCCGAGGTCGAGTCGGTCAAGGCCGTGTCGGACGTCTTCGCCCCGCTCTCCGGTGAAATCGTTCAGGTAAACGAGGAGCTGGGAGACAAGCCCGAGACGATCAACGACGACCCCTACGGCGCCGGCTGGATGGTGCGGATCAGGATGAGCGACACGTCCGAGACCGACGCCCTCATGGACCAAGCGGCGTATACGCAGAGCCTCTCGTGAGCCGGTACACCTCCGCCACCGATGCCGATCGGGCCGCCATGCTCGAGGTCGTCGGCGTGGGCTCGATCGACGAGCTGTTCACCGACATTCCCGAGAAGCTCCGGCTGGGCCGCCCGCTCGATCTCCCGGCGGGCCTGTCCGAGCAGGAGGTCTACGTCCACCTGCGTGAACTCGCGGCCCGCAACGTCTCGGCCGAGGACGAGATCAGCTTCGTCGGCGCGGGGATGTACGACCACTACGTCCCGTCGCTCGTCGATTCGATCGCCCTGCGCTCGGAGTTCCTGACCCCGTACACGCCCTATCAGCCCGAGATCTCGCAAGGTGGGCTGCAGGTGATGTTCGAGTACCAGACGGCGATCTCCGAGCTCACCGGCCTGCCCGTCTCGAACGCCAGCGTGTACGAGGGGCCGAGCGCCGTCGGAGCGGCCGGCTATGTCGCCCGCACCGCGAACCGCCGCCCGAAGTTCCTCGCCTCGACCGGGCTCCACCCGCACTCGCTGGAGACGCTGCGCACGATGTCGCACGGCTACGGCACCGAGGTGATCGAAGTGCCGCTGCGCGACGGCGCCACCGACGCCGACGCGCTGCGCGACGCCATCGACGATGACACCGGCGCGGTGTTCCTGCAGCAGCCGAACTTCGTCGGCGCGGTCGAGGACCTCGAGGCGCTCGCCCCCGTCGCCAAGGCCACGGGCGCCCTGCTCGTCGTCGCCTGCGATCCGATCCCGCTCGCGCTGCTGCGAACGCCGGGCGACTGCGGCGCCGACCTCGCCGTGGGGGAAGGCCAGCCGCTCGGGAACCGCCTGGACTTCGGTGGGCCGTCGTTCGGGTTCTTCGCCGCCACCGAGGCGCTGCTGCGGCGTATGCCGGGGCGCATCGCCGGCGAGACCACCGACGTCGACGGGCGCCGGGGCTTCGTGCTCACCCTGCAGACACGCGAGCAGCACATCCGGCGCGAGAAGGCGACTTCGAACATCTGCACCGCCCAGGCCCTCAACGCCCTGTGCGGGATGGTCTATCTGGCCTGGCTGGGCCGGCACGGAATCGTCGAGCTGGCCGAGCTGCTCGTGCAGCGCACGGCGTACGCGCGCGAGACCTTGGCGGCGCTTGACGGCGTCGCGCTCGCCCACGAGCGGCCCGTCGTCCGTGAGTTCGCGCTGCGCCTCGACGCGCCGGCGCAGCGGGTGCGCGAGCGCTGCTTCGACCAGGGCGTCGACCCCGGCCTCGCCATCGGCGACGACGAGCTGCTGGTGGCGATCACCGAGCAGCGGTCGCGGGCGGACATCGACCGGCTCGCCGAGGTCCTCGGCGCGGCGGTCAGAGAGGAGCAAGCCGGACGACATCGGCCCCGCCCGGTCGTGGCGAGCCCGGATGGCGAGCGGGCGGCTGGCCGATGACCGAGCCGCTGTCTGAAAACCGCCTGCACGCCGACCCCGAGATCGAAGGCTTCCGCCCGACCGCGCGGCGCGACCGCGCCGTGCAAACCGCGCAGCAGCGCGACCGGGCGACGACGATCTACGAGCGCTCGGTGCAGGGGCGACGCGCGTTCGTGCCGCCGGCGGTCGACGTCCCCGAGCGGCCGCTCGACGAGCTCCTGCCACCGAACCTGCGGCGCCCCGAGGGCCCCAAGCTGCCCGAGGTCTCCGAGCCCGAGATCGTGCGCCATTACGTGCGCCTCTCGACCCGGAACTTCCACCTCGACGAGGGCTTTTATCCGCTCGGCTCGTGCACGATGAAGCACAACCCCAAGCTGCACGAGCGCGTGGCGGCGATCGCCGGCTTCGCTCGGCTGCACCCCCTCCAGCACCCGCGCAAGGCCCAGGGGGCGCTCGAGCTGATGTGGCGGCTGCAGGGCGCGCTGGCCGAGATCGCCGGCCTGCCGCACGTCTCGCTGCAGCCCAGCGCCGGCTCGCACGGCGAGCTCGCGGGCGTGCTGCTCACGCGCGCCTACCACGAGGATCGCGGCGAGCGGCGTACGAAGGTGCTCACACCCGACACCGCCCACGGAACCAACCCGGCGACGGTGACGATGGCCGGCTACGAGGTGGTCAAGATCGCGACCGCCGACGACGGCGGGGTCGACGTCTCAGACCTACGTGCCAAGGCGGATGACCAGGTCGCGTGCCTGATGCTGACCAACCCCAACACGCTGGGCCTCTGGGATCGGCGGATCGAGGAGATCGCCGAGATCGTGCACGGGGTGGGCGCGACGCTCTACTACGACGGCGCCAACCTCAACGCGGTCGTGGGGATCTCGCGCCCCGGCGACATCGGCTTCGACATCGTCCACTTCAACCTCCACAAGACGTTCACCCAGCCCCACGGCGGAGGCGGGCCGGGGGCGGGGCCGATCGCGGTCTCGGACCGGATCGAGCCGTTCCTGCCCCGGCCGCAGGTGGTGAGGCGCGAGGGCCAAAACGGCGGGGAGCCCTTCTTCGACCTCGACGAAGACCGGCCGAAGTCGATCGGCCGCCTCCGCGGCTTCCAGGGCAACTTCGGCACCTTCGTGCGCTCGTACGCCTACATCCGCTCGCTCGGGGCGGAGGGGCTGCTCGAGATGAGCGAGACCGCCGTGCTCAACGCCAACTACCTGCTGGCCAAGCTGCGCTCAAACGGCGTGGCGCAGCACCTGCCGGCCGCATACGACCGCCTCTGCATGCACGAGTTCGTGCTCTCGGGCGCGCCGGCCAAGCGCGAGCTGAAGGTAAAGACGCTCGACATCGCCAAGCGGCTGCTCGACCACGGCGTCCACCCGCCTACGGTGTACTTCCCGCTGCTCGTCGACGAGGCGATGCTCGTCGAGCCGACCGAGACCGAGACGCGCGAGACCCTCGACCACTTTGCCGACGTGCTGCGCGATGTGCTCGACGAAGCGGCGGACGAGCCGGAGATCGCCCGCAACGCCCCCTACACGACCCCTGTGCGGCGCCTGGACGAGGCCGCCGCCGCCAAGCAACCGGTCATCCGTCAGCCCCTCTAGGCCGGGGGACGACGCGCAGCCGCGTCGTCCTCGTCGGCTACTGAGCCGACGGGTCGATGGTGACGTCCAGGCGCGGGGCGTGCTTGGCCCGGGCCGGCGCGACGCGCCGCCAGCAGCGCGGCGAGCACGAGCGGGCCGTGGATATCGTGCGCCGCCGTGCGCATCTTCTCCGGGATCCAGCCCACGGGCCGCAAGCATCTTGGCAACTACATCGGGGCGATAACGCAGTACGTCGCCGGCCAGGACCGCGGCGACCCCGCGATCTACTGCATCGTGGACCTTCACGCGGTCACGGTGCCCTACGACCCGGCCGAGCTGCGCGAGCGCGTCCACGACACCACGGCGATCCTGATCGCCGCCGGGCTTGACCCCGAGCGCTGCATCCTCTTCCGCCAGGGCGACGTCTCCGAGCACACCGAGCTGTGCTGGCTGCTGACGAGCGTGACTTCCGTCGGCGAGCTCAACCGCATGCACCAGTTCCGCGACAAGTCGGTCGGCCAGCGCGAGCTCGTCTCGGCGGGCATCCTCTTCTACCCGGTGCTGATGGCGGCGGACGTGCTCGCGTACCGCGCGCACGAGGTGCCGGTGGGGGAGGACCAGCGCGAGCACGTCGAGCTCATGCGCGACGTGGCCGAGCGCTTCAACGCCCGCTTCGGCGAGCTCCTGGTGCCGCCGGCATTGCGCATGCCCGAGGTCGGCGCGCGCGTGCGCGACCTCCAGGAGCCCACGCGCAAGATGTCGACGACCGGCGGCTCGGAGCAGGGCACCGTCCTGGTGCTCGACGAGCCCGACGTCGTCCGGAGGAAATTCAAGCGGGCCGTCACGGATTCCGGGACCGACATCGTGCGCGCGGATGACAAGCCGGGCATCACCAACCTGATCGAGATCGCCGCCGTCGCGCGCGCAACGACGCCCGAGGCGGTCGAGCAAGCGTTCGCGGACGCGCGCTACGGCGACTTCAAGGTCGCCGTGGCCGAGGCGGTGGTGGACTACCTGGCGCCGGTGCGCGAGCGCTACGAGGCCATCCGCTCCGACGAGCCCGAGCTCGAGCGCACGCTGGCCGCAGGGGCCGAGAAGGCCCGAGCGATCGCCTCGGAGGTGGTCGACGACGTGCGCCAGGCCATGGGCGTCGGACCCCCTCGCTAACGTCCGCGACGCATGCGCACCGCCGCCGAGCTCGAGCTAGACCTCGACGTCTTCTCCGGCCCCTTCGACCTGCTGCTGACGCTCGTCCTGCGCGAGGAGGTCGACCTGCTCGAGGTCGACCTCGCGGAGGTCGTGCTGGCCTATCTCGACCGCCTGGAGGCGCGCGGCGAGCTCGACCTCGAGGTCGCGACCGAGTTCCTCGTGCTCATCGCCGCGCTGCTCGAGCTCAAGTCGCGGCTGATGCTGCCGCGCGAGGAGGAGGGCGAGCTCGAGCTCGAGGCCGGCGAGGCGGCCGAGGAGCTGCTCGCACGCATGCTCGAGAACCACCGCTATCGCGGCGCCGCCGCCTACCTGCACGAGCGACTCGCTGCGGAGTCCGGGCACCGCTACCGGGCGGCGCCCCTGCCGCCGGAGCTGCGACGGATCACGCTCGACCATGCGCCGGGCGCGGTGTACGCGGCCGACGTGCTAGGCGCGGCGCTGGGCTCGCTCCTGCGCATGCCCCCGCCGGTTGACACTCGGCACCTCGTGGCTCCGCGGGTCTCGGTGGCCGAGCGGCTGGCACACCTGCGCTCGCTGCTGCGGCGCGGGTCGTTTTCGTTCGACGAGGCGGTGGCCGGCGCCGACCGGGTGACCGTCGCGGTGACGCTGTTCGCCCTGCTCGAGCTCTACAAGCAGGGCGAGGCGACGTGGGAGCAGGCCGAGCCGTTCGGGCCGATCGCGGTGGAAGGCCGCGACCCGGCGCGGGAGGGCGCCGCGTGAACGCACTGCAGCGCACCGTCGAGGCGCTGCTGTTCCTCGCCCCCGAGCCGGTGTCGCTCGAGGATCTCGCATCCGCGACCGCGGCCGAGCAGCACGAGGTGTTCAAGGCCGTGGGCGACCTGCGCGAGCACTACGACTACGAGGGACGCGGCCTGGTCGTGCGCGAGGTCGCCGGCGGCTACACGCTCGCGACCCATCCCGACGCCGAGCCCGCGGCGCGGCGGCTGCTGGCCAAGCCGCGGACCCCGCCGCTCACGCCCGCCCAGGCGGAGACGCTGGCGATCGTTGCCTACCTGCAGCCGGTCTCGCGCCCGGAGATCGCCCGCATCCGCGGCGTGAACTCGGAGTCGGCCACGGCGACGCTGCTCGAGCGGGGCGTGATCGAGGAGGCCGGGCGCTCGCAGTTCGGGGCCGTCCTGTACCGGACGACGGCGCTGTTCCTCAAGCTGTTCGGGCTCCAGTCGATCAAGGAGCTGCCCGACGTCGCCCAGTGGGACCCCTCGCCCGAGGAGCAGGCCGAGCTGCGCGACCGGCTGCTGCGCGCCGGGGAGGCTCGGACCGGGACACCGACTTCCGGCTGAGCGCCCAACCCGACTCCGCTTACTTGCGTATAGCGTCGGAGTGCCATGACGCCCAGCGATCCCGAACTCCTCGAGCGCCTCGACGACGACCGCACCGGCGAGAGCCTGCGGACGCTGTATCGACGCTATTCGGACGAGCTCTACGGCTTCGCCTATCAGGCCCTGGGCGACCGTGGGGCAGCAGACGAGGTGGTCCAGGACGTCTTCATCTCGGTGTGGCGGCACGCCGACACCTACGACGAGCGGCGTGGCAGCTTTCGCACCTGGGTGTACCGGATCGCCCGCAACGCGGTCATCGACAAGCGGCGCCGGCGGGCGGTGCGCCCGGCGCTGTCGGCCTTCGAGGAGTCGCCGGGAGCGGAACCGGGGGCGCCGGACGAGTCGATCGAGCAGGCCGCTCTGCGCTGGCAGATGGCCGCCGCCCTGGCGCGCCTGACGCCCGAGCACCGCGAGGTGGTGCGGCTCGCCCACTACGAGGGCCTCACGATGCGGGAGATCGCCGAGGCCAAGGGCCTGCCCATCGGCACCATCAAGAGCCGCGCCTGGTACGCGATGCGCTCGCTCCGGCTCACGCTCGAGGAGATGGAGGGGGCGGTATGAGCGGCTGCGACGAGATCCGCCCGCAGCTGGGGGCCTACGTGCTGGGCGGGCTCGAGCCCGAGGAGGCGGCCGAGGTCCGCGAGCACCTCGAGCGCTGCCCCGAGTGCGCCCGAGAGCACGCGGAGCTGGCGGTGCTTCCGGCCAAGCTCGACCTGATCGAGGCGCCCGAGGAGGCGCTGCAGCGCCCCGCGCCGGAGATCGAGGAGGCGATCCTCGACCGGCATGCGCGCGAGCGGCGGGCGCGCCGGGTGGCCGCCGAGGCTTCGCGCCCTCGGCGACGGCCGCTGTTCGGCGGGCGTGGGCGGCTCGCCGCCGTGCTGGCGGGCGCCGTGGCGACGGCGGCGGTCGTCGCCGTCGTGCTGATAACCGGCGGCTCGAACCCGGTCAACCCGCCCGCGGCGGGTGCTGCGGTCCTCAACGCCGGGCCGGGCGCCCCGCGCGCCCATGGCATGGCGTGGCTGCGGTCGGTCCCGGCCGGGACGTCGGTGCGGCTGCGTGCGCTCGGGCTCCCCGGGGGGGAGGCGTTCGAGATGTGGTGCATCCGCTACGACGGCCGGTGGGTCAGCGCGGGGACGTTTCGCGTGGCGCGCGACGGGCATGCCGATGTCCGCCTGACCGCCGCCGTCCGGCGCGGCGAGTACGGCCAGATCCTCGTGACCCCGCGCACGGCGCGCCGCCCGGCGGCCATGCGCGGGGCGGTGATGGGTTACTGAACCAAAGGAGAGAGGACGACATGCAGCGAATCCTGGTTGCCGTTGCGGTGCCCCTAGGCGTCGGCGTACTCGTCGCCGGCTGTGGCTCGTCGGACAAGAAGGACACCACGGCCACGTCGGCCCCGAAGAAGACGAAGACGGCGGCGAAGTCGGCCTCCCCGGCGGCCGGCGGCAAGACGTCCAACCTCAGCCTGAGTGCCGACCCGAGCGGCGCGCTGAAGTTCACGGTCAAGCAGCTCAAGACCAATGCCGGAACCGTCACGCTTACGATGGACAATCCGTCCGACGTGCCCCACGCGATCGCGGTCGAGGGCAACGGCGTCGACAAGGACGGGCAGACCGTCACCAAGGGCGGGAAGTCCACCGTCACCGCCAACCTCAAGCCCGGCAAGTACGAGTTCTACTGCCCGGTCGATGCCCACAAGCAGCAGGGCATGGAGGGGACGCTGACCGTCAGCTGAGGGCGGCAAGCACCATGTCCACCTCCGCCTCGGGCCAGCCGCGCGGCGCGCGGCCGCGCTCGACGTAGCGGGCGAAGTACGAGCCCACGAGCATGGCGACCGCCGCCTCGACGTCCGCGTCGGGGCGCAGCTCGCCGCGCTTCATGGCGCGCTGGAGGATCGCCCGCAGCTCGTCGCGGCGGGGCTTGACCAGGCGCTCGCGCCAAAGGGCGAGCAGCTCGGGCGTGTGCGGCTCCTCGGCCAGGACGGTTCCGAGCATCGCCATGCCGTTGGGGCGCTCGACGCCGCGCCGGAAATGCCGCAGGCGGGCGAGGAGGTCGGCGCGCGTGTCGCCGCTGTCGCGCGGCTTGCCGCGCTCGCGGTAGGCCGCCAGTGCGGCGGTGGCGAGTTGCGCCTTGGTCGGGTGGCGGAGGTAGACGGTCGGGCGCGTCACCCCGGCCTCGCCGGCAACGCCGTCGAAGGACATCCGCGCGTAGCCGTCGCGGGCCATGACGGCGCGGGTGGCGGCGAGGACGCGCTCGTCGATGTCGGGGTCCCGATTCCTTGCCATGCGTGTATAGTAATCGCCATGCGGATCGGAATCGTGGGAGCAGGGCGGATCGGAGGCGGCGCGGCGCGAATGTTCGCGCGCGCCGGGCACGAGGTGCTGGTGAGCGGGTCGCGCGACCCGTCGGAGCTGCAGCCACTGGCGGACGAGCTAGGCGGCCGCGTGGGCACGCCGCGCGAGGCGGTCGAGTTCGGCGAGGTCGTGCTGTTCGCGGTGCCCTGGCGGGCGGTCGACGACGTCCTCGCATCGCTGGGATCGCTCGACGGCACGATCGTGATCGACACGACGAACCAGTTCGGGCCGGGCGGCTGGCAGGACCTCGGCGGCCGCACGGCGGCGCAGGTCAACGCCGAGCGCATGCAGGGTGCGCGCTACACGAAGTCCTTCAACACCCTGACCGCCGGCTTTCAGGCCGAGGCGTCGCAGCGCACGGGAGCGGACCGCGTCGCGATGTTCTACTGCGGCGACGACGGCGACGCCAAGGCGGTGGTCGCCGGACTCATCGAGGACGCCGGCTTCGTCCCGATCGACGTCGGCGGAACCGCGGACGCGGCGCCGATGGAGGCTCCGCGCCGCGAAGGCGCCATGTACGGCGAGGAGTACCGCGAGCCCGAGGCGCGCGAGGCGGTCGAGGCGCTGCGGGCAGGTCGGGAGATACCGGCGGCGCCGAAGTACGGCTAGGCCTCAGGCATCAGTTCTCAGGCATCAGGGCTAGGGCTCCGGCCTGATGCCTGATGCCTGATGCCTGATGCCTGATGCCTGATGCCTGAACGAGGAGATCGAGCTGCGGGTCGATTCCGCTGCTGCGCCTTCGTCGCTGCTGTGGACCTGCATGCGGCACTCGGGCGCGCCCGCCTGGGACGGCTCGGTGATCACGTTCGAGCTGCTCGATCGCGGCGAGTCGTGCGAGCTCGCCTTCCGCCATGAGGGCGTGGCGCGCGGGATGGTCGAGCCCGGCTGGGAGCGATTCCTCGGCAGCCTCGCCGACTACGTCGAGACCGGCGTCGGGCGGCCGTTCGTGGCCTCGCGTGCCGCGAGCTGACCGCACGCGGCGTCGATGTCGCGCCCCCGCGTGAGGCGCACGGTCGCCCGCAGGCCGTGCGCCTCGAGGGTGGCGCGGAAAGCCTCGATGGCGGCGCGGCTCGAGCCCTGGTAGGGCGCGTCGGTGGGGTTGTAGGGGATGAGGTTGACCTTGAACGCACGAGGGTCGAGCAACTCGGCCAGCGCAATCGCCTGCTCATAGCGGTCGTTGATGCCGCCGAGCATCAGGTACTCGACGAAGACGGGCATCCGCTTGCGCTCGTGCCACTCCAGGCACGCGGCGAGCACGTCGTCGAGCGGGTACCTGTCGTTGACCGGCATGAGCTCCGAGCGCAGCGCGTCCTCGGGCGCGTGGAGCGAGAGCGCCAGCCGGACCCTGGCGTCGCTGCGCGCGAGCCGCTCGATGCCGGGCACCCAGCCGACGGTGGAGATCGCGGTCCGGCGGTTGGTGATGCCGAGGTCGGGCAGGCGCTCGCACGCGCCGAGCACCGCGTCGAGGTTCATCATCGGCTCACCCATGCCCATGAACACGGCGTGGTCGACCGGCTGGATGCGGCGGAAGTGCAGCGCCTGGTCGAGGATCTCGCTCGTCTTCAGATTGCGCCCGAACTTCATGGCGCCGGTGGCGCAGAACGTGCACGTCAGCGGGCAGCCGGACTGGGAGCTCAGGCAGAGGCTGGCGCGCCCGTCGCGGTAGCGCATGAGCACGGCTTCGACGGGGCGCTGGTCGCTTGTTTCGAACAGGGCCTTGATCGTCTTGTCCTTCGCCTGCGCTTGCTGCTTCAACTGCAGCGAGGAGAGAGGGACTTCGGTTGCCAGTGCTTCCCGCAAGGCCGCGGGGAGGTCGGTCATCTCCTGGTAGCCGTGGGCTCCGCGCGCCGTCCACTGCCACACCTGCTGGGCGCGGTAGGGCGGCTCGCCGCGGTCGGCGAGGGTGCGCTCGAGGAGCTCGAGGTCCATGGGGCGCGACCTATCGTGGCAAAGCCATGCGGCTGGCCAAGTACCTCGCGCATGCAGGCGTCGCCTCCCGGCGGGCGGCCGAGGACCTCATCCGCGCGGGCCGCGTGACCGTCGACGGGGAGGTGGTGGGCGACCTCGGGCGCCAGCTCGCGGGCGGCGAGGAGGTGCGAGTCGGCGGCGAGCTGGTCGGCGGGCGCGAGGAGCGCGCGGTGTGGCTGGTCAACAAGCCGGCGGGCGTGGTGTCGACGGCGCGCGACACGCACGGGCGGCCGACGGTGGTGTCGCTCGTTCCCGATGCGGGCGCGCGCCTCTACCCGGTGGGGCGCCTCGACGTCGACACGACCGGCCTGATCGTGGTCACCAACGACGGTGAGCTGGCCAACCGGCTGATGCACCCGCGCTATGAGGTGCCGCGAACGTACGAGGCGACGGTTCGGGGCGGGCCGGTGGGGGAGGGGGCGCTGCGGGCACTGCGCGCGGGCGTGCGGCTGGAGGATGGGGTGACGGCGCCGGCTTCCGTCCGCGCCTTGGGTCCCGACCGCCTGGAGCTCGTGATGCACGAGGGCCGCAAGCGCCAGGTGCGGCGGATGTGCGAGGCGGTCGGGCATCCGGTGGTGGCTTTGCGCCGCGTGGCGTTCGGGCCTCTGCGCCTCGGTTCGCTTCCCGAAGGCGAGGCGCGCCGCCTGGAGGCCGCGGAGGTCGAAGCGCTCCGGACGGCGGCGACGAACGGGTAGGGAGCGGTTTGGGGGGGTGGGTTGCGAGTGCGTGGAAGGTTTGGGCCCCTATGGGGGACCAAAGTTTCCACTCATCCGTCTGGGCGCTCGCCCGGCGGCAGCACGGAGTGGTCGCGCGGGAGCAGCTGATCGACCTGGGCTTCACGCCAAAAGCGATCAAGCACCGCGTCGCCAAGGGGCGGCTGCATCCGGTCGGCCGGGGCGTCTACGCGGTCGGTCGGCCGGAGCTCACGCAACTCGGCCGCTGGATGGCGGCGCTTCTCGCGGTCGGGCCCGAGGCGGTCCTGAGCCACCGCAGCGCAGTCGCCCTCTGGGGGGTCGCCAAGCAACGAGGGAACGCCATCCACGTCAGCGTCCCCACCCATCTTCGTCGCCGCAGTTCACGCGGCATCATCGTCCACCGCCGCAACGAGCTGAACGCCACGACGCACCGCGGGATCCGAGTCGTGACCGTGGTGGATGCGTTGGTCGATCTTGCGGCGGAGGTGAGCGGCGACGAGCTCGAAGCTGCGATCAACGACGCCGACAAGCTCGACCTCGTCGACCCCGAGACGCTGCGCGCAGAAATCGCGGCCAAGCGAACGCCCGGCGCCGGGAAGCTGCGCGCCGTCCTCGACCGCTACACCCCCACGGACTCGGCCCTCGAGCGGGATTTCCTGCGGATCGTGCGTGAAGCGAGACTGCCCGAGCCGCGCACGCAGCAGCGCGTCAACGGCCACCGTGTCGACTTCTTCTGGCCCGACCTCAACCTCGTCGTCGAGACCGACGGCCTGCGTTACCACCGCAATCCGGCACAGCAGGCGGCCGATCGGGTCAGGGACCAGGACCACTTCGTCGCCGGCGTTCGCTCGCTGCGTTTCACGCGAGCCCAGGTGCGGTTCGAGCCGCGACGGGTGGAGGCCGTCCTGAGGGCCGCTGCTGCTTGAATGCCGCCGCCATGCGCCTCTACGCCCTTCGCGGCGCCATCACCGTTCCGCGCAACGACGCGGAGGAGATCGTCGCCGCCACCGAGCGGCTGACGGCCGAGCTCCTCGAGCGCAACGACCTGACGCCGGACAACCTCGTCTCCTGCATCTTCACCGCGACCGAAGACCTCGACGCCCAGTTCCCCGCCGTCGCCGCCCGGCGGCTCGGCCTCAACCACGTGCCGCTCCTCTGCGCCCGCGAGCTGCCGGTCCCCGGTGCGCTGCCGCGCGTCATCCGCGCGCTCGTCCACTACTACGCTGACGACGGCCACGCACCGCACCACGTGTACCTCGACGACGCGCGCAAGCTGCGCTCCGACCTCGAAGGCGCCCAGTGACGATCGAGTTCTCCAGCCGCCTCCGCGACATCCCGGTCTATCCGGTGGCCGACGGCTACGCGCTGCCCGAGGAGATCGCGCTGCTGGCCTCCAACGAGTCGCCCGACCCGCCCCTGCCCGAGGTGATCGCCGCGGCGCACGCCGCCCTCGCCACCGCGAACCGGTACCCCGACCCCAGCGCCAGCCAGCTGCGATCCCGCCTGGCGGACCGCTACGGCGTTCCCGCCGCGCGCATCGCCGTCGGCAACGGCTCGTGCGACATCCTGCTCGCCGCCGGGCAGGCGCTGCTCGAGCCGGGCGCCGAGGTCGTCTACCCGTGGCCGAGCTTCTCCGTCTACCCGCACCTGGCGGCCGCGTCCGGCGCCACCGCGATCACCGTCCCGCTCGACGCCGACGACCGCCATGACCTCGACGCCATGGCCGCCGAGGTCACCGCGGCCACCCGCCTGGTCATCGTCTGCAATCCGAACAACCCGAGCTCGACCGCGCTCGAGCTCGACCGCATCGAGGCCTTCCTCGACGCCGTCCCCCGTCACGTCGCCGTCATCGTCGACGAGGCCTACTGCGAGTTCAACCTGCTCGACGACCCGGACGCATCGATCGAGCTCCTCGATCGCCACGCCAATCTCGTCCTGCTGCGCACGTTCTCCAAGGTCTACGGGCTGTGCGGCCTGCGGGTCGGCTTCGCCCTGTGCGCCTCGCAGGAGTTCCCTACCGCGGTCAACCAGGTCCGCCAGCCGTTCTTCTGCAATGTCGCCGCCCAGGCCGCCGCCTTCGAGGCGCTCAGGCACCAGGACGAGGTCGCCCGCCGGGTCGAGCGCGCCGTCGCCGGCCGTCTGCAGCTCGCCGGCGGCCTCGAGGAGCAGGGGCTGAGGGTGGCCGACTCCCAGGCGAACTTCGTGTGGGTCCATCTCCCAGACGACGCCGAGGAACCCCGCGTGATGGCGGGGCTGACCGAGCGGGGCGTCCTCGTCCGCGCCGGCACCGCGCTGGGACGCGAGAACGCCCTGCGCGTGACCGTCGGCACCGAGGACGAGAACGACCGCTTCCTGCGCGCCTTGCGCGAGCGCGTCTGAAGCTGCTAGACATCGATGTTCGCGATGTCCTCTCGCCACGGCTACCTCTATTCGTACGCCTACGCCGCCGACAGCGGCGCGGGCGCCCGTGGCGATCGCTGGTCCTGGCGATTTACCTAGGCGCTCGGTCGGCTCCCTGAGGAGTCGCCGCATCGTTCGTGGCCCTGTGGCCGGGCGCCGTTTCCCGTGGGCGTAACGCCCTATCCCCGTTTCTGTCGTAGAACTTCAGAGGGGAGAGTCCCCACGAAGGGCGACCTCCCGAAAGGACCAGCCAGATGATGATCGTGATGAAAGCGACTGCCACGGAGGAGGACATCCGCTCCGTAGCCGAACGTATTGAGGGCGTCGGCGCGCGAGCGGACATCAGCCAGGGCGCGGAGGTGACCGTCATCGGCGCGGTCGGCGACCTCGAGCACGACCAGCGGGTCGCCGAGCTCGGCCTCGAGACGCTCGAGAGCGTCGACCACGTCATGCCGATCCTCAAGCCCTACCGGCTTGCGGCGGCCGAGCGGCGCCACGGCCGGCCGACCGTGCTCGACATCGGCGGCCGCAGGATCGGCGGCGAGCACTTCGCGCTGATCGCGGGCCCGTGCACGGTGGAGTCGCGCGACCAGACGCTCGAGGCCGCTCGCATCGTCCAGGCCGGCGGCGCATCCCTGTTCCGCGGCGGCGCCTACAAGCCGCGCACCAGCCCGTACTCGTTCCAGGGGCTCGGCCAGGAGGGCCTGCGCCTGCTCGCCGAGGCCAAGGCCGAATCGGGGCTGCCGGTCGTCACCGAGCTCATGGACGTGCGCGACCTCGACGCGGTCATGGAGGTGGCCGACGTCGTCCAGCTCGGCGCCCGCAACATGCAGAACTACACGCTGCTGAGCGAGGTCGGCCGCTCGGGCGTGCCCGTGCTGATCAAGCGCGGCCTGTCCTCGACGCTCGAGGAGCTCCTCATGGCGGCGGAGTACGTCCTCAAGGAGGGCAACGAGGCCGTGATGCTCTGCGAGCGCGGCATCCGCACATTCGAGACCGCCTACCGCTTCACGCTCGACCTGATGGCCATTCCCGTCCTCAAGGAGCTCACCCACCTGCCGGTCATCGTCGACCCGTCGCACGCCGCCGGGCGGCGCGACCTGGTCGAGCCGATGTCCCTGGCCGCCGCCGCGGCCGGCGCCGACGGGATCATCGTCGAAGTGCACCCTGAGCCCGAGGAGGCCATCTGCGACGGCCCCCAGGCCCTCGTCGGCGAGCACTTCGGCGCCTACGCCGAGCGCGTGCAGGCCGCGGCGGGGATCGCCGGCAAGACGCTCTCGATCGGGGCGGCCAACTAGCTGCCGACCTTCGCCGTCATCGGCGTCGGGTTGATCGGCGGCTCGGTCGGTCTGGCCGCGCGCGAGCGGTTGGGGGCGACCGTCCGCGGATTCGATCCCGCCGAAGGCGTCCTGCAGACGGCATGCGAGCGCGGCGCGGTGGACGTGCCCTGCAGTTCCATGTCGGATGCGGTGGCCGAGGCCGACACCGTGGTGGTGGCCGCGCCGGTCGGCGCCCTGCCCGAGGCCGTCGCCCAGTCGCTTCAAGCCGCGTCTCGGGACACCGTCGTCACCGACGTCGGCTCGACCAAGCGGGCGATCGTGGCCGCCGCCGACGACGAGCGCTTCGTCGGGGGCCATCCCCTCGCCGGCGCCGAGACCGCGGGAGTGGAGCACGCCCGCGCCGATCTGTTCGAGGGGGCCACCTGGTACCTGACCCCGACCGCGACCACCTCCGGCCTGCTCTACGAGCGCCTGCACCGCGCCATCGCGGCGCTGGGGGCGCGGCCCGCCGCCATCGACGCCACCGACCACGACCGGGTGCTCGCCGCCGTCTCGCATCTTCCGCACGTGCTCGCCAACGTGCTCGTCACCCAGGCGGGCGAGGCGCTGCCGGCGGGGGGCGAGGGCCTGACCGCCACCGGCCCCTCGTTCCGCGACGCCACCCGCGTCGCGGGCGCGAACTCCCGCATCTGGGGCGACATCTACCTGTCGAACGCCGATGCCCTCGCCGAGCGCATCGACGCCTCCATCGCCCGGCTGGCCGAGGTGCGCGACCTGCTGCGTGCCGGCGACCGCGAGGGCGTGACGGCCTGGAACGAGGCCGCCGCGGCCGAGCGCCGCGGCCTGCTCGAGGCGGGGGTGGCCGGCGGCCCGGTGCAGGAGCTCCGTGTCTCGGTGCCCAACCGCCCCGGCGTGGTGGCCCAGGTCGCGCTGGCCCTCGGCCGCGCCGGTGTCAACATCGTCGACATGGCGCTCCATCCCACCCCCGACATGACCGAGGGCCTCATCGCCCTGTGGGTCAGCGGCGACCGCGAGGCCGACCGCGCGGTGGAGCTGATCGCGGAGCTCGACCTGCCGGTCGCGCGGGCATGAGGACGGGCGTCAAGATCGAGCCCGCGCACGGCCTGCGCGGCACGCTCGTCCCGCCGCCCGACAAGTCGATCTCGCACCGCTGCGCGCTCGTCGGGACGATGGCGTCCGAGCCCGTGCGGGTGCACAACTACCTCGACGCCGGGGACACCAACGCCACCCTCGACGCCATCCGCTCCGTTGGCGCCGTGGTCGAGAACCGGCCCGACGAGATCGTCATCCGTGGCACCGGCCTGCGCGCGGCGGGCGAGGCCGACGCCCCCATCGACGTCCGCAACGCCGGCACGCTCATGCGCCTGCTCCCCGGATGGCTGGCCGGCCAGCCCGGCGGGCTGCACTGGACGATCGACGGCGACGCGTCGATCCGCCGCCGCCCGGTCGACCGCATCGCCGACCCACTGCGGCAGATGGGGGGACGGATCGACGCCACCGACGGCCGCTACCCCCCGTTCATGGTCTTCGGCAGCGACCTGAGCGGCATCGACTACGCCCTGCCGGTCGCCTCGGCTCAGGTCAAGTCGTGCGCGATGCTCGCGGCCCTGTTGGCGAGCGGCGAGACCAGCATCGCCGAGCCCCACCCGACCCGCGACCACACCGAGCGCCTGCTCGTGCGCGCCGGCGTGCCCGTCCGCCGCGAGGGCAACCGCGTCGTCGTGCCGTCCACCGACGAACTCGAGCTCGACGACGTCACCGTGCCCGGCGACCTCTCGTCGGCGGCCTTCTTCATCGCGGCCGGCGTGCTCGTGCCGCGCTCGCGGCTCGTCGTGGAAGGCGTCGGCGTCAACTGGACGCGCCAGGGCTTCCTGCGCGTGCTCGACCGGATGGGCGGGATCGTCGTCGGCGACCTCGAGGAGCTGGGCACGCCGCCCGGCCCCGACGAGCCGGTCGCCGACCTCGACGTGACCGCCGGCCCGCTCGAGGGCACGACCGTCGAGGCGGAGGAGGTGCCGCTCGCCATCGACGAGCTGCCGCTGATCGCACTGCTCGGCTGCTTTGCCGAGGGCGAGACGGTGGTCAAGGGCGCCGACGAGCTGCGCCTGAAGGAGTCCGACCGCATCGCCGGCGTGGTGGAAGGGCTGCGCGGGCTTGGGGCCGACATCGAGGCCACCAAGGACGGCTTCGGCGTGCGCGGCACGGGGGAGCTGCGCGGGGGCGCGTTGGATTCGCGCGGCGACCACCGCCTGGCGATGCTCGGCGCGGTGGCCGGCCTGGCCTCGCAGGACGGCGTGGAGGTGCTCGGCATGGACGCCGCGGCGATCTCCTACCCGGGCTTCCCCGAGGCCCTGGCGGCCCTCGTCTAATGGTCGTCGCGATCGACGGGCCCGCCGGGGCCGGCAAATCCACCGTGGCGCGGGCGGTCGCCCGCGCGCTCGGCTTCACCTACCTGGACTCGGGCGCGATGTACCGCTGCGTCGCGCTGGCCGCCGACCGCGATCCGGAGGCGCTCGACATCGCCTTCGACGGCGACCGCGTGCTCCTCGACGGCCGCGACGTGACGGCCGCGATCCGCACCGCCGCGGTCTCCGAGCGCGCTTCGCAGGTCGCGGCCGACCCACGGGTGCGCGAGGCGATGGTCGCCAAGCAGCGCGAGCTCATGGCCACCGGCGACTGGGTCGCCGAGGGGCGCGACATCGGCACGGTCGTGGCGCCCGGGGCCGAGGTCAAGGTCTTCCTGACCGCCTCGCCACAAGAGCGCGCGCGCCGCCGCGCCGCCGAGCGGGGAGAGGATCTCCCGGCCGTGCTCGCCGAGCAGGCCATCCGCGACGAGCGCGACTCCAAGCGCGCGCATTCGCCGCTCGTGGCCGCCGATGACGCCGTCGAGGTCGACACCACCGGCCTGAGCATCGACGAGGTCGTCGCGAGGATCGCGGACCTCGTGGCTACTCGCGCGAGCTGAACCGGCGCGGGAAACGCGGCGGCGGCAAATACCCTCGTGTCAATGCCCAAGGTCGCGGTCGTCGGCTATCCCAACGTCGGCAAGTCCTCGCTGGTCAACCGCCTGAGCGGGTCACGCGAGGCGGTGGTCCACGAGATCGCCGGGGTCACGCGCGACCGCAAGGAGGTCGAGGCCGAGTGGAACGGGCGGACGTTCGCGCTGATCGACACCGGCGGCGTCGACCTCGCCGATGGCGGCGCGCTCGCGCGCTCGGTGCAGCACCAGGCCCGCGCGGCGCTTGCCGACGCCGACGTGGTCGTCTTCGTGGTCGACGCCCGCGCCGGCCTGCGACCGGGCGACGCCGAGCTCGCCGACCTGCTGCGGCGCTCCGACGTCCCTGTGCTCGTCGCCGCCAACAAGGTCGACGTCGCGGCCGACATCCCGGCTGCGGCCGAGTTCCACCGGCTCGGCCTGGGGGAGCCGCAGCCGGTCTCGGCCGCCCAGGGGCTCGGCACCGGCGACCTGCTCGACGCGGTGGTCGCGCTGCTGCCCGCGCCGGGGGAGGCGGACGAAGAAGACGAGGCGGTGCGCCTGGCAATCATCGGGCGACCCAACGTCGGCAAGTCCTCGCTCGTGAACCGCATCGCCGGACAGGAGCGGGTCATCGTCGCCGAGCGGGCGGGGACGACGCGCGACGCGATCGACCTGCCCGTCGACGTCGACGGGCGGCGCGTGCTGCTCATCGATACCGCCGGCCTGCGCCGCGGCGCCAAGGTCCAGGAGTCGGTCGAGTACTACACGACCCTGCGCTCGCGCCGGGCGGCGGAGCGCGCGGACGTGGCGATCGTGGTCTGCGATGCCACCGACGGGGTCACGTCGCAGGACCTGCGCGTGGCCGAGCTCGCGATGCAGAGCGGCTGCGCCACGGCGCTGGCGCTGAACAAGTGGGACCTGCGCCCCGAGGTCGACCTCGACCACGAGCGCGCGAAGGTCGCCCAGAAGCTGCGCCTGCGCCCCCGAGTGCTGACGGTGAGCGCGCAGACCGGTCGCGCGGTCCGGCGCCTGCTCGCCGAGGCGCTGGCGCTTGCCGACCGGCGGACGGTGCACATCCCCACGCCCGAGCTCAACCGCTTTCTGGCCGAGGTCCAGGCCGCCCGTCAGCCGCCCGCGCGGCACGGTCACCGCCTGAAGATGCTCTACGCCGCGCAGGTCGGCACGGGGCCGCCGCGGTTTGCCGTCTCGGTCAACGCGCGCAACCGCCTGACCCGCGATTACGCCTACTTCGTCGAGAACCGCCTGCGCGATCGCTACGGGTTCCAGGGCGTGCCGCTGGTGATCGACTTCGTCGAGCGTCGGCGGGATGGACGACAATCCCGCGATGCCAGAAACCGCCGAGCGCCCGCCTGACCTGCGCGACCGGGCGCTCGCCGTGCTGCCGGCGGACGTCCACCAGCGCCGGCGACTGCTGGCGCTCCTGGCCGCGGTGGGCGTGGTTGCGGTGGTCGTGGCCGTGGTGCTCCTGGCCTCGAGCGGGGGCGACGACCCGCCGTCGACGGCGGCGGCCAAGCTCGTCCCGTCCAACGCGCTCGTGTTCCTCAACGTCTCCACCGACCCCGACCGCGACGGCGTCAAGCGGGCCGTCGCGCTTGGCGGCAAGCTGCCGGCGTTCCGTGCCGTGCGCACCACCATCGAGCGGCGTCTCGGCTCCCGCCAGGGCCCGATCAACTTCGCCCGCGACGTCCGGCCGTGGCTGGGCGACGAAGCGGCGCTCGCGGTCCTGCCGACCTCCGGGACGGTGTCGGAGTCCGAGATCGTGCTCGACGTGCGCGACCGCGCCAAGGCCGAGAGCTTCATCAAGCGCTCGGCCGGCGGGTCGAGCACGGCCAAGTACCGCGGCGTCGCGATCCATCGCTACGGCACGGTGGCCACGGCATTCGTGTCGGGCGATCTGGTCATCGCCCCCGAACCCGTCATCCACGGTGCCATCGACCGCTCGAAGGGGCGCGGCGACAGCCTGGCGAAGGCCAAGCTGTTCCAGCAGGCCTACGACGGCCTGCCGGCCGGGCGGGTGATCGACGTCTTCGTCTCGCGCGACGGCGTCCACCGGCTCCTCGCCCCGGCCGGCGGCATCCTGGGGCTCGCGGGCACGGTGGTCGACCAGCCCGCGCTCGAGGCGGTCGGCGCGTCGGTCACCGCGTCGGGCGGCAAGGCGCAGCTCACAGTGCACACCGCGCTGGACCAGGCGCTCGCGAAGGCCACGCCCGCGACGTTCAAGCCCTTCTCGCCCGAGCTCGTGAGCGACGTGCCCAGCGGCACGCTGGCCTACCTGGGGCTCGCCGGCCTCGACCGCGCCGCCGCGCGGCTGCTCGCCCTCGCCGGCGCGTCGGGCGTCAACGGCGCCGGCCTGGCCCAGCTCGCCGCGCGCGCCCGCGCCACGCTCGAGCGGCGGGCCGGCGTCGACCTCGACCGCGACGTCCTGTCCATCCTGCGCGGTGAGGCCGGGTTGTTCGTGCTGCCGGCGGTGCCGGCGCCGACGCTGGCGGTGGTGGCCAAGACGCCGGACGAGAAGCGGACCCGTGAAGCGCTGGCCAAGCTGCAGCTCCCGCTGGCCCGGCTGTTCGCGCCGCCCTCGACCGGAGCCGGCCAGGCGCCGACGTTCCAGGACCGCGACATCGGCGGCGTCGACGCCTTCCAGCTGCGTCTCACGCCGACCGTCGAGCTCGACTACGCGGTGTTCGACGGCAAGCTCGTGATCGCGACGAGCCTGGCCGGCATCCGCCGGATCAAGGACGACAAGCAGTCGCTGAGCGACGACGCGGCCTTCCAGAGCGTGCTGTCGAGCCGGCCGTCGAGGGTGACGTCGCTAGTCTTCCTCGACTTCGGCCAGCTCTTGTCGCTGAGCGAACGCACCGGCCTCGGGCAGGATCCCGCCTATCTTGCGGTGCGCGACGACCTCCACCGCGTTCGCGCGGTAGGGATGGCGACCTCGGCCGGCAAGGACGAAACGACCGCGGAGATCACCATCGCACTGAAATGACCGGCTATTCCGACAACGAGTTCCTGTTCACCTCGGAGTCCGTCACCGAGGGCCATCCGGACAAGATCGCCGACCAGATCTCGGACGGCGTCCTGGACGCCGTGATGCGCGACGATCCCTCCGGCCGGGTGGCGTGCGAGACGCTCGTGAACACCGGGCTCGTGGTGGTCTCCGGGGAGATCTCGACCGAGACCTACGTCGACATCCAGCACGTCGCCCGCTCGACGATCGAGAAGATCGGCTACACCGACGCCAACCTCGGCTTCTCGTGTGACTCCTGCGCGGTCATCAACGCGATCGACAAGCAGTCGCCCGACATCGCCCAGGGCGTGGACAAGGCCTACGAGGCGCGCACCGACCCGTCCGACGACGACGAGCTCGACATCACCGGCGCGGGCGACCAGGGGATGATGTTCGGCTACGCGACGCGCGAGACGGCCGAGCTCATGCCGCTGCCGATCGCGCTGGCCCACAAGCTGGCCAAGCGGCTGGCCGACGTGCGCCACGGCGAGGTCGTGCCCTACCTGCGGCCCGACGGCAAGACCCAGGTGTCGGTCCGCTATCGGGAGGGCCGGCCGGTCGAGATCGAGAAGCTGCTGATCTCTACCCAGCACAGGGAGGGCGCGGAGTCGCTGATCCCCGACGACCTTTGGGAGCACGTCGTCGAGCCGATCCTGCCCAAGGATCTCTACGACGAGAAGAAGCTGCGGCGCAACTTCCTCGTCAATCCGACCGGGCGGTTCGTGATCGGCGGCCCCGTCGGCGACGCGGGCCTGACCGGCCGCAAGATCATCGTCGACACCTACGGCGGGATGGCGCGCCACGGCGGCGGGGCGTTCTCCGGGAAGGACCCCTCCAAGGTCGACCGCAGCGCCGCCTACGCGGCCCGCTACGTGGCCAAGAACGTCGTGGCCGCAGGGCTGGCCGACCGGTGCGAGGTGCAGGTCGCCTACGCGATCGGCGTCGCCCATCCGGTGTCGGTCATGGTGGAGACGTTTGGCACCGAGAAGATCGGCAACGCGAAGATCGCCGCGCTCGTCAACGAGCACTTCGACCTGCGGCCGGGCGCCTTTCGCCACTACCTGAAGCTCCACCGCCCGATCTTCCAGAAGACCGCGGCGTACGGGCATTTCGGCCGCGAGGACCACGACTTCACGTGGGAGCGCACCGACAAGGCCGACACGCTTCGCGAAGCCGCCGGCCTCGACCTGGCGGCGGCTCGCCGCGGCTGACGGCGTGCTCGGGGTGGGCCGTGCTTAGCACTGCCCCATCGACTGCGTCCTTGTCAGCCACTCCGAGCCACTCGCCAGAGGGTGCCTGATGCCCCTCCCGCCGGCCCTGCGCCGGCTGACTCCCGCCCCGCTGCGGGACTCTCCGCGGCTGCGGGGGATCGCGCTGGGCGCGGGCCTGATCCCGCCGCGCCCGATGCACACCGAGGGCGAGGCGGAGCTGCTGCGGCGGCTCGCCGCGACGGCCGCGCGCGTGGTGGAGATCGGCGTCTACGAGGGCTCGTCCGCGGTCGTCCTCGTCGATGCCATGGCGCCCGCCGCCACCCTGCACCTCGTCGACCCTTACGTCGAGACGGCGCTGCGCGCGGGCTGGCGCGGGGTCGAGCAGGCGACGCGTCGCACCGTCGGCCGGGCGGCGGCGCGCCATGGCGGGCCGCATGTGCGCTGGCACGTCTGCACGAGCGAGGAGGCGGCGCACGCGTGGCCTGGCGACCGCGTCGACCTCGTCTTCGTCGACGGCGACCACACCCCCGAGGCGGCGCGGCTGGACTGGGAGGTGTGGTCTCCGCACGTCCCCACCGGCGGACACGTGGTGTTCCACGACGCGCGCTTGGGGAAAACGCACCTGGGAGGGCGCGGCCTTCCCGGGCCGACCGCGGTCGTCGACCAGCTGTTCCGCGGCGACGCGCCCGTACCGGGATGGCGAATCGTCGAGGAGGTCGATTCGGCGGTGGCGGTGAGAAGGGAAGCGTGATGCGGCGCATCGCAGTCATGGGTGTGCTGGCGGCGCTCGCGGTCGCCGGCTGCGGCAGCGACCACGGGACGGGCGACGGCAGCTACGACCCACGCGACAGCCGCATCAAGTGCCTGACCGGCGAGGGGCTGCAAGCCACGAAGGTGGGTGACCGCTACGTGGACGTCACGACGGGGTCCCGCCCGCCGCTGCGGATCCTCTTCGCGGTCACGCCCGGCGAGGCCGAGGCGCTGTCGGTCTCGGCGCGGGCGGAGGGGGCCGAGCAGCTCGGCCGCGCGCTGCTGTTCGTCGGCGACGCTTCCGAGCCGCTGCTGACGAAGATCGAGGGGTGCCTCGATGACAACTGACGTCGCCGTCGGCCGCGGCGGCGTTGCGTTCGCGCGGCCGGCGTGGCTGGTCGGGATGGTGCCGCTGATCGCCGGCTGCGTCGCTTTGGCGGCGCTCAGCCTGCTGTTGCCGAGTACCCCCACCTACGACCCGTGGGCGTGGATCATCTGGGGGAGGGAGATCGTTCATCTCGATCTCTCGACCGTGGGGGGCCCGTCGTGGAAGCCCCTGCCGGTCCTGTTCACCGCGCCGTTCTCGCTCCTCGGCGACGCCGCGCCTGACCTCTGGCTCGTGGTCGCGCGGGCAGGCGCGCTGCTGGCGCTCGCGATGACGTTCCGGCTTGCCCGCCGCCTGGCGGCCGGCCCCTGGGCGATTGCCGCCGGGATGGTGGCGGTCCTCGCTCTCGCGACCTCGACCGGCTTCATCCGCGCGATGTGGCCGGGCAACTCCGAGGGCCTGCTGATCGCCCTGCTCCTGTGGGCGGTCGAGAGCCACCTCGAGGGACGCCGCGAGCGCGCGTTCGTGCTCGGCATGTTCGCGGCGTTGCTGCGCCCGGAGACCTGGCCGTTCGTCGGCCTCTATGGGCTGTGGCTGGCATGGAAGGCCCCGGCCACGCGCCGGCTCGTCGTCGGGGGCGGCGCGGCCATCGTCGCGCTGTGGTTCCTGCCCGAGCTGTGGGGCTCGGGTCAGCTGCTGCGCGCCGCCGAGCGGGCCAACAACCCCGATCCCCAGAGCCCAGCCTACGCCGCCGACCCGGCGCTCACGGTGATCAAGCACTACGGGACGACGCTGCTGTGGCCGCTCTTCGCGGTTTCGGGCATCGCGGTCGGGGGGGCGCTCGCGCGGCGAAGCCGCGAGCGGGCCCTGCTCGCAATCGGCGCGATGGCGGTCGCCTGGCTCGCCCTCGTTGCGCTGATGACGCAGGCCGGCTACTCGGGCAACCCCCGCTACCTGATGCCGGTGACCGCGGTCGTGTGCGTGCTCGTCGGGGTGGGCGTCGCGCGCCTGCTCGAGCTCGCCCCGGCGCCGCGCAGGGCGCTGTTACGCGGCGCCCTCGCGGTGGTGCTGGTGGCCGTTGTCGGTGGCCTGGTGTACGACCGCCCGCAGCTCGACGCGGTGACCAGCGGCTTGCGGACGGAGGCGCAGCTCAACGACCAGCTCGCCGACGCCGTCACCCATGCCGGGGGCGCCAAGGCGGTCCTCTCGTGCGGGCAGCCGATCACCGGCGCCTACCAGGTGCCGGCGCTGGCCTGGCGGCTCGACGTCCACACCATCCGCATCGGGCTCGTCGCGCACCCGCCGGCAGTGGTGTTCCGTGCCGACAAGGCGGTGCGCATGCCGCCGGTGCCGCCGTCGCCGCCCTACCGCGAGCTGGCCACCGCCGGGCGCTGGCAGGCCTACGGAGCGTGCCGGTGAGCACGACCGCCGCGCCCACACTGCGCGCGCGCCTGCGGATGCCGTCGGTCGACGACCGGCGCGGCACGGCGATCGTCACCGCTCTCCTGCTGATCGGGCTGGTGGCGATCTCACTTCTGATCCGCACGCAGGCGATTTCGTCGCCGTTATGGATCGACGAGGGCTTGTCGGTGGGGATCGCTTCCCACCCGTTCTCGGACATCTTCCATGCGCTGCGCGAGGACGGCTCGCCGCCGCTCTACTACCTGCTGCTGCACTTCTGGATGGAGGGTTTCGGGCGCAGCGAATCCAACACCCACGTCCTCTCGCTGCTGTTCGCGCTGCTGACCATCCCGGCGGCGCTCTGGGCGGGATGGGCGCTGTTCGGGCGGCGCACCGGCTACGTCGCGGCGGCGCTGGCGGCGCTCAACCCGTTCCTCGACGCCTACGCCCAGGAAACGCGGATGTACTCGCTGCTGTCGCTCCTGTGCCTGCTGGCCACCGCGTGCTTCGTGCTCGCGTTCGTGCGGCGCCGGCGGGGCTTTTTGATCCCGCTCGCGCTGCTGCTCGCGGCGATCGCGTACACGCACAACTGGGGGCTGTTCTTCGATGCCGGCTGCGCCCTCGCGCTGGTCGTCGTGTGGCGGACCGCGCCCGACCGCCGCGGGATCGTGCGCGATGCCCTGCTCTGCTTCGGAGCGGCGGCGCTGCTCTACGCGCCGTGGGTGCCGACGCTGGTCTCGCAGGCCCAGCACACCGGCGCGCCGTGGGCGACGCGACCGAAGCCCAGGGCGTGGGTCCAGGTCCCAGGCAACCTGTTCGGCGGCGACCTGGTGTCCTTCGTGATGCTGATCGGCGCTGGGGTGGGCCTTTGGGCGCTGTGGCAGCGGCGCCGCCAGATCGACGGGCGCACGCTGTGGGTGGTCTTCCTGGTGGCGCTCGTGGCGATCCTCCTCGCCTGGATCGCGTCGCAGATCTCGCCCGCGTGGAGCACTCGCTACCAGGGCGTGGTCCTCGGGCCGCTCCTGCTGTTCGCGGCGGCCGGCCTGGCGTACTCGCGCTGGCTCGGCGTGTGCGCGCTGGCGTTCCTGCTGCTGTGGTGGGCGACCGTGCCGCCGACGCCGTCGCTGCAGAACAAGAGCGACGTCGACGACGTGGTGGCGCAGCTCGCCCCCCAGCTGCGGCCGGGCGACCAGGTCGTCTCGACCCAGCCCGAGCAGGTCCCGGTCCTCTACTACTACCTCCCCGGCGCCAGGGGGCTGCACTACGCGGACGCGATCGGGCCGGTGGGCGATCCGCAGGTGATGGACTGGCGCGACGCGCTCGACCGGCTGCGCGCCTCGCGGGCGGCCACGGCGTTCGTGCCGGTCCTCGATCGGATGCGGGTGGGTCAGCGGATTCTGCTCGTCTCGCCGATCACGGAGAACCCGCGCTCCTGGCGGGCGCCGTGGACGGAGCTCGTCCGGCGCCGGGCCGCCCAGTACGGCGGCCTGCTGCAGGGCGACCGGCGCTTCCGCTGCTTCGCGCACGCGCCGTCCTTCTACCGCTACTCGTCGACGGTGGGGGTACGCGGGGTGCTGTGCGAGAAAGTGAGTCCGCGCGCCGCCCGGCCGGCCACAGGCCGCACGGGTCGGCGACCGTAACTGGTCCGTGCGTAGGAACCTCGAGCTCAAGGCGATCGATCCCGATCCCGCGGCCACCCTCGCGACGGTGCTGGATCTGGGGGCCGAGGACCGCGGCACGCTGGTCCAGCGCGACACGTACTTCCACGCGGTGACCGGGCGGCTCAAGCTGCGCGAGGCTCCACCCGAGCCGGCCGAGCTCATCGGCTACGCCCGTCCCGACCGTTCCGACCCGGTCGTCAGCGCCTACGAGATCGCGCCGGTCTTCGATCCCGGAGCGGTGACGGCGGTGCTGGCGCAGACGCTCGGGGTTCGCGTGGTGGTCGAGAAGGCGCGGCGGCTGCTCGTGTGGCGCGACGTCCGCATCCATCTGGACCGCGTGGCGGGGCTGGGGGACTTCGTGGAGGTCGAGGCGCTGGCGACGAGCCCGGGCGGGCCGGCGGCGCAGGAGCCGAAGGTGGCCGAGCTGCGGCGGGCGCTGGCGATCGCCGACGAGCGGTTGGTCGCGCTCGGCTATGCGGATCTGGTCCAGCGCTTCGACCAGCGGTAGAGGGGATCGAAGGCCTCGATCACTCCCTTGCGCTGCGCCGGTGAGCGCGTAGCCGCCGTCGGCGTCGACGCTGCCGGCGTCGCGCAGGTCAACCTACGGGCACTGCCCCTGCGCCGGCGCCGCGTAACGGGTGGCGACGACGCACGGCTGCTCGACCGGGTAGCCCTTCTGGATCGACCACGCGAGCCGCACGAACTGCGCGTGCGACCACGCCAGCGGCGTGGCCGAGAACGTCCCCTCGCCGAGCGGGAAGCCAGGCCGCCCGGCCGGCGGGAAGTCCGGCGCCCAGACCTGCTCGGCGATCATGTAGCCGTCGTTGGCGGCCGACGCCATCTGCCCGAGCCGGTTCTGGGCGGATGAGGCGTTGCCGCCGGCGAGCTCGTACTCACCGCGCTCGCCGCCGAAGATCGGCCAGTTGCGGCCGATCGTCGTGTTGTTGGCCCAGTCCTCGGTCGGGTTGGTCGGGAACCCGATGTCCCACTGGCCGCCGTCCTTGGTCTCGCCGTAGCCGTCGAAATTGAAGCGATGCCAGAAGAACTTGCCGGTGGGCTCACCGGCGGCGAGCTGCTGGTTGACGACGGCGATGCTGTTGCGCACCACCGGGTCGTTCGCCGGCTTGACCCCGAGCCGCACCAGCTCGAGGAAGCTCGGATCGACGACCTTGCGCTGGTCGACGCCGGTCGGGCCGCTGTCGCCGATGTCGTACGCGGTGCCGGCATTCGGATTGCCGTCCTTGGTCAGGCGCAGGTAGTAGGGGCGCGGGGAGTAGGGCCCGTTCTGGGTCGCGGTCCAGCCCTGCACCCGCTTCTGCCAGTCGTCGGCGGTGCTCTCGTAGCGGGTCGCGCTCGCGGTGTCGCCGTTGCGGCGCGCGATGTCGGCCGCGCAGATCAGCCCGGCGATCTCGGCGCCGATCGTCGCGGGGGAGTACCCGCTCTGGTTCTCCCAGCGCTCCTGGGGGGTCAACGGCGCGCCCGGATAATCGACGATGAAGTCGGCAGCCTTCTTGACGTGGGCGTAGGTCATGCCGTCGGTGCGGCCGAGCTGCCACGCCAGGATGATGGGGTCCGCCACCTCGTCGAGCTGGAGGTTGCCCCAGTGCGGCGTCCCGTCGACGGTCGAGTTCTGCGGGAACGATCCGTCGGGCTTCTGCTGGCGGTTGAACAGGTAGTCCAGCGCCCGCTCGGCCCCCGCCCGGTCGCCGGCGGCGAGCAGGGCGGTGGCGATCTCGTACAGGTCACGCGCCCACACCAGGTGATAGGCGCCGGAGGGATTCTCGAGGCCCGTGCCCCAGGCCCAGGGCATCGTCGGCGAGGCGATGTAGCCGCCGCGGTAGGTCTTGTCCTCATGGGCGGCGAGGGTCATGACGGAGACGTCGTAGGTCGGTCCGTAGCCCCCGGCGCTCGCCGGCTCGCTCGCGAGTCCGCTCAGATATCCGTGCCAGCCGTCCGCGTAGGCCGACGACGCCGCCGCAAAGCCCACCGACAGCGAGGCCGAGGACGCCGAGGACGCCTCGGCGGCCGACCCGCCGAAGCCGAGCGCCAGCGTCATCTCCTGGCTCTTCTTGCGGCCGTCCAGCGGCGTCTGCGCCGTCTGCACGACGTTGCCGTTGGGCGCCGACGCGTAGTGCCAGTCCATCCTGAAGTCGTTGCGCAGGTCGGTCCAGCCGTCGCTGGTATCGAGGTAGCCGTTCGAGGTGCTCGTGAAGGCCGGCGATGCGGCCAGCGCGCTCGCGCTCGGGGTCTCGCCGTCGGAGGACGCCACCAGCGTCGATCCCGACGTGGTGGACGAGTCGTCGCTGCCGTCGTTGGACAGCGACGGGTCGTAGAGGACGTACAGGTTCAGCTTCTTGCCCGTCAGCGATTCGAACCGTACGCGGACCAGCAGGGTGTTGCGGGCGGGGTCCTCGGTGTAGGTCTTGGTGATGCGGTAGGCGCCCGACTTGGCGGTGTTGACCTGCCGGTACGTGAGGCTCCTGGAGTCCGCGAGCTGGGTGACGTGGGTGGTGGCGTCGGTCTCGCGCTCGGCGAAGGTGGCGCCGTCGCTGACGATGAACTGCAGGTCCCGGACGCTCGGCGTGCCGAGGTTGGGGTAGTAGACCTCGGTCAGCTCGCCGTCTCGGAGGGTGTGCCACACCTTGCTCTCCGTCGCCGTGGCGGTCCCGTACCCGTCCTTGTCCGCCGGCGTCCAGTGGGCGGCGGCGCCCGGCGCGCCCGGCGCGGTGCCCGACGCTGCCGGCGCCGGTGCGGCGGCGGCAAGCAGGAAGCCGATCACGAATACGGCGAGCAACGAGCGGCGCTTCGGCATCCCCCGACTCCTCCCTGAGCGACGTTGTCGGCGACTGGAAGTACCCGCGTGCCGCCAAGCTAAACGGAACGTAAAGGGCTACGTCGGCCGGACCCAGCGAAAATGCGCGGATGACCATCCGGTCGCTCGACCACCTCGTCCTCACGGTCGCCGACGTCGACGCAACCGTCGCCTTCTACGAGCGGATCGGGATGCGCCTCGAGCGATTCGACGGCGACCGGCTCGCGCTGCGGTTCGGGAAGCAGCGGATCCACCTGCACCGCGCCGGCGGCGAGATCGAGCCGCACGCGCAGCGGCCACAGCCCGGCTCGGCCGACCTGTGCTTCCTGGTCGAGGGTAGGGTGGACGACGTCGAGTGCAAGCTGCGGGAGGCGGGCGTCGCGATCGAGCTCGGCCCGGTCGACCGCTCAGGCGCGGTCGGGCAGATGCGCTCGCTCTACCTCCGCGACCCGGACGGGAACCTGGTCGAGCTGAGCGAGCCGGCCTCGAACGATTCCGCCGCGCACGTTGGTTGACTAGCCCGCCCAGTGCGGACCCGCGCGACGGCCCCGAGTACAACCGAGCAATCGCGTTCTTCGACGCAACGTGCTGCTGCCGTTCACCACCGAGGCGGTCGGGGACCCCGATGTCGCGGACGTGCCCCTGCCCACGGTGCTGATGGCCGTGAGCATCGCCGCGGTGTCGGCGCTTCACACGCTGATCTGGGCGGTCGCCAGTCGCAGCGGGCTGCTCGACCCCTCGCCCACCGACATCGAGTGGCGCTCCACGGTCGCCGCGGGTATCGCGCCGGCCGTGGTCTTCCTGGGGTCGATCCCGATCGCCTATCTGATCTCGCCGGGCGTGGCGAGGATCTCGTGGCTCCTGCTCGTCGTCGTCAACCCCGTCGTGGGGACGTGGATCACTAGGAGACGATGACCTCGGCCTCGAGGGGCTCGTCCATCTTGGGCGCGTCGGGCAGCTTCTTGTAGGGCTGCTCGGGCTTCTGGTCCTCTTCGTGGTACGCGCTCTCGGCGTTGACCGCCCAGAGGTCGTGGTGCGTGCCGCGCACGAGGTTGTCGACCGCCCGCATGGCGGTGAGCATCGAGTGGTCGGAGTTGTTGTAGCGATGCAGGCCGTTGCGGCCGACCTGCTGCAGGTTGCCGATACCCTCGAGCCACTCGCGGATGACCTCCACGCGCTCGGCGTAGTCGTGGTCGTACATCGGATAGGCCTTGGGGACGCGGACCGCGAATCCGCGCACGACGTCCTCCTTGCGGGCGAGGCCGATCTTCTCGAGCTCGCTCTTGGCCAGCTCGACGAGCTTGTCGTCGTCCATGGTCCAGAGCTCGTCGCCCTCGAAGCAGAAGTACTCGAGTCCGACACAGGCCTTGCTCTCGTCGGGCACCATCCACGGGCTCCACGAGCGGTAGTTCTGGATGCGGCCGACCCGCACGCCCGGCTCGTGGATGTAGATCCAGTTGTCGGGGAACAGATCCTCGCCGTCGATCACCAGCGCGACCGTCAGGAAGTCGCGGTAGCGCAGGCCCTTCGCGGCCTCGAGCACCTTCGGGTCGGGCTCGGGCTTCGCGTAGGCGACGGTCGCCCGCAGCGGCAGCGAGCTGATCACGTGCGAGGGCCGGATGCGGTAGCCGTTGGCCTGCACCTCGGTGACGATCCCCTCGTCGTTTACCTGGATGCGCGAGACCGGGGCTCCGAGGCGCACGTCGCCGCCCAGGCGGCGGATGTCGTCGGTCATCGTCTCCCACATCTGCCCCGGGCCGAACCGCGGGTAGTGGAACTCGTTGATCAGCGACTTGATCTTGTTGCCCTTGTTGCCGAAGAACGCCGACTTGGCGGCGCTCCAGAAGGACAGGCCCTTGATCCGCTGGGCGGCCCACTCGGCGCGGATCTCGGTGCAGGGCACGCCCCATACCTTCTCGGTGTAGGTCTTGAAGAAGAGCTGGTACAGCCGCTTGCCGAAGCGATTGGAGACCCACTGCTCGAGGTTCTCCTCCTCGCCCTTGGGGCGGAGCTTGGCGGCGACGTAGCTGAGACCGGAGCGGATGAGCTCGAACGGCCCGAGCTTTTTGATCACGTCCATGCCCTGGAGCGGATAGTCGAGGAACTTCCCGTTCCAGAAGATGCGCGACATCCGCGGGCGCTTGAGGAACTCTTCGCGCATGATCTCGAACCACAGCTCGTTGACCTCGTCGACCTTGGTGAAGAAGCGATGGCCGCCGAGGTCGAACCGGTAGCCGTCGCGGACCTCGGTCTTGGCGATGCCACCGACCTGCCACTCGGCTTCGACGACCACGACCGGGAGCCCCTCCTTGGCCAGCAGGTAGCCGGCCGTGAGGCCGGCGGGACCGGCGCCGAGCACGAGAATCGGGCGCTCGCTGGTAGCGTTGTGGGCGGGGATCGGGGGCATATAGGGGTAGCGGACGGTCGCTGTCCGTTCCACCTGAGATTCCCGGGGGACGGAACCGCGAATCTCATTGCAGGGCGGCCGAACAGCGGCAGCGCGATCAAGACGTTAGCAGCGGGTCGGACGTAACCTGGCGGGCGAATGCTGGCACGGCGCGCTCTGTTCTCCCTCGCCACGAGCGAGGCCTTCGAATGGGCCGTGGGCCGAGTGCCCGGCGCGCGCGAGCGCGCTTGGCGGTCGGCGCGGCGGTACGTCGCCGGTGAGGCGCCGGATGACGCCCTGCAGGTGGCGCGGGCCTTGGGTGCCCGGGGCCTGCTCGCCAGCATCGACCTCTTCGGCGAGCGGGTGACCGACCCGCAGGTCGTCCGCTCGGTGGCCGACGCATACGTCGCCCTGGCCGGACGGCTGCCCGAGGGTGCATGCCTGTCTATTGACCTCTCGCACGTGGCGTTCGACGCCGGCGTCCTGCGCCGCATCGCCGCGGTCGCGCGGGTGCAGGTTGGGGCGGAGGCGGCGGCGGTGACCGACCGGGTGCTCGACGCTGTGCTTGCGGTCGGCGGCGAGCGGGTCGACGCAACGCTGCAGGCCAACCTGCCGCGCTCGGCCGCCGACGCGGCGCGGCTGGCCGCGGCGGGAGTCCCGGTGCGGCTGGTCAAGGGCGCGTACGTGGAGCCCGGCGCGCTGCCGTGGGGGCCGGAGACGGACGCGGCCTATGCCCGGCTGGCCCTCGAGCTGCGCGACGCGGGGGCCGAGGTGCGGCTGGCGACGCACGACGAGGCGCTCCTGCGGCGCGTGCTGCCCGAGCTCCCCGGCGCCGACTGCGAGCTCCTGCTCGGCATGCGCCCCGACCTCGCGGCGCGGCTGCGGGCGTCGGGCCGTCGGGTCCGGGTCTACGTCCCGTACGGCCCGAACTGGTTCCGCTACTTCATGCGCCGCCGCGCCGAGGCGCAGGGGCACTAGGGCCGGGGCGGCGTGGGGGAGGGGGGCGGCGCGGCGGGGCGCTGCCGGAGAAGGCGGCCTCGACGACCGGCAGCGCGCGGGCGAGCGCGTCGACCTCCGGCCGCGGGAGGGCCTCGAGCAGCGCGGTGAGGCGCTCGGCCAGCAGGCTGTCGGCCGAGCGGAGCGCGCGTCGGCCGGGGGGTGAGAGGACCAGCCGCTGGCGGCGCCGGTCGGCCGGCTCGGCGCGCCGCTGAACGAGGCCCGCGGTCTCGAGCGCGTTGACCAGCTGCGTGCTCTGGCCGACCGTTACCGGGTCCCTTCTGCCGCCCGCTCACCATGGACGGCGGCCGAGCGGCACGCGGCCGTCGCGCTCGCCGTCGCAGCCTTGGTCGCATGTGGGTGCCCGCTTGCCGGCGTGGCCCCGTGGTGGCCGTTCGCCGGCGTGGCGGCGGCAGCGCTGACCGTCGAACGCCGGCTCGTCTCCGGCGCGGTCCGCCTCGTGATGCCCTGGCAGGTCGCGGTGCGCGTCGCCGCACTCGTCGTGGTCATCGCGACCCTTCCGCTGCCGCCCCTCGCAGGAGGCGGGCTCGGTGTTCCGGCGCTCCCTGCCGTCGCCGCCGGCGTCGGGACCGTGGCCGCAGTCGTCAACATCCTCCCCGCATCGGTGTGGGCCGCGTCGCTTCTGACCGCCGGGCCGACCGCGTATGCGGCGTCGATCGGGCTCGGGATTGGGGCGATGGCCAGGGCGCACCGGTCGGTGGCGACCGTGGTGGCGGAGGATCTGAGCGGAGGCGCTCGTGACCTGGTCAGCGCGCGCCGGCTTGCCCCCTGGCGGCGGCGGGCGTGGTTGCCGCATGCGCGCTGCTCGCCGTGCCGCTCTGACCCCCCGGCGCGTCCGCCCCGCGGCCTACCGTCCGGGGCGTGCCGTCCATCGCCAAGGTCGAGCCGCTGACCTCCGCCCGCGCGCTGCGCGGGCCGTTCGACTACCGGCTGCCCGAGGCGCTGCAGCGCGTCGGCGTCGGGTCGCTGCTCGTGGTGCCGTTCGGGCGGCGGCGGGTGCTGGGCGTGGTCGTCGACCTGGCCGAGCGCAGCGAGATCGAGCCCGAGCGCCTCGCCGCCCCGCTGGAGGCGCTCGAGCAGGGTGTTCCGGCCGACCTCGTGCGGCTCGCGAGCTGGATGGCGCGGGCGTACTGCTCGACCCCGGCCCGGGCGCTCGGGCTGGTCCTGCCCCCGGGTGTCGGCCCCGGCGGCGAGCGCCCCCGGGTGCGGACCAAGCGGCGCCTGGTGGCGGAGCTGGTGCGCGACGAGGACGCCGCGACGCCCAAGCAGCGCGCCGTCCTGCACGCCCTCGCCGCCGGACCCCTTCCCGCCGCCGACCTGCCCCTCGACCATGGCGGCCTTCGCCGCCTCGCCGACCGCGGCCTCATCACGCTCGAGCGGCGTGACGTGCGCCGCCGGCCCGCGGCGGCCACGGTGGGCGCGATTCGTACCCCTCCGCCTCTCACGCCGGCCCAGGATGCGGCGGTGGCGCGGATCGAGCGGGCCTTCGACGAGCCCGCTCAGCTGCTCCTCCACGGCGTCACCGGCTCGGGCAAGACCGAGGTCTACCTGCGCGCCGCGGGCGCGGCGCTTGAACGCGGTCGGGGCGCCATCGTCCTGGTCCCGGAGATCGCGCTGACCCCGCAGACGGTCACCCGCTTCCAGGCCCGGTTCGGCGACACGATCGCCGTGCTGCACTCGCAGCTGAGCGACGGCGAGCGCTACGACGAGTGGCGCCGCCTGCGCACGGGCCAGGCGCGGATCTGCGTCGGTCCGAGGTCGGCCGTCTTTGCGCCCGTCCGCGACCTCGGGCTGGTGGTCGTCGACGAGGAGCACGACGCCTCCTACAAGCACGAGGGCGACCCCCGCTACGACGCCCGCTCCGTCGCCGCCCAGCGCGCGCGGCAGGTGGGCGCGGTGCTCGTCGCCGGGTCGGCCACCCCGCGGCCCGAGAGCATCCACCGCCTCGAGCGCCTCGCCCTGCCCGATCGCGTCGACGGCCGCCCGCTGCCTCCGGTGCGGATCCTCGACATGCGCGGCGCCGCCCACGCGCTCCATCCGGAGACCGCCGAGGCCCTGCACGCCGTCCGGCGCAACGGCGAGAAGGCGATCGTCCTGCTCAACCGTCGCGGCTGGGCCAACTTCCTGAGCTGCCGCAGTTGCGGCCGGGTGTGGGAGTGCCCGCAGTGCGACGTCGCGCTCGTGCTGCACCGCGCGGCGGGCGAGGTTGCCTGCCACCACTGCGGCCATCGTGAGCCGGCGCCGTCGCGCTGCCCGCACTGTGCCTCGCTCGCGGTCGCCCGCCACGGCGCCGGCACCGAGCGCCTGCACCGCGAGCTCGACGACACGCTCGGCGCCGACGGGTTCGGGGTCTTCCGCCTCGACTCCGACACGGCGGCCGGCCGCGGCCGCGTGGGGGAGGTGCTGGCGGCGTTCGACGCGGCCCCTGCCGGCGTGCTCCTCGGGACGCAGGTCGTCGCGAAGGGCCACGACTTCCCCGACGTGACCCTGGGCGTCGTGCTCGACGCCGACGCGACGCTGCGCTTCCCCGACTTCCGCGCCGAGGAGCGCACGTTCGCGCTCATCGCCCAGCTCGCCGGCCGCGCCGGGCGCGGGCCGCGCGGCGGCCGCGTGCTCGTGCAGGCGCTCGACCCCGACGCCCTGTCCATCCGCCACGCCGCCCGCCACGACGCCGATGGGTTCGTGGCGGGCGAGCTCCAGCGTCGCGCGGCCCTGTCCTATCCGCCGTTCGCCGAGCTCATCCGCGTCGTCTGTACGTCCGAGCGCCCGGGCGCCGCAATGGGCGCCGCCGGCGCCGTGGCGGCGGCCGTCGGTGGGGCCGAGGGGGCCGATCTGATCGTGCTCGGCCCCGCGCCGCTGTTCCGCGTGCGCGGCCGCGAACGGGCGCAGGTCGTGGTCAAGGCGACCGAGGGCCCGGCCGCCGTCCGCGCCGTCGGCGGGGCGGTGGAGCGCGCCGCCGCCGACCGGGCGCATCGTGGCGCCACCTTCTCGGTCGACGTCGACCCGCAATAGCCAGAGCGCTACTAGGCTTCCGCGCCCCATGGCGGTGATCCAGACCAACGTCGTGCCAAAGGTGCACCGGCTGGGCCACCCCGTCGTCAACTGGTACCTCGTCGAGGACGGGGAGAAGTTGACGGCGATCGACGCCGGTCTGCCCGCGTTCGCCAAGGAGCTCGAGCGCGACCTGCACGAGCTCGGCCATCGCGTCGAGGACGTCGAGGCGGTCGTGCTCACCCACTCCGACTCCGACCACACCGGCGTGGCCGCGACGCTGCGCGACGCCGGCGCCACCGTCTTCATCCATGCCTACGACCAGCCGACGCTCGAGAGCCCAGGCCCCAAGACCGGCGACGCCCGGCCGGTCGAGTTCATGCGCAACCTCTGGCACCCGACGTTCCTGCGGACGGTCATCACCTTCACGCGGGGCGGTGCCGCGCGCCCGTCAAAGCTCGAGGGAGCGGAGCTCATCGCCGACGGCGACGTCCTCGACGTGCCCGGAAAGCCCCGGGTGATCCACACGCCGGGCCACACCCCCGGCCACTGTGCCTTCCTGTTCGAGGACCGCGGCGCGCTGTTGACCGGCGACGAGGTGGCCACGTGGAACATCGTCACCGGGCGGCGCGGTCCGCAGCTGATGCCGCACGGGACGAATGTCTCGGACGTCGAGGTGCGCTCGTCACTCGACCGCCTAGCGCCGCTTCAGGGGGTGAAGGTCGCTCTGCCCGGGCACGGCGAGCCATGGCACGGGCCGGCCGAAACGCTCGCCGAGAGGGCGCGCAGCGCGGCCTAGACTCACCGACGTGAACGACGAAGCACCCGAGGTCGAGGTCCAGGACGAGGTCGCCCCCGAGGACGACCGCTTCGACGAGGAGTTCCGAGCGCGGCGCGCCGCCGCGCTGGGTCACATCCGCAAGTGGGGCGATCCTGTGCTCAAGACGCGCGCCCGCGCGGTCGACCGCTTCGACGACGCCCTCCGCGCCGAAGTCGACTACATGCGCCGGATCATGCACGACGCCTACGGCGTCGGCCTCGCCGCCCCCCAGATCGGCACCTCGAACCGGGTGCTCGTGTACCGCGTGCAGCCGGAGTCGCCGATCGTCGCCCTCGTCAACCCCGAGATCGAGTGGACGGGGAAGGAGACCGAGATCCTCGAGGAGGGCTGCCTGTCGCTCCCCAACGTCCACGTGGACGTCGAGCGCCCCGTCCACGTGCGCACGCGGGCGGTCGACGAGCACGGCGAGACGGTGGTCGTCGAGGCCTCGGGGCTCGAGGCGCGCGTCATCCAGCACGAGGTCGACCATCTCGACGGCGTGCTGATGATCGAGCGCTGCCGCCGCGAGCAGCGCAAGGAGGCGATCCGCATCCTGCGGGAGCAGTCCTCCGACCGCGCGGCGTAGGGCGCACGCCCCGGTGCACACCGTCTTCCTCGGCACCAGCGACTTCGCCGTGGCGGTGCTGCGGCGCCTGGCGGCTTCGGCCCACCGGCCCCTGCTCGTGGTCACCCGGCCCGACCGCCCGCGCGGCCGCGGACGGCGCCTCGGGCGGCCGCCGGCGGCGGTGGCGGCGCGCGAGCTGGGCATCGAGGTCCTCCAACCCCCGAGCGTCAACGACGACGACGCCCGAGCCGCCATCGCGTCCGCGCGGCCCGAGGTGGTGTGCGTCTGCGCGTTCGGCGGCCTGATCCGCGAGCCGCTGCTCTCGGAGCACCTGATGCTCAACGTCCATCCGTCGCTGCTGCCGCGCTGGCGCGGAGCGGCGCCGGTCGAGCGGGCGATCATGGCCGGCGACGTCGAGACGGGGGTCTCGATCATGCGCGTGGTCGAGGCGCTCGATGCCGGGCCGGTGTGCGCCCGACGCGCCGAGCCGATCCACCGCGACGACACCTACGGCATGCTCGCACCGCGGCTGCAGCGGATCGGCGGCGACCTGCTCGTCGAGGCGCTCGACGACCGGCCGCCGTTCGCCGACCAGGACGACGCCCACGTCACGTACGCCGAGAAGATCGCGCCCGGCGAGCGGGTGCTCGACCCGGCGCGCACGCCGGCCGAGCTCGAGCGGGTCGTGCGGGCGCTGACGCCGCACATCGGGGCCCGGATCGACCGCGACGGCGCCGAGCCGCTCGGCGTCTGCGCAGCGACCATCCGCGCCGACGTCGGGGACGTGGCGCCGGGTGAACTGTCGACGCGCGACGGCGCGCTGCTGTTCGGCGCGGCGGGCGGAGCGCTGGAGCTGCGCGAAGTCAAGCCGGCGGGCGGACGCGCGATGCCGGCCGGCGCATTCCTGCGCGGGCATGCCCTCTGACGCCCGCCAAGTCGCCTTCACGGTCGTGCGCCGCGTCTTCGAGGACGGTGCCTACGCCGACCGCGCGCTTCCGGCCGAGGCCGACCGGGCGCGGCTGGACGCCCGTGACCGCGCCTTCGCGACCCGGCTGGCCTACGGCACGGTGCAGCGCCGGGCGACGCTCGACCATCTGCTTGCCGGCCTCGCCGACCGGCCGCCCGACCGGCTCGACCAGCCCGTGCTCGCGGCCGCACGGCTCGGGCTCTTCCAGCTCCTCTACCTCGACGGCGTCCCCGACCGTGCGGCCGTGGCCGAGAGCGTCGACCTGGCCAAGGAGGCCGCCGGCCGCGGCGCGGCCGGGCTCGTCAACGCCGTCCTGCGCCGGGCGGCGCGCGAGGACCTCCTCGGCCGGCTGAGCGACGACACACCGGCGGCCGCCGCAGTCAAGCACTCGATGCCGGAGTGGATCGCGCAGCGCTGGTGGAGCGAGCTCGGCCCCGACACCGCGCGCGCCCTGATGGCCGCGAGCAACGAGCCCGCCGAGATCGCGTTGCGCGCCAACACGCTGGTCACCGACCGCGATGCGCTCGCGGCGGCGCTTTCGGTTGCCACGCGCACCGACCCGCTCGTGCCCGAGGCGCTGGTCCTCGAAGCGCCGTTCGACCTGCGCGGCTCGCCGGAATGGGAGGCGGGCGCCGCGTGGCCGCAGTCGCGCGCGGCGATGGCGGTGTCGCGGGCGCTCAGGCCGCGCCCGGGCGAGCGCGTGCTCGACCTGTGCGCCGCCCCCGGAGGCAAGGCCACGCACCTGGCGGCGCTCGCTGCGGACCGCGGCGAGGTCGTCGCCGTCGAGCGCCACCCCGGCCGCGCGCGCACCCTGGCGGCGACCTGCACGCGCCTGCACGCCACGAGCGTGCGGGTCGACCTCGCCGACGCCGCCGAGCCGCGCGCCGACGGCCCCTTCGATCGCGTTCTCGTCGACCCGCCGTGCAGCGGGCTGGGCACGCTGGCCGCGCACCCCGACCTGCGCTGGCGCGTCTCGCCGAACAGCGCGGACGAGCTTGCCGCCCTGCAGGCCCAGATCCTCGCCGCCGCGGCGGCGGCGACGGCACCAGGGGGGACGCTTGTCTATGCCACCTGCACCATCAGCGCGCAGGAGAACGAGCGCGTGGTGGAGAACCTCCTGGGCTCGACCACCGATTTCGACGTCGACGACCTGCGTGACGACTTCCCGGCATGGCACCATCCCACTGAGGAGCGCTTTGCATTGACCCTTCCCTCCCGCGATCGCACCGCCGGCTTCTTCGTCGCGCGCCTCCGGCGCCGATGAGCGCCCCCGGGTCCTCCGACCCCGAAGTCGATCTCGGGCCCGCGTGCCCCGAGTGCGGCGAGCCGTGGCTGCGACCTACGAACATCCCCGGCCGCTACCGGTGCGCGTACTGCCTGAGCCGGTTCGAGCTGACCTCGGTGTGCCCCGACTGCGGCGAGCACTCGACGATCGTCCGCATGGCGTCGACGGCGGTGCTCAAGTGCAACAACTGCGGCGGCAGCATGCTGCGGCGTCTGTGAAGGCCTATCCCGAGGGCGTGCGCGTCGCGCCCAGCATCCTCTCGGCCGACTTCGCCCGGCTGGGCGAGCGGGTCGAAGAGGTCATCGGGGCGGGCGCGCGCGTCATCCACGTCGACGTCATGGACGGGCACTTCGTCCCTCCGATCACCATCGGCCCGCTGATCGTCGAGGCGCTGCGCGAGCAGGTGCACGGGGCCGGCGGCTGGTTGGACGTCCACCTGATGATCGAGCGGCCCGAGCAGCAGCTGGAGGCGTTTGCCAGGGCGGGCGCCGACTCGATCACCGTGCACTTCGAGGCCACGGCGCACGTGCACTACGCGGTGCAGCAGGTGCACGAACACGGGTGCCGCGCCGGGGTGGCGATCACCCCCTCCACGCCGGCGGACGCGCTGGCCGAGCTGCTCGACGACCTCGATCTCGCCCTGTGCATGTCGGTCAACCCGGGGTGGGGCGGCCAGCCGTTCATCGAGCACTCGTTCGACAAGCTGCAGCGGCTGCGGGCGCTGCTGCCCGATCGCGTGCGGCTCGAAGTCGACGGCGGGGTCAACGCCGCGACCGCGAAAGCGGTGGTCGACGCGGGCGCGGACCTGCTCGTGGCCGGGTCGGGGGTGTTCGGCGCCGAGGACGCGCCGGCCGCCTACCGCGAGCTTGCGGAGGCCGCCGGTGCCCGCTGAAGCTCGCCGATTGAGCGCCAACCGGCTGGGTAGTGCCGGGGCTTTGTCGTTCCACCTACCGACAGGAGAACCTGTGAAACGGATTCTCTCCGTCGGCGTGATCGCCGTACTGGCTCTGGTGCTGGTGCCCGGTGCTGCGTCGGCGAAGACCTTACGGACCAAGCTCAAGGGACAGCCCTTCGGCCCCTACGAGCTCGCGCCGCGGTTTTCCGCCAATGCCTCGCTGAAGACGGGGCGCAACGCGAAGCTGACCGTGAGCGTGAAGAAGCACATCAAGGGCGAGTACAAGATCCAGTTGCGCAAGGCCCGTGCGCGCAAGCAGCCCTGCAAGACCCGCAGCGGCAAGAGCGGCAAGGGCGCCGTCAAGCGGGGCCTGCACGGCTGGCACTACCAGCCGCTGATCGTCGACAACTCGGGGAAGGGCAAGGCGACCGGGACCGCGAGGCGCTTTCGCGCCAGCCGGCGCGCGGTCTACTACGTCGTGATCCTGCGCCGCAACACGCCCACCATGTGTGGGGTGATTGCGGGGCATCCGCGGAAGTAAGGCATCAGTTCTCAGGTGATGCCTGATGCCTGCCGGCGGTACAGCGCGAACAACAGCCCACTCAAAATCAGAGTCGCCCCGAAGTACGCCACCTCCACCCGCAGCACCTGGTTGGAGATCGTCGGCGCCAGCACGAAGGCGACGAACAGCGCCGCCGCGAGCAGCCACGCTCCGGCGGCGACCTTCGCCTGGCGGCGCGCGAGCGCGGCCTGATTGAGCGTGCCGGCAATCAGGTGCAGACCCATTCCGAGCGCCACAACGGCCAGGCCGACGCGCCCGTAGTCGTAGTCGCCGCCGAACAGGACGTCCATCGCCCACGGCCCGATCGCGAGCAGCACGAGCGCGACGGCGCCGGCGAAGGCGGCGATCGCCAGCACGGTGATGCGGATCGCCCGCCCGAAGTCGGCGGCGCCCTGCTTGGCCTCGAGGCCGGCGAGGTGGGGCAGGAGCGAGGTCTGGATCGACTGGAACAGCTGCAGCGGCGCGCGCGCGATCAGCAGCACGTTGAACACGAAGCCGGCCAGGGCGGCGTCGGCGGCGGTGATGTCGGTCGTGATGACGGCGGCGTTGAGCAGGGTCTGCTCGGCGAGCATGATCCCCAGCACGCTGACCGCGAAGCCCATGCCGTGGGCCATCGAGAGGCCGGAATCCGGCGCCTTGCGTCGCCGGGTGCCGTCCGGCTCGTCCACCGCCCTGCGCCGCGAGAACGCCCATGGCACAACGACCAGCGAGACGAAGGGCGCCGCGGCGATTCCCAGCGCCACCGCCCCCTGGCCGCTCGTGATCCCGACCGCGACGGCAAGCGCGAACAGGAAGCGCGAGGTCGACTCGAGGAAGACCAGGCCGCCGTAGAGGCCGAAGCGCTCGTGCCCGGCCAGCCAGCCGCGCGCGAAGTACGAGGCGCCGTAGGCGAGCGTGCCGACGACGAGCACCCAGTACAGCGTGCTCGACCCGTCGAAGACGTCGTCCTCGATCGGCCCCTTCAGGGCGAGCGCGACGATCGCGAACAGGAGCGCGAAGCTCGCCTGGATCGTGACCGGGACGCGATATGGGTGCTCGTGGTGGCCGCGGGCGCGGCGGTCCGCGATCGTGCGCGAGAGCAGCTGCTCGATCGGCCGGTAGATGACCGAGATGACCACGAACATCACCGACCACAGCAGCGAGATGCCCTTGTACTCCACCTCCGACAGCACGTGCGAGGCCACCGCGAAGTACGCGAACGTGACGACGCCGGTGGTGGCGATGCCGATCGAGAGAATGCCGGCGCCGCGCCCGTAGCCGCCGCGCCGCCCGCCGGCCTCGGCGTCGAGGATGCCCTCCTCGCCTGGTCCGCTCTCGGCCGCGGCCGCGACCGACGGCGCGATCTCGGCCATTACGGGACCACGCTAATCCAGGCGGACGAGGACCATGGTCCACGGGAACGGCGAGCGCACCTCGACGGGCGTGCCCACCGTGCGCAGGAACGACACGAACGCGCGCTTGGACCAGTGGTTGAGATGTCCCGGGGTGTTGCCCCAGTCGCGCAGGTAGGCGCCGCGGGCCATGTTCAGCCCACGCCACAGCGGCTCGCGCGGGACGGAGACGAGCAGGTGGCGCCGGGCCACGCGCGCCATCTCGGCGAGGGTGTGGTCGGGCTCGGGGACGTGCTCGAGCACCTCGACGGCGCTGGCGAAGTCGAACTCGTCGTTCTCGAACGGGAGCTCCTCGGCCCTCTGGACCCGGTACTCGAGGTTCGGGCGCCGGCGCTTCTCCCACTCGGCGTGCAGCCGAGGGTCGTCGAGGTCGATGCCGACCACGCGCGCGTCGCCGACCTTGTCCGCCCACTGGCAGACGAGCACGCCCTCGCCGCAGCCGACATCGAGGATCGATTCCGGCCGGGCCTGGTGAAAGAGCGCGTCGAGGTCGCTGTGGAACCGGCGCATCAGCCGCTGGACGACCGGGTTGGTCGAGCCGTACTTGTCGTACGTGTTGCCGGTGACGGTGCCCGAAGCATCCGTCGTCACCGTCGGGGCGGGGCTCATACCTTGAGGGCCTCGCGGTCCTCGGTCTTGCCTGTGGCCCGCCCCGAGGCGGCGCCGGTGGTGGCGTGCTCGCCGGTGTCGTGCTTGCCGGGCTCGTAGTGGCTGGGCTTGACGTCGAGAGCGAGCTCGATGCGGCGCACGCGCTCGAAGGTGCGCTGGGAGAGCGTGCGCTGCGCGGCGAGGAGGTCGCCGATGACGCCGAGCGCGGCGAGGACGACCGCGGCGTTGAACAGCACGGCGCCGAGGATCAGCGACTGGACGTGGCCGGCGCCGCTGCCGTCGGCGATGTAGAAGTAGGCGAAGCGGCCCCAGATCACGAGCGCCACGAGCGCGACGAACCCGGCCAGCGTCATGAAGACGCGCAGCGGCTCGTACTGGGCGTAGATGCGGAAGATCGAGACGCTGTTGCGCCGCACGTAGGACCACATGGAGGGGAAGAGGCGCGACTCACGCGTCTTCGGGTTCGTCCGGATGGGGACGTGGTCGACGGCGACGAGCATCTTGCCCGCCTGGATGATCGTCTCGAGCGTGTAGGTGAACTTGGAGACGACGACCATCTGGATCGCGGCCTCGCGGTTGTAGGCGCGGAAGCCGGAGGTGGTGTCGGGGACGGTGGTCTGCGAGGCCTGGCGCACGACCCAGCTCCCGACCCGCTGCAGCGACTTCTTGAGCGGGCTGAAGTGCTCGATGTTCCTGACCTCGCGGTCGCCGACGACCATGTCGGCGTCGCCCTTGATGATCGGCTCGACGAGCTTGACGATGTCCGGGCCGTAGTACTGGTTGTCGGCGTCGGTGTTGACGACGACGTCGGCGCCGAGCTTGAGCGACGCGTCCAGGCCGGCCTGGAAGCCGACGGCGAGCCCCTTGTTGTTGGTCAGGCGGACGATGTGGTCGACGCCGTGCTCGCGCGCCACCTCGACGGTGCGGTCGGTCGAGCCGTCGTCGACGACGAGCCACTCGACGACGTCGAAGCCGGGAACCTCGCGCGGGAGGTCGGCGAGGGTAACGGGAAGCGTCTCCTCTTCGTCGAAGCACGGGATCTGGATGATCAGCTTCACGACCGGCCCAGGGTACTAGTCGCCCTCCCGTCTCTTACCCGTGAACGCGGGTTTTCAGGGGAAGCCCGCGCTCTACCATCACCCCCCATGGCGACGGTCGAGATCGCCCGTCCGGAGCGGGCCGCGCGCGCGCCGTCGCGCACACGGCTGCGGTGGGGGCTCGCCGTG
This sequence comes from Solirubrobacteraceae bacterium, assembly GCA_045805605.1. Taxonomy (GTDB): domain Bacteria; phylum Actinomycetota; class Thermoleophilia; order Solirubrobacterales; family Solirubrobacteraceae; genus DATBDE01. The sequence goes on from JBJMKX010000058.1 coordinate 62,276, forward strand.
GCCGGGCTCATGCTCGTCGGCCTGGGCCTGCGGCTGTGGGGGATCAAGCAGGGCCTGCCCTACGCCTACAACATCGACGAGAACGCGCACTTCGTCCCGCGCGCGATCGGGTTCTTCGGCCACACCCTCAACCCGTTCTACTTCGTCAACCCGCCGGGCTACACGAACCTGCTCTACCTCGTCTTCGGCGTCTGGTTCGGCGGCGGCGATGCAGCCGCGCGGACCTACGCCACCGACCCGACCGAGGTCTACGTCGTCGCACGCGTCGTCAGCGCCGTCCTGGGCACGCTGGCGATCTGGGGGACCTACCTCGCGGGCGCGAAGCTCTTCAGCGACCGCCGCATCGGCTTCCTGGGCGCCGCGCTGATCACCGTCGCCTTCATGCCCGTCTTCTACGCGCACCTCGCGCTCAACGACTCGCCGACGCTCGCGCCTGCAGCGCTCGCCCTCTATGGCATCGCCCGCATCTACCGCCACGGACGCTGGTGGGACTTCGCCCTCGCCGGCGCCGCGACGGGCGCCGCCATGGCGACGAAGTACACCGCGGCGATCTTCATCGTCCCGATCTGCGTCGCCGCCTACTTCCGCTGGCGCGACGACGGCGGGCCGCTGCCCCACCCGTGGCGCGTCAGCCTCAGGCGCGGCTACCGCTGGACGGTCGACTTCCTCAGGGCCCGCGCCTTCCTGCTCCTCTGCCTGGCCGGGGCGGCGACGATCGCCGGCTTCGTCGTCACCAGCCCGTACTCGCTGCTGGACGTCAAGAGCTTCGGCGGCGGGATCATCCACCAGGCCAGCGCCACGAGCAGCGAAGGCAAGCTCGGCCAGACGTTCTCCAACGGCTACCTCTACTACCTCTGGTCGATCACCTGGGGGCTCGGCTGGGTGCCGGCGCTCGCCGGCCTGGCGGGGGCCATCGCGCTTGCCCGCACGCGCAGCCGCGCCTTCTGGCTCCTCGTGCCCACGGTGGTCATCTACGTACTGTTCATGGGCAGCGCGTCCCGCTGGTTCGGTCGCTGGCTGATGCCGCTCTTGCCGGTGCTCGCCGTGATCGCCGCGGTGGGGGCGTTCTGGCTGGTCGACGGCCTGACCCGGCGGTGGCCGCGGGCGAGATGGGCGTTCGCCGGAGTCGCGGCGGTCCTCCTCCTCGGCCAGGCCGTCGTCTATTCGATCCACTCCGACCTGCTGCTCTCGCGCCCGGATACCCGCGCCCAGGTCCGCAGCTGGATGGCGGCGCACCTGCCGCCAAGCACCAAGGTCGCCTACGAGCCGGTGATCCCCGATAGCTACTACCGCCAGCCCGACTTCCTCGCGCCGCCGCCGAACGAGGGCAACCGCTGGAACATCTTCGTCGCCGACGACACGCCCCAGAGCGCGCTGACCGCCGCCAGCGGCACGAGCCCCGCCGGCGAGGCCGCCCGCCAGTTCGCCACCCGCTTCGGCGTGAGCCTCGTCCCCGCGCAGCTGCCCGACAGCGTGCTGCCCAATCGCCGGCGCCAGGAGGTCGGCGTCGTCGGCGGAGAGGGCTACACGCGCGACCTCTCGGCCGCGCTCGTCGACGTCTACCGCGCAAACGGCGTCTGCTATGTCATCTCCGGTTCGATCCAGGCCCAGCGCGCGCTCGTCGACCCCAAGCACGTGCCCGACGCCGCCGCCTACTACAGCGCCCTGCGCAAGCAGGCCACGCCGGTCTACGTCGCCAGCCCCTACGACAAGGGTGCAGGGCCGGTCAAGTTCAACTTCGACTGGAGCTTCGACTACTACCCGATGGCCTACGATCGCCCCGGCCCGCTCATGACCGTCTGGAAGCTGCACGATTGCGCCTGAGTTCGACGCGCCACTAGCATCGGTTGGCGATGGCCGCTAGCACCGAGACGGACCGGCTCCACCTGGCGCGGGCCATCGAGCTGGCCACGCGCGGGAGGGGCCGGGTCTCGCCCAACCCGCTGGTCGGCGCCGTGGTGGTCAAGGGCGGCGAGGTCGTCGGCGAGGGCTGGCACGCCATGGTCGGCGGCCCCCACGCCGAAGTCGCGGCGATCGCTGCCGCCGGCGACACGGATCTGCACGGCGCCACGATGTACCTCTCGCTCGAGCCCTGCTGTCATCACGGGCGCACTCCGCCGTGCACCGACGCGATCGCGCGTGCCGGCATCGCTCGCGTGGTCATCGGATCCGACGACCCGACCGAGAAGGCGTCCGGTCGTGGCCTGGGGATCTTGCGCGACGAGGGCGTCGAGGTCGTCGTCGCCGAGGGCGACCTCCCGACGCGGGCGCGCCTGCTCAACCAGGCCTTCCGCAAGCACGCGCGCACGGGCCGGCCGTGGGTGCTGTTCAAGTCGGCCATGACGCTCGACGGCAAGGTCGCGACCGAGACCGGCGACTCGAAGTGGATCTCGTCCCAGGCCAGCCGCGACCTCGCCCACGAGTGGCGCGCCGGCTGTGACGCGGTCGCCGTCGGCATCGGCACCGCCCTGCACGACAACCCGCAGCTCACGGCCCGGCTGCCCGACGCGCCGCGCCAGCCGCGCCGGGTGGTCTTCGACACGACGGGGCGGCTCCCGCTCGACTCCCACCTCGTCCAGATGGCGCCCGAGATCCCTCTCAGCGTCGTGGTCTCCCGTGCGGCCCGCCGCACCGCCGTCGCCAACCTCGAGATGGCCGGCGTCGACGTGATCGTCGCCACCGGCGCCAACGAACCGGACCGGGTTCGCTCGGCGCTGATTCAGCTCGGCTCCGCGGGGATCACGAGCGTGCTGCTCGAGGGCGGCCCCCACCTCGCCGGCGCCTTCTACGACGCCGGGGAGGTCGACGAGGTCCGGCTCTTCCTCGCCCCCATCGTCATGGGCGGGCGCACCGCCCGCGACCCGCTCGAGGGCGAGGGCACGGAGACGATCGCGGAGGCGATGCGCGCACTGACGCTCGACTGCGAGCGGATCGGAGACGACCTGCTCGTCAGCGCCCGACTGCGAGAATGGTGAATCGATGTTCACCGGGCTCGTGCAGGATCGTGGCCGCATCGAAGCCGTGGACACCACGGCCGACGGCGTGCGCCTGCGCGTACGCACGGCGCTTGCTTCGGAGCTGCGCGAGGGCGACTCGGTGGCCGTCGAGGGCGTCTGCCTGACCGCGACCGCGGTCGAGCCTGCCGGCTTCCGAGCCGACGTCATGACCGAGACGCTGCGACGCAGCACGCTCGGCGACCTGCGCGCCGGCTCGAGCGCCAACGTCGAGCTGCCCCTGCGGGCCGGCGACCGCCTCGGCGGGCACGTGGTGCAGGGCCACGTGGACGGAATCGGAGAGATCGGCGACGTGACGCAGGAGGGCTTCTCGCGTCGCCTGTTCGTGCTGGCGCCCGCGGAGCTGCTGCGCTACGTGGTCGAGAAGGGCTCGATCGCGGTGGCGGGCGTATCCCTGACGGTGGCAGACGTCAGCGACGAGGGCTTTGCCGTCGCGCTGATCCCCGAGACCCTGGAGCGCACGACGTTGGGAGACCTCGAGGGAGGAGACCGAGTCAACCTGGAAGTCGACGTCCTGGCCAAGCACGTCGAGAAGCTGCTTGAAGGAGCACGTGCATGACGACCCCCGACACGCGCTTCTCGACGATCGAGGACGCGATCGAGGACATCCGCGCCGGCAAGATGGTCGTGGTCTGCGACGCTCCCGACCGCGAGAACGAGGGCGACCTGACGATGGCGGCGCAGTTCGCGACGCCCGACGCCGTCAACTTCATGGCCATGAATGGCCGTGGCCTGATCTGCCTCGCCCTCACGCCTGAGCGCTGCGACGAACTCGGCCTCGACCTGATGACGGCCAAGAACGAGTCCGGCTTCAAGACCGCGTTCACGATCTCGGTCGAGGCGCGCGAGGGCGTCAGCACCGGCATCTCCGCCCACGATCGCGCGCACACGATCCAGGTCGCGGTCGATCCCCGGTCCGAGGCGCACGACCTCGTCCAACCCGGGCATGTCTTCCCGCTCAAGGCCAAGGGCGGCGGCGTGCTCGAGCGCGCGGGCCAGACCGAGGCGGCGGTCGACCTCGCTCGCCTGGCCGGGCTCATTCCGGCCGGCGTCATCTGCGAGGTCATGAAGGACGACGGGACGATGGCGCGCGTGCCCGACCTCGTCGAGTACTGCGAGGAGCACGACCTCAAGATGATCACCGTCGCCGACCTGATCGCCTACCGGCAGCGGACCGAGCGGCTGATCGAGCGGGTGGCCGAGGCGGTGCTGCCGACCGCGTTCGGCGAGTTCACCGCGATCGGGTTCCGCTCGCTCGTCGACGGCAAGCATCACGTCGCGATGGTCAAGGGGGAGGTCGACGGCGAGCCCGACATCCTCGTGCGCATGCACTCGGAGTGCCTGACCGGAGACGTCTTCCACTCGCTGCGCTGCGACTGCGGCCAGCAGCTCGAGTCGGCGCTGGCGATGATCGAGCGCGAGGGGCGCGGGGTGCTCGTCTACCTCGCCCAGGAGGGGCGCGGCATCGGCCTGCTTAACAAGCTGCGCGCCTACAAGCTCCAGGAGGAGAACGGCCTCGACACCGTCGAGGCCAACGTCGCGCTCGGCCTGCCGGTCGACCTGCGCGACTACGGCATCGGCGCCCAGATCCTCAAAGACCTCGGGCTCAGCTCGATTCGCATCCTCACGAACAACCCCAAGAAGATCATCGGGCTCGAGGGCTACGGGCTGTCGGTGAGCGAGCAGCTGCCGATCCAGGTGATCGCCAACCCGCACAACGAGGGCTACCTGACCACCAAGCGCGAGCGCATGGGCCACGCCATCCACCACCAGGCGCTCCCGCTCGACGACGAGCTCATCCAGCGCGAGCACGAGGAGGACCGCCGCCGCCGCGAAGGCGACGACGCGTGACCAACAGGTCGCGGTTCGCCATCGCCGTCGGGCGCTTCTACGTGGACCTGGCCGAGCGGCTGGTCGCCGGCGCGCAGGAGGTGCTCCTCGAAGCGACGGGGCACGAGGCCGACGTGTTCGAGGTCCCCGGGGCGTTCGAGCTGCCGCTGGCAGCCAAGTACGCCGCCGAGTCGGGGCGCTACGCCGGCGTCGTGTGCCTGGGTGCGGTGATTCGCGGCGAGACCTCGCACTACGACCACGTGTGCACGGAGGCCGCCCGCGGCATCGCCGACGTGTCGCTCCGCACGGGCGTGCCCTGCGGGTTCGGGGTGCTGACGGTCGAGAGCATGGACCAGGCGCTCGCGCGCTCGGGCGGTGGCAAGCGCCATCAGGGGCGAGACGCCGCCGAGGCGGTGCTGCGCATGGCGGCGCTGCGGGCGCGGCTCGGCTAGGGGCCGCGGCCGGGCACGTGCGAAGCGCGCGTTTCGCGGCGGCCTCCGCCGGCCGCGTTGGAACGGCAGCGACGAAGGAGGGTGGGTTCGGGCGGGGATCGAATGAGTGGTCGGTTTTGGTCGTCCTGCGACCAAGAGGCAGCACTGGTTCGCGGATCTGTCCTGTTTTGTGGTCGCAGGACAACCGTTAGGCAGGACAGATCGCCGTGCCGCCCGAACCCACCCCCCTTATCGCGCCGTTCTACCGGCGCCGGCGGGAGACGGCGCGAGTGGCGCGCTTCGCATGCGCTAGCCGCTCAACCGGGCGCCCGCACCAGGATCTCCCACGGCTCGACGGTCTCGAGCTCGAGCATGTGCGGCGTCCACGGGTCGGCGTCCAGTCGGGCCCTGATGGCTCCCTCGTCGGGCGCGTCGCAGATGTGGAGGAACCGCCTTTCGGCCCTGCCGAGGGGGCCGCCGAGCACGATGAAGCCCTCGTCGGCCAGTCCGTCCATGAACCGGGCGTGCTCGTCCCAGCCGTCCTGCTCGCGCATCGTGCGCTCGTCGTTCCAGGCGGCCCCGCGGACGCGCACGATGACGAACGCGCTCACAGCGCTGAAGCGGCCGCGGCCACGAGCTCGTCCTCGAGCTCGGGCGCCGTGGTCCACGGGGCGAGGCTCGGCAGGCCGGCGGCGTCGCGCTCGACCCGCGCGTACTGGGTGCTGGTCGCCATCGTCCCGGCGACCGACAGGACGATGGCCGAGAACAGCTCGTCGTCGACGGCGAGGTCGACGTGGAGCGAGACCCCGCAGCGGTGCTCGTCGACGGCCTCGAGCAGGCCGCGCACGCCGCCGCGCACCAGCGCCCGCAGTTCGCGCTCGGACAGGGGACGCACGTCGGGCGGACTCACCAGCGACGGGTCGAGGATCCAGAACCGGTCGTCGGCGTTGCTTGCCGCCTCCGCCTCGACCGCCTCACGGCAGGCCGTGACGAAGTCGGCAAAGCCCCTAATCGCCGTTGTCCTTCGCTTTGCCGGCCTTGTCGTTGCCCTTGACCTTGCTGGTCGGGCCCGAGCTCGGCGCCGAGGCGCCACCGGTGCCGTTTGCCGCTGCGCGCGCGGCCGCGAGCTCGCGCTCGACGGTTGCGCGTTGATCGGGGTTCTGCAGCCTGCGCTGCAGCCAGGTGACGGCTTCGTCGGGCCGGCCGGCGAGCCGCAGGGCCTTGCCGAGGTTGTACATGGCGTAGGCGCAGGTGAGATTGGACGGATCGCCGTGGCAGCCGTCGACGGCCTTCTGCAGCACCGGAATCGCCTGGTCGGGATGGCCGGCGTTGAGCAGGCGGAAGCCCTGTTCGTTGAGGGCGGCAGGATTGCCTGAGCTGGTCGCCGGGCCAGGCGGGCCGGATCTCGTCGGCGTGCTCGAAGTCGTCTTCGGCGTGCTCGCCGTCGTGTTCGGCTTGCTCGAAGTCGTCTTCGGCTTGCTCGAAGTCTTCTTCTTGGACTTGGCGTCGTCGGCCGCCGCGAGCGCGCGCTTGTTCGTAGCGTGGTCGGTGCGTGCGGTGATGCGATCGCCGCCGCCGAAGGCGGCCGAGACGATGGCCCCGATCAGCGCGACGAGGGCGAGCAGCGCCAGGACCATGCCGAGGCGCGCCCCGCGCCTGCGTCTGCGCGCGCGCGGGAATGCGGCCGGGGGCGGGACGCCGGCCTCGGTGTGGGGGCCGTCCTTTGGCGGCGCGAGGACCTGGGTGGCGCTGGTCGGCGCCGGCCGGGGGATGCCGTCGAGCGCGTCCTCGAGTGCCTCGACCATCGCGCACGCAGTCGGCCAGCGCCGGGCGGGCTCCTTGGCCAGCCCCTTGCCCAGCACCGCGTCGACCGCCGGCGGCAGCTCGGGGCGGATGCTTGAGGCGGGCGGCGGGGCGGCCTCCAGGTGCTGGCGCGCCTGGGCGGCGAAGTGGTCGGCGGTGAATGGCCGCCGGCCGGTCAGCAGCTCGTAGGCCACCACCGCGAGCGAGTACCGGTCCGAGGCCGCGCTGGCCGGATCTCCGCGCGCCTGCTCGGGGGAAAGGTAGGCAGCGGTGCCGAGCAGCTGGCCGGTCGTCGTCACGGTCTGCTCGCGGGCAAGGCGGGCGATCCCGAAGTCGGCCACGGCGAGGCGGCCGCGCTCGTCGAGCAGGAGGTTGCCGGGCTTGATGTCCCGGTGGACCAGCCCGCGTGCATGCGTGTCGTCGATCGCCTCGGCTGCCTGGGCCAGCCACTCGAGCGCCTGCCGGTGCGACGGCCGGCCGGCGCGGAGTCGCTGGGCCACGGTGCCGCCCGTCAGAAGCTCCATGACGATGAACGGGCGGCCGTCGCTCTCGCCGACGTCGTAGATCGTCACCACGTTGGGGTGGTTGGAGACCTTGGCGGCGGCGCGGGCCTCGCGCTGGAAGCGGTCGCGCGCGGCGGAATCCTCGGCCAGGTGCTCGGCCAGCACCTTGACGGCGACGCGGCGGCCGAGCAGCTTGTCCTCGGCCTCCCAGACCGTCGCCATGCCCCCGCGCGCCAGGTGGCGGACCACCCGGTAGCGGTCCGGCAGCGTCACCGCCGCAGCAATCGTCGCGCCCTCCTGAGCCATTTGGCCGACGGCTACCCCTGAACCCACTCCTATACTCCGCCGCGATGGCCAAGATTTGTCATTCCTGTGGCAAGGGCCCGGCCTTCGGGCACAGCCGCAGCCACTCGATGGTCGCCACCAAGCGGCGCTTCAACCCGAACCTGCAGAAGGTCCGGATTGACGTCAACGGCGCACCCAAGCGCGTGTACGTGTGCACGCGCTGTCTCAAAGCCGGAAAAGTCACAAAAGCGCTCTAGCCCCGCCGAGGACTAGGCTCCGCGCGTCGTGACGGTCTCCGCGCCCAGCCTCGCTCGCTTTCGCAGCGTCGTCGAAGGGGCGCTCGCTCAGCTCGAGGCGCGGCGCCAGGAAGTCAACGACCTCAACGTCTTCCCGGTTGCCGACGGCGACACCGGCGACAACATGGTCCTCACCCTGCGCGCGGTGGTGGCCGAGCTCGACCGGCTCGAGAGCCAGCGCGGCGACCGTTCGCTGGACGACATCGGGCGCGACGAGATCGTCGACTCGGTGGCCCGCGCCGCGCTGCTGGGCGCGCGCGGGAACTCCGGCGTCATCCTCTCCCAGCTCATCCGCGGCGCGGCCGAGGAGCTCATCTCCCGCCCCGGCGAGCTCGTGGACCCCGTGCTGATCGGGGCCGCCATGGCGCGCGCCGCCGAGCGCGCGTACGGGTCGGTGCGCGACCCGGCGGAAGGCACGATCCTGACGGTCACCCGCGAGATGGCCGCACGCATCGCGTCCGACCTCGCGCACATGGAGCGCACACGGCTGACGCGCGCCACCACCGACGAGGAGCAGGACGAGATGCTGGCCGACATCCTCGAGGGCGCGCTCGACACCGGCCAGGAGTCGGTCAAGCGTGGGCCCGAGCTGCTGGCGGTGCTACGCGAGTCCGGCGTGGTCGACGCCGGCGGCTATGGCGTCACGATCATCTTCGCGGGCATCGTCGCCGCCCTGCGCGGCGCCGAGCCGCCCGAGCTCGAGCATCACGCGCCGGCGCGGCCCAGCCACCCTCAGCACGAGTCCTCCACCTATCGCTTCTGCACGAACTTCGCGGTCACGGGCAGCGCCCTCGACCCCAACCGCTACGCGCGTGAACTGGAGGCGCTCGGCGATTCGGTCCTTGTCGTCGGCGATCGGATGACCCTCAAGGTCCACGTCCACACCGACACGCCGGAGCGGGCGACCGCCCTGTTCGACGGCGCCGGCGAGGTCTCGCACTTCGACGTGGCCGACATGCACGAGCAGGTGGGCGCACGGAGCGCGCGGCTGGCCGCGGGCGGCAACGGCGCCGGGCCGGCCGCGCCCGTTCCGGCATGCGCCGTGCTCGCCGTCGTGTCGGGCAAGGGCATGCGCCGCCTGTACGAGGAGATCGGTGCGCAGGCGCTGCACGGCGGGCCGACGCTGAACCCCTCGACCTACGAGCTGCTCGCCGGCATCCACGCCGTGCCCGCCGAGCAGGTGGTCGTGCTGCCCAACTCGCCCAACGTCTTCATGGCCGCCGAGGAGGCCGCCGACCTCTCCGACAAGCAGGTCAGCGTCGTGCACTCGCGCTCGCAGCAGGCCGGGCTGGCGGCCGCGCTCGCGCTCGACCCGAGGCGCGGCGCGGCCGAGAACCGGAAAGGGATGGAGGCCGCGCTCACGCAGGTGCGCACAGGGGGCGTCGCGCGCGCCGCCCGCGACGACGGGCAGGGGCGCTTTGCCGCCGGCGAGGCCGTCGGCTACGTCGAGGAGGAGCTCGTCGCCTGGGGCGGGCCGGAGTCGACGCTGGCCAAGGTGCTCGGGCAGCTCGCCCACGGCGCCGAGCTCGTGACCTGCATCGAGGGCGACGGCGTGCCTCTCTCGGCGGCGTCGGTGCGCCGGCTCGTGCCGGAGGACGTCGAGCTCGAGCTCTCCGAGGGCGGGCAGCCGAGCTGGTGGTGGCTGATCAGCGCGGAGTGAAGTTCGTGCGGTCGCCCGGCGAAGCCGGGCGGGCGTAACTGCTCGTGCTCGCCTACGTCTTCTGGCACCGGGCGCGCGACGGCGTCGGGGCCGGCGAGTACGTCGCTGCGCTGAGCGCGTTCCATGAGCGCGTCGGCGTGCCGTCGTGGTTCAGCGCGCTTGAACGCCCGCCGTGGGGCGAGCACTCCGGGTGGTATGAGGACTGGTACCTGGTCGAGGGCTGGGCGGGGCTCGGCCGGCTGAACGACATGGCGGTCAGCGGTTCACGGCGGTCGCCGCACGACGCCGCCGCCGCGATGGCGGGTGAGGGGACCGCCGGGGTCTACGCCCTGCGGGCCGGCCGCCCCGACCGTCCCGCCTGGGCGGGCTGGCTGGCCAAGCCGCCCGAGCTGGCCTACCAGGGTTTCGTCGCCGCACTGCGCGCCGCCACGGGCCCCGACGCATCGGTCTGGCAGCGCCAGATGACGCTCGGGCCGACGCCGGAGTTTGCGGTGCTCGCGCCGGCGCCGGTCATGCTCCCGTGGCCGGCGGTGGAGACTGGTCCGGGTTGATCGGCTGGCGCGGCCAGAACGGCCACTCCTCGAAGGCGACGGCGTGCCCGCGCTCGTCGAAGCGCACCACCCACAGGTCGCGGTACTCCCGCACCGGGGGGTCGCCGTACTGCACCTCGGCGCGGACGACGGCGGTGTCGCCCTCGACGGCGACCACCTCGGACTGCAGCGTGAACAGCTCGTCGGGGCCCGCGCGCTCGCGCTCCCACATGGCGGCGATCGTGTGCAGGCCGACGAGCTCCTGGTGGTAGGGCCCCTGCCGATAGCTGGCGTCTTCGCTGAACACGTCCTGCAGCGCCTCGGTGCCGGGCGAGCGCCACGCGGCCTCGTACCGGTCGACCCAGGCGGCGACTTGTTCGCGTGTGGTCATCACCCCCGGTGATACTCGACCGGGGGCGCCGCCACAATCATCGCTGTGCGGGCCTTCGCGTCGACCGACGAAATCGCCGCCTCCGACCTGGCGGAGGCGCCGGTCCGCTACCCGCGGCCGTCGCGCCTTGCCGAGCCGCTCGAGGTCGCGCCGAAGGTTGCGGCCGAGGCCGCGGAGGCGCTCGGGCTCCACACCGTCGGGCACTTGCTCCATCACCTCCCGCGGGACACGGGCGAGTCGCGGACGATCGCGGCGCTCGTGCCGGGGGAGACGGCGACCGTGCTCGTCGAGGTGCGCTCGATCACGTCGCGTCCGGTGCGCAGGCGCGGCATGAAGGCGCTCGTCGAGGCGACCGTCTCCGACGCCACCGGCGTGACCAAGGCGACGTTCTTCAACCAGCCCTGGCTGGAGCGCAAGTACCGGCCGGGAACGCGCCTGATGCTGCAGGGCAGCTACCAGGGCCGCAACCGGTTCCGCGTCAGCCATCACGCCATGACCACCGAGGTGGCTGCGGTCGAGGGCGCCGTCGCGCAGTACCCGGCGACGAAGGGCATCACGTCGACGCAGATCCTCTCGCTCGTGCGCGAGCATCGCGACGCGCTCGCCGACGTGGTCGAGCCGCTTCCCGCCCGGCTGAGGACCGAGGAGGACCTGGCCGACCGTCCGGCCGCGCTGGCCGCGATGCACTTTCCCGACGAGGGCGCGCCGGACGCGCGCCGCCGGCTCGCGTTCGAGGAGCTTCTCCTGCACCAGCTCACCGTCCTGCGCCGCAAGGCCCGCCGCGCCGGCGGCGTGGCCGCCGAGCCGCTGCACGAGCCGCCCTCGCTCACCGAGCGCTGGCTGGCCGAGTCGCTGCCGTTCACCCTCACCGGCGACCAGGAGCGGGCGATCGAGACGATCGGCGGCGATCTTGCGGGCGATCGTCCGATGCAGCGGCTGCTGATGGGCGAGGTTGGCTCGGGCAAGACCGTCGTCGCGCTGCACGCCATGCTCCGCGCCGTCGAGCACGGCCGCCAGGCCGCACTGATGGCGCCGACGGAGACGCTGGCCGAGCAGCACTTCGCGACGCTCGCTGCGCTGATGCCCGGCGAGCTCGTCGCCACCGCGCTCCTGACCGGGTCGACGCCCGCCGCCCGGCGCAACGACGTGCTCGCCAAGCTGGGGAGCGGCGAGCTGCAGCTCGTCGTCGGCACGCACGCGCTGATCGAGGAGGCGGTGGAGTTCGACCGCCTCGCCGTCGTCGTGGTCGACGAGCAGCACCGCTTCGGCGTCCGCCAGCGCGTCGCCCTCGACGCCAAGGCCCCGCCCGGCCTTGCGCCGCACGTCCTGCACATGACCGCCACCCCGATCCCGCGCACGCTGGCGCTGACCGCATTCGGCGACCTCGACGTCACCGCCCTGCGCGAGCTGCCCAGCGGACGCCAGCCGATCGTCACCCACGTCGTGTCGGGCGAGCGGGAGCGGGCGCGGGCCTACGAGCGCATCCGCGAGGAGCTGCGGGCCGGGCGTCAGGCGTTTGTCGTCTGTCCTCTGGTGGCGGAGTCCGAGGCGCTGCAGGTGCGCGCGGCCACCGCCGAGTACGAACGGCTCGCGAGGACGGAGTTCGTCGACTTCGACGTCGTCCTGCTCCACGGGCAGATGCGCCCGCGGTCAAAGCAGGCCGCCATGGCGGCGTTCGCGGCCGGCGGCGCGGACGTGCTCGTGGCGACGTCGGTGATCGAGGTCGGCATCGACGTCCCCAACGCCACCGTGATGCTCGTCGAGGACGCCGACCGCTACGGCATCTCCCAGCTGCATCAGCTGCGCGGGCGGGTGGGGCGCGGCGAGCATCCGTCGCTGTGCCTGCTCTTCGGGCCGAAGGAGTCGCCGCGGTTGCGCGCGCTCGCCGACCACGACGACGGCTTCCGGCTCGCCGAAATCGACCTCGAGCTCCGTGGCGAGGGCGAGATCATCGGCACCCGCCAGCACGGCGCGACCCAGTTCCGCGTCGCCCGCCTGCCCGAGGACGCCGCGCTGCTGCGCGCCGCCCACGATCACGCCGAGCGCATCCTGCGCACCGACCCCGAGCTGGGTGCGCCCGAGCACGTCCTCGTGGCCACGGCGCTCGAGGCGGCTTACGGGGCCGAGGCGCTCGAGCCGATCCCCGCGTGAGGATCACCGGCGGCCGCCTCGGCGGGCGCCGCATCGTCGCCCCGCGCGGCCAGAGCACCCGGCCGACGTCCGATCGGGTCCGCGAAGCGCTGTTCCAGATCCTTGGAGACCTCCACGGCGCCCGGGTCCTCGACCTGTACGCCGGGTCGGGCGCGCTCGGCCTCGAGGCTCTCTCGCGCGGGGCAGTGCACGCCACCTTCGTCGACTCTGCCGGCCCCGCGATCACAGCCATCAGACGCAACCTGAACGCCCTCGGCCTGGGAGCCGAGGTGCGCCGATCCGACGCTCGCGCCTTCCTCCGCAACGCACGAGCGGCCGCGCGCTTCTACGATCTCGTTCTGCTCGACCCCCCGGACCGGCTCGCAGCCGGGCTCGGGCGGGAGCTCTCGGAGCTGGTGCCGCCGGTGCTCGCCACCGCCGGACGCGCGGTGGCCGAGGGCGACCGCCGGTCCCCGTTGGAGCTCGACCTCCCGCTGCTCGACGAGCGGCGCTACGGCGACACCACCATCCGCATCCATGGCACCTGACCCCACACGCGCGATCCTCCCCGGGTCCTACGACCCCGTCACCTTCGGCCATCTCGACGTCATCGAGCGTGCGTCGAGGCTGTTCGAGACCGTGGTGGTCGCCGTGGTCAACCTCCCCGTTCGCAAGGGCGAGACCCTGTTCACCGCCGAGCAGCGCTGCGGGTTCATCGAGCAGGCGGTCGAGCACGCCGGGTTTAAGGGCGTGACGGTCAGGCCGTTCTCGAACCTCGTCGTCGAGTTCGCGGAGCAGAACAACGCGCGCGCGATCGTCAAGGGCCTGCGGGCCATCTCGGACTTCGAATACGAGTTCGAGATGAACCAGCTCAACCGCCTTCAGGCACCCGACGTCGAGACCGTCTATCTCATGAGCTCGCCCCAGTTCAGCTTCCTGTCCTCGAGCGGCGTCCGGGAGCTGGCCACCTTTGGGGGTAAGATCGACGATCTCGTGCCTGCGAGCGTCGCCACGGCCTTGAAGGAACGCCTGGGGCGCTGACGAAAAGAGGCCTGCTATGGACGTCCTCGTGCTCATCGACAAGCTGGACGACACTGTCCACAACGCCAAGCCGGTCCCGCTGACCGATCAGGTGCGCGTGGACAAGGAGGAGATCTACGACATCCTCGATCAGATGCGCGCGACGATCCCGGATGAGATCAAGCAGGCGCGGTGGATCGTCAAGGAGCGTCAGGAGATGTTGGCGGAAGCCAAGCGCGAGGCCGAGCGCCTGATCGCGGAGGGGCGGGCGCGGCAGGAGCAGTTGATCTCCGAGGAAGAAGTGGTGCGGCAGGCCGAGCGGCAGGCGGAGGAGATCGTCGAGGACGCGCGGGCGCGTGAGCGGGAGATCCGGTTGGGCGCGGAGGATTACGCGGACGAGATCCTCAACACGCTGGAAGTGAACCTCTCGAAGTTCATCGCCGCGGTGCAGCGCGGCCGCGAGCGCCTCCAGGGGCGGGACGAGGCCGTCGAGGCGCGCTGACCCTCAGCGGTTGCGGGCGGCCTTCAGCACGAGGTCGCGCAGCCGCCGCTGCTCGGCCTGCGTGAGGTTGGACGGCCGGCCGCGCGACTTCTCGAGCAGCCGCCGGACCTCGTCGCGCTCGCGCGCGTCGAGCGCGTCCCAGAGCTCCTTCGCGCGGTCGTAGGTCCACTGGACCGCCGCCAGCACCTCCATCCACCGGATGGCGCGGCGCGGACCGGTGCTGCGGATCGGCAGGCGGGGCACGGCGCGCACGATAGAGGGCGGGCAATCGCTTGCGCGATTGCCTGATGTAAACCGCTGACGCGGTTTCCTCGGCGGGCAATTCGCTTCGCGGGCAATCGCTTGCGCGGGCAATCGCTTACGCGATTGCCTGAAGGAAAC
>JBJMKX010000059.1:0-66441 GCA_045805605.1 Solirubrobacteraceae bacterium
CTGCGGCGGCTGATGAACGAGGTGAGCACGGACCTCGGCCCGCGGCTGCGGGAGTCGGGGGCGGTGCTCGAGGTCGGTGAGCTGCCCGAGGTCCGCGGCGACGCCGGCCTGCTGCGGCGCGTCCTGCAGAACCTCGTGGCCAACGCGGTGAAGTTCCGCGGCGAGGCGCCGCCCCGGATCGAGGTCGACGGCCACGCGGGCGCGCACGACTGGGTCGTGACCGTCCGCGACCACGGGGTCGGCGTCGCGCCCGAGGACAGCGACCGGATCTTCGGCATGTTCGCCCGCGCCGACCGCGAGCGCACCGGCAACGGGATCGGCCTGGCGGTCTGCCGGCGGGTCGTCGAGGCCCACGGGGGGCGCATCTGGGTCGAGCCCGCCAACGGGGGCGGCAGCGCGTTCCGGTTCACGCTGCCGCGCTGACGATCAGGTGGGGCCCCACGTCCGCCGCCAAGGGCACCAACGGCTTCGCCGTCGGTGCCCCCGGCTCCGGCACCCCCTAGGCGGGCCGCTTCGACGTCACGATCACCCGGCCGCCCTTGGCCGGGATCATCGTGACGTTGCGGTGGCGCGCGTGCTCGGGCTCCGGGTCGGGCGCCACGAGGTCCGTGCGTGCGGTGATCGCCTGCAGCACCGAGCGCTGCTCGGCCATGGCCAGCGTTGCGCCGAGGCAGCGGCGGATGCCCCCACCGAACGGGATCCAGGTGTAAGTCCCGGGCTTCTGGTCGTAGAACCGCTCGGGCCGGAAGGCGAACGGGTCGGGGTAGACGTCGCCGCGGTGATGGACGAGCAGGATGCTCATGAGCACCCAGCTCTGGGCCGGCAGGACGTGCTCGCCCAGGCGCCAAGGCTCGGTGACCCTGCGCCCGATGATCGGGATGACCGGGCGGTTGCGCATGCCCTCGTGGATCGTCGCCTCGATCCAGGCGTCGGCGTCCTCGGCGCCGGCGCGGACGACGTCGCGCAGCCGGTCGTAGGCTGCCCGGTTGCGCAGCAGCCGCTCGAACGTCCAGGCGAGCTGGTTGGCCGTCGTCTCGTGGCCGGCCAGGACCAGGGTCAGCAGCTCGTCGCGCAGCTCCTTGTCGGTCAGGCGCTCGCCGTCTTCCGTCTCGGCGTGCAGGAGGATCGAGAGGACGTCGTTGCGCGAGGCGTCGTGCGCGGCGCGGCGGGCGCCGATGACGCGGTAGACGTGGCGGTCGACATAGTTGAGGAAGGCCCTCGTCGGCCCCACCGCCTCGTCGCGGCCGAGGTTCATGAGCTCGCCGAGCTGGGCCTCGGGACGCGTGGAGGTCTCCAGCACGCGGCGCACCGCCCGGCGCAGCCCGTGCTCCGGGGTCCCCCGCTCGGGCCGGCCCTCGATGCCGAAGATCCCGCCCATGATCACGTCGAGTGTGATCGCCTGCATCCGCGGGGCGAGCGCGAACGGCTTGCCCACGGTCCAGCGGTCGATCTCGCGGTGGGCGGCGACGTCGATCATCTCCACGTAGCGCTGGACCGCCTCGCCGTGGAAGGGCGGCAGCAGCAGCTTGCGCTGGCGCAGGTGCTCGGCGCCGTCGAGCAGCAGCACCGAGCGCTGGCCCAGGATGGTGCCCAGCAGCGCGTTGGCCTCCCCCGCGCGAAGGCGGTCGGGCGGCGCGCGGAAGACCTGCTTGACGGTGTCGGGGTCGAAGACCATCACGAAGCCGGAGTCGAACGAGGTCGAGAAGGTAACGACGTCGCCGTAGCGGCGGCGCATCGCGTCGATGAACTGCACCGGCGCGAGGATGAACCCGAGCGTCTGGAGCAGCGCGGGGACCTTGGGGCCGGGCGGCAGCGGGACCGCGGTCACCGCTCTATGGTGGCAGGCGGCTCGATCTCGCCGGTCAGCTCCGCGCGCTGGAGAGCCTCCTCCTCGGCCTCGCGCGCCCGCAGCGGCTTGACCCGCAGCTCGTCGACGAGGATCACGGTGAGCGAGAGCAGCGGCACGCTGATGAACAGGCCGATCACCCCGAACAGCGCCGCCATCGCCACGACGCCGATCGCCAGCACCGCCGGGTGGACGTTGACCGCGCGCGACATGATCAGCGGGTAGAGCACGTTGCCCTCGAACTGGTTGACCACGACGTAGACCAGCAGCACGAGCAGCGCCTTGCCGGGGGAGTCCTCGAGGGCGAACAGGATCGGCGGGATCGCGCTGATGATCGAGCCGTAGTTCGGGATGACCGTCAGCAGGGCGCTGAGGACGGCGAAGGTCAGCGCGAACTCCAGGCCGACGATCTCCATCCCTACCCAGAGCAGGAACCCGAGCACGATCCCGTCGACGATCACCCCGCCGAGCCACGCTAGCCAGGCCGAGCGGATCCGCTCGAGCGCCCGCGCGACCTTGGACTGCTCGCTCGAGGGAAACAGCGACAGCAGGCCGCGCACGAGTGGGCCGGGGTTCGTGGCCATGAACACGGCGTTGACGACCACGATCAGGAACAGCACGACCGAGCCGAGGATCGAGAAGCCCAGGTCGGTGACCGGCCCGAGCAGCTGCTCGGGGTGGTCGCGGAAGCGGTTGACGAACTCCTGGACCGCGTCGCCGGCGTTCTTGGTGTGGATGCCGATGTCGGCGAGCGACCGTTGGGCCTCGTTGACCGCGGTCGGGAGCTGGTCGACGACCGACGCGACCTGGTCCACCAGCGGGGGCAGGATGATCGCCAGGAGCAACGCAGCCGCGACGGCGATCCCGAGCAGCGTGAGGAGAACGCCGGCCACGCGCGGGATGTGCGCCTTGCGCTGCAGGAAGGTCGCGCACTTCGACAGCGGGATCGCGAGGAGGATCGCGACCACGACGGCGAGCACGATCGACAGCAGCGTGTCGAGCAGCAGCACGGCGCCGACCACGGCGACGCCGAAAAGGACCACGCGATAGAGGTCCTGGACCCGGATCGGACGCGACTCGCCCGGCGGCACACCTCGACGGTACCCCGCGGAGGCATTGCCATCCGGTTCAGCAGGTGACGCGAAGCTCCCAGCGGGCGTTGCCGCCGTCGGTTCTGCCCATCACCGCCGCCGCCCAGCTCACAGCACGATCCATGCCGTCCAGCTCACGGCACGATCCGGAAGTTGACGTACTTCGGAGGGAAGCCGTCGCCCGCGGTGATCGATGCCCTGTACGCGCCGGGCGCCAGCGGCCTGCCGCCCACGCGCCCGTTGAAGCGCGGGATGTTCATTCCGCGGGCGCCGACGTGGTAGATGGTGCCCATCGGGACCAGGCCATCCCCGCTGCCGCGCCGTTCGATGGCGATCGCGACTTCAACCGGCTCGTCGAGACGCGTGACTGGCGCCACGAGGGGCGGGTCGAGGTGGATGTAGAAGAACGCCGGCGGAACTGCGTCGACCGAGAACCGCCTCGGCATGATCGTGAAGGCGGTCACGATCGGGGCCGGCGTGGCAGCGTCCCGGGCAGGCTGTGCGGCGGCTCGGGTCGCCCCCGCCGGCGCGGCGACCAGCAGCGTCGCCACGACCCCAAAGGCGCCGGCGCGACGAATGGATGTTGCCGTGGTCATGAGTCCTCCTCGTCCCGTGTGGCTGATGCCGAGCACGGTTCCAGGAGGCGGTAAACAAGCCCCACCGAGGGCGGTAAATGCCCTGGTATGGGTCAGACGGACCGCAGGTCAGCGACCGTCCTCGTACTGCAGCTGCTCGTCCCAGCCGGTGGCGCGGCCCTCCGGAATGAGGTCGAAGAAGTTCCACAGCGGCTCGAGGTTGTTGACGTGGCGAGGGTCCTGGCCCGGGTCGGCCGGCGCGTAGAGGAGCTCCGAGCCCCAGAAATGGCGGACCTCGTCGCCGTCGCGATGGAAGACGTTGAGCATCGGCTGCTGCGAGCCGTCCTCGGCTTCGCCGGCGTACGCGCGCTTGTAGCCGGTGCCGCCGGACGAGAGCAGTGTGAGCCGCCGCCAGCCGCGCTCGCGGGCGAACGTCGTCAGGCGGTCGACCGGCGCCTTGGCCACGACCACGAACCCCATGCGCTGGCTGAGATGCTCGACCGCGCCTTCGAGCTGGTCGAGCAGCGCCGCGCAGGATGGGCACGGCCCCTCGGTCAGCGGCAACAGCGCGGTCTCGCCCGTCTTCGGCCCCGGCCGGTCGTCGTGCGGGTGGCGCGGGAACATGAAGTCGTAGATGGCGAGCGACTCCTTGCC
The DNA here is from genome assembly GCA_045805605.1 of Solirubrobacteraceae bacterium. Classification (GTDB taxonomy): domain Bacteria; phylum Actinomycetota; class Thermoleophilia; order Solirubrobacterales; family Solirubrobacteraceae; genus DATBDE01. The sequence continues at coordinate 4,167 of JBJMKX010000059.1, forward strand.
CGGCGCGAACAGCTCGGAGAGGTGCACCGGGCCGTCGGCGCCCTCGAACACGTAGTCCTCCGGCACCACGCCGCCGAGCGGGAGCTTGCGCCGCGCCGCCGCCACCGCCTCGGTGGCGCGACGCAGCTCGATCTCCTGCTCGAGCAGGCGGTCGCGCGCGGCCCGGTAGTCGGCCGACTCGCCCGGGAACCGCACGCTCACTGCTGTGCCTTGATGACCTTGTCGAAGACCAGCTTGCCGTTCTCGACCCGGTTGCCGCCGTAGTCGGTGATCGTAGTGTCGCCGTCGGCGTCGATCGAGTAGGTGCCGAGCACCGACGGGCGGTCCTGGATCGCGTAGAAGCCCTTGATCACGTTCTCGCGGCAGTTTGCCTTGTCGCCGGCGTTCTTGAGGGCCTGCAGCGCCGCCTTCATCGCCTCGTAGCCGTAGATCGCGTACGGCTCGGGGTCATCGCCGTACTTGCTCTTGAACGTGGCGAAGAACTTCTGCGCGCTGGGCGGGTAGAGCTGCGGCGGCAGCGTCGGGTTGGTGATGAAGGTGTTGGCCTGCGACGGCCCCAGCTTCTCGGTGAAGTCGCTCTGGGCGACGCCGTCCGGGCCGAACATCTTCAGGTCGGGCGTGGCGGCGTAGACGTCCTTCCACACCTGCACGGCGTTGTTGGCCGTGATGCCGCCGAAGAACATCCCGTCCGCGCCGGAAGCCTTGATCTTTGCCCCCACCGACCGGTAGTTGGCCGCCTTGGGGTCGATCCCCTCGTCGCCGACGACCTGGATGCCGGCCTTCTTCGCGTCCGCGGTCACCGCGTCGGCGACGCCCTTGCCGTACACCTCCTTGTCGTCGAGGACGTAGAGCTTGCGAACGCCGTTGTCCTTCATGTACGTGACCTGGGCGGCGGCCTGGATGTTGTCGGCGGGGACCACGCGCCCGTAGGTGCGCTTGCCGGTCGGGTAGTACTTGTCCGGCTCGGCCGGGTCGGCCGACTTCTTGGTCAGCCCGGCCGCGGTGTTGGATGGGCTGATCTGCAGAATCCCCGAACGGTTGAGGATCGGCAGCGACACCGCCGTCGCACCCGAGTTGAACTCGCCGAGGTAGACGATGGTCTGCTTGTTCTGCGCCGCTTCGCGGGCGTTGGACGAGACCTTTCCGGCCTCCCACTTGCCCGCCGATGGCGTCGAGTCGTCCAGCGACACGTACTTGATCGTGTACTTGCCGACCTTGGCGCCCGCTTCCGAGAGGGCGAGCTTCTCGCCGTTGACGACGTCGGTGGACTGCTTGCGGTCGGTCGGGTCGAACGGGAGGCTCGAGTAGAGCGTGAGCGTGCTTCCGGACACGCACGAACCGCCGCCACCGCTCGACCCGCCGCTCCCGCAGGCGATGAGGGTCACGAGGGCCGCTCCGACTCCGGCATAGGTGAGGAGGGGCCTGAGGATCGCCATGCCCGGAACGCTTCACCACGACCGACCGCCTCACCACTCGAACTCGTTGACGATCCGATAAGGGATCGTGATCGCGGGGCGTAGCATGGCCGGGGATGGAGCTTCGCTACCTCGTCGCGCTGGAGGCGGTCGCGTCAGAGCGGTCGTTCCGCCGCGCGGCCGAGCGCCTCGGCTACACGCAGTCGGCGGTCTCGCAGCAGATCGCCGCGCTCGAGCGAGACCTCGGCGAGCGCCTGGTCGTGCGGCCGCGCGGGCGCGGGGAGACGGCGCTCACCGACGCGGGGACGGTGCTCCTCCGCCACGCCCGCGCCATCGCCGAGCGGGTCGAGGCAGCGCGGGCCGATCTGGAGGCGCTGCACGACGGCCGGCGCGGCGTCCTGCGCGTGGGGATCTTCCCGAGCGTGGGCGCGCGGGTCATCCCGCGCCTGCTCCCGCGCTTCCGTGCGGCATGGCCCGAGGTCGAGGTAACGCTGCACGACGCCTCGTGCGACGAGGACCTGTGCCGCCGCGTCGAGGCCGGCGAGCTCGACCTGACCTTCTCGATCCTGCCGCCGATCGACGGGCCGTTTTCGGCCCTGGACCTGATCGCCGACCCGTACGTGCTGCTCGTGCCCGCCGAGTCGGCGCTGGCTCGCAACGGCACCGGCCCGGACCCCGCCGTGCTCCGCGAGACGCCGATGATCGGCTGCCAGTGGGAGCGGCGCGACATCGAGGACCTGCTGCGCGAACGCGGCATCGAGCCGCGCATCCACTACCGCTCGGACGACAACGGCACGGTGCTCGCGTTCGTGGCCGCAGGGACCGGGATCGCGCTGGTGCCGCGACTGGCGCTCGACGGCGACGATCCGCGCATGCGCGTGCTCGACGTCGACGGCCTGCTCGCGCCTCGTCGCATCGGCCTGGTCTGGCACCGCGAGCGCTCGCGCACGCGGGCCGCGCAGGCCTTCGGCGAGCTGGCCCGCTCGGTCTGCGCCGGGGTCTAGCGGCGAAGCAGCGCACGGATCGTGCCGCCCACGATGTGCGGCTCGCGGTGGAGACGCTTGCAGGTGATTCTCAGGACGCGATAGCCGCGACCTGCAGCGCGGCGTCGCGGATGCGGTCACGCTCGAAGGCGGCCCGCGTGTGGTGGTATCGGCGGCCATCGAGCTCGACCACAAGACGTTGCCGTGGCCAGACGGCGTCAACCAGGAAGCCCTCCACGAGCACGTTCGTGGCCGGCGGTGGCAGGCCGGCGCTTTCGATCAGGTCGACGAACCGGCGCTCGAGCTCCGAGCGCGTGTCGGAACGGGGACGCGTTCGCGCTTCGGCCAGCACGGCGGCCAGGGCGCCGACGCCGCGGCGTCCGTGACCGCGCGCCACGACCGCCTCGATGGCCCGCACGTCGACGAGCCTTAGGCGCTCGGCTTCCTCGAACGCATGGTGAAGCGCTCGCAGGGGCACCACCTCGGCGAGGTCCAAGAGGGTGCGGGCGACGGAGGTGACGGGAATTCCACGCCGGTTGGCGCAGTCATCGGGGTGCCAGGGCGCCGTGCAGTGGACGTACAACCCGGGGCGGCTGCGAAGGCCCGACCGCGGCACCGACACGTCAATCCGGGTGTGCGCCGTGGCGCGCAGGTCCCACAGCGCCGCGGCATCGCGGTGGCTCAGTCGAGCATCGGGTCCCGCCGCCAGCACGGCCGCCATCCGGTTGCCGTCTGCGCTCAGCGCGAGATGACCCAGCGCGTAGACGCCGGCGTGAACCCGATGCAGCCGTCCGACGCCCAGCCGATGCTTGATCGCACCCGCCCCAACCCCGAGGGCGATGAGCTGCCGCTTGGCGACGACGCCGTGCTGCCTGCGAGCCAGCTCGGCCACCGCCCGCGCACGTTCCTGCACTTCGGTCGGACTATCCGACCGAATGGCAGCCACGTCGTCCACACGGGCCAGGATGGCCGGCCCCGGCGCGCGGAAGTGCCGTGGTTCGTCACGAAGCTCAGCGGCGTTTGCGGTCGCGCTCGCGCGCCCGCGCCCGATCCTCGCTCTCGCCGATGTACAGGAACAGGTAGGCGACGAGGATCACGCCGACGATGCCGGCCAGGCCCCAACCGATCCCGAACGGGACGTCGCCCGGCTGCGAGGCCGCGAGGCATGCCACGGCGGCGACGAGCAGCACGGCGGGAACCGCCAGGCGCAGCTGCCACCGGCGGCTCATGCTGCCTCCCCGTGGCGGTGGAGGGAAAACCCGGCGATGGTGCTCATCTGGGATGCCGCTGGCCCATCTCGATAGTGTCGGCGCACTCGCGGACGAACGATCCCGACAAATGCGCTAGGTTTTCGGCTCCCCTAATTAGGGGTCCCTAAGCCGAAATCCTGAAAGCGCTTGCTGCCGACCTTCGTCATCGGGCTCCGAGAGGGCGTCGAAGCGGCCCTCATCGTCGGGATCATCGCCGCCTTCCTGCGCCAGGAGAACCGCATGGACGCCCTGCGCCACGTGTGGGCGGGGGTGGGCGTGGCGGTGCTGCTGTGCGTCGCCGTGGGTGTGACGCTCCACATCGTCGACACCGACCTTCCGCAGCGCCAGCAGGAGGGGCTGGAGACGATCGTCGGGCTTGCCGCCGTCGGCATGGTCACGTTCATGATCGTCTGGATGCGCCGCCACGCGCGCGGCCTGCGCAAGGAGCTCGAGCGCAACGCCGCGGGCGCCCTCGCGCAGGGGTCGATCATCGCGCTCGTCGCCATGGCGTTCTTCGCCGTGCTGCGCGAGGGGTTCGAGACCGCGGTCTTCCTGGTCGCCGCCTTCCAGTCGGCCGCCAACCCCGGCGCAGCCGGAGCGGGGGCCGTCATCGGCGTGGGGGTCGCAATCGCGATCGGCTGGGGGATCTACCGCGGCGGTGTGCGCATCAACCTCAGCCGCTTCTTCCGCCTGACCGCACTCGTGCTCGTCCTCGTCGCCGCCGGCCTGCTCGCCCAGGCAGCACACACCGGCCACGAGGCCGGCTGGCTGAACCTTCTGCAGGACCAAGCGCTCGACCTGAGCTGGCTGATCGTGCCCGGCTCGGTCACGTCGTCGCTCCTGACCGGCATGCTTGGCCTTCAGCCGCAGCCCACGGTCGCCGAGGCGGTCGTCTACCTGCTCTATGCCATCCCGATGGCGGTCTACGTGCTCTGGCCGCAGCGGTCGCGCCCCCGGGCCCCGGCTCCTCAGACGGCGTGAGAAGGCTCTCCGTGCTGAGCCGCCGCGCTGGCCGCGGCGTCGCTGGCTGCCTGCGGCAATGACGACTCCAAGGGCGGGCGCAAGGTGGCGGTCGCGCTCACCGACGCCGGCTGCTCACCGTCGCACCTGCGGGTCCCCGCCGGGCCCACGACGTTCGAGGTCACGAACAAGGGCACCGGCGCCGAAGGGCGTGCTCGAGGTGACCGGCAAGGGTTCGAGCGCCGGGGCCGTTGACGCCAAGCTCACCGCCGCGGTGCGCGGCCGCAGCGACTGGGTCGGGCGCGCGCTGCTCGCCTAGACGCTGCGGCCACCAAGACTCGCGGGAGCGGATCGGCGAGTTCCGCGCTCACGCCGTACCCGGCGCGCTCTTGCCGCCAGCTGAGCTATCCCGCGGCTTCTCCGGTAGTCGGCCTTCGGTGCCGGGGGCTTGAGTCCTGCGTCGCCCGCTTCAGTGAATGCCGTCGACCGCGGCGGCGCGCCGTCGTACCCGGTCGGAAAACGAGCGCCTCGGCCAGCGTGGGGCGTTGGTGCGCTTCCGTGTGTCGGCGCGGCGCCCGGCGGGCAAGATCAACGGGATGGCTGTCACGGAGGAGAGAACGGCCTCGCCGTCTCGGGCCGAGCTCTTCGACGTCTTCGTGGGGCTGCTGTCCGAGATCGACGCCGAGCGCGACGGGTCTCCGTCCAATGCGTTCCACGATCGGCTCTGCGAGGCGGTATGCCGACTGACGTCGATGGAGCGTGCCGTGCTGTTCCTCCACGACCCCGCCGACCGGCGAACCGGCGTGGCCGGTGCCCACGGGATCGAGCGCGAGCGCCTCAGCGCGCTGCACGTGACGCTCGACGACGCCCCGATGGCTCGCCAGGCCCTCGTCGAAGATCGCGTGGTCGTGGTGTCCGAGCGGATCGAGGACGAGGTCACCCCGGCGTACGCACAGCTGTTCGGGCTCACAACGCTGACGTGCACCCCGATCGCCGCCGCCGGCCGCTGGCTTGGCGTCCTCTTCGCCGATCGCGGCGGCGGCCGCTTCCGCCTCACCGACGACGAGCGCTACGCGATGTGGACCCTGGGCAAGACCGCCGCCCTCGCTGCCAGTGCGTGGGTCGTCACGCGCGAGCACGAGCATGCCCGCCGGCTCTCCGAGCGGCTCAGCCTGGCGCGTGAGATCCACGACCACGTGGTGCAGCGCCTGTTCGGCGTCTCCCTCGTCCTGGGCTCGGACGGCCCCTTGTCCGCCACCGCCCGCAAACGCTGTCGCGACGAGCTGCACGGCGCGCTGACCGAGCTGCGCTCGGCCCTGCGCCGTCCGCTCGCGCTCGAGCCGCCCAGTCCCGACGGATCGCTGGAGACCGATCTCGAGGAACTGGCCGAGCGCAGTCGCCCGTCGATCGTGGTGCGATGGCAGCCCGGGTTCTCCGTGCCCGCCTCGCTGGACCGCCTGGCCCGTGCCGTCCTCGCCGAGGCCATTCGCAACGCGACCAGGCACGCGGATCCCGAGGTCGTGGAGGTGGAGGTCGAGCGTCATGAGGGCGACGTCGTGTTGACGGTGCGCAACGACGGCGTACGCGACCGGCCGAGCCCGGCGGGGCCCGGCATGGGCCTGCGCCTCGTCGCGCTCGAGGCGATGGCCCAAGGCGGGCGGATCGACGCCGGGGCGCCTGACCCCGGCCATTGGCAGGTACGGCTCACGGTGCCGCTCGAGGGAGGGAGCGGATGAGCGAGGCGCTCCGCATCCTCGTGGTCGACGACCACGACGTCGTGCAGTGGGGGTTTCGCCTCCTGCTGAGCGAGCAACCGTGGGTCGACCGCTGCCTGGGTGCGAGGACTGGCCACGCCGCGGTCGAGCTCGCCCGCCGGCACCGTCCCGACGTGGCGCTGGTCGACCTGTTCACGGGCGACGAGTCCGGCGTCGACATCTGCCGGGAGGTGCGCGAGGCCTCCCCCGAGACCCGTGTCCTCCTGATCTCCGGAGCCGGCCAGGTCTCCGACCAGTCGGCGCGTCGGGCGGGCGCTGCCGGCTTCGTATCCAAGGATCTCGACGCGGCCGACGTCATCAAGGCGGTGCGAATGGTGGGGGTGGGGATGAACGTGTTCACGCAGGGCAGCGAGCCGCCTGCCCCGCTCGGCCTGACCGGCCGCGAGCGTGAGGTCCTTCATCTCATCGCCAAGGGCGCAACGAATCGCCAGATCGGCGACCAACTCTTTCTCTCGACCCATACCGTGAAGGAGCACACGAGCGCGCTGTATCGGAAGCTCGGCGTGCGCAATCGGGCCGAAGCCGTCCAACACGCGCAGCGGCGCGGACTCCTCGCGTAGCCCGACGACCGCGGACCGGCTTCCGGATCGACCCCCCCGCCCGGACGGCTGAAGCCCCCCGATCGGGGGGTTCGCAGCCCATCGGCGATTGCAGGCCCGGGGAGCGTGGCAGGGTGCGACAGATGCCCGATACGGATCGCACCGCCGTGCTCTTCCCCGGCCAGGGGAGCCAGACCGATGACATGCGCGCCATGGCCGAAGACGTGCGCCCGGACCTCGTCGCGCTCGCCGGCGAGGTCGTGGGCGAGGACCCGTTCGACCGCGTCGACGACGGGACGCGCTTCCAGCAGCCGGCGATCTTCTGCGCCAGCGTCGCCGGGTTCGACCTGCTCGACGTGACCCCGGCGGCCGCCGCCGGTCACTCGATGGGCGAGTTCGGCGCCCTCGCGGCCGCGGGTGCCATCGACGTGCAGGACGCGTTGCGACTCGTCGCCCTGCGCGGCCGGGTCATGGACGCCGCCGCGCAGGAGGGGCCGCCCGGCGGCATGCTCGCCGTCCTCAAGGGCGAGCCCGGCCAGGCCGAGGCCATTGCCCGCGCGGCCGACGTCGTGGTCGCCAACGACAACGCGCCCGGCCAGGTGGTTCTCTCGGGCCCGGTCGAGGCGCTCGACGCCGCCGCGGCCACGGCCGAGCGCGACGGCCTGCGCGCCATGCGCCTGCCCGTCTCCGGTTCCTTCCACTCGCCGGCCATGGAGCCGGCCACGGACCAGTTGCGCGCCGCGCTTCGCGATGTCGAGGTGCGCCGCCCGCGCTTTCCTGTCTTGTCATCGATCTTCGCGCGCCCGTTCGGACACGTGCGCCTCGAGCTTGCGCTCGCGCTCACCCACCCGGTGCGTTGGCGCCAGACGCTGCACGCTCTGCGCGACGCCGGCATCCGTCGCTTCGCCGAGACAGGCCCCGGCAAGGTGGTCACCGGGCTGGTCCGCCGGACGCTGCCCGACGTGGACGCCTACGCCGTAGAGCCGGAGGGCACCCGTGCCTGAGCGGCACGCCACCATCCGCTCGATCGCGTCCGCGCTGCCGGAAACGACCGTCCCCAATGGGCCGATCGCCGCGCGCGCCGGCGTCAGCGAGGACTGGATCGTCGCCCGCACCGGCATCCGCGAGCGCCGCGCCGTCCGCCCGGACGAGCGCCTCACCGATCTCGCCGCAGCGGCCGGAGCGGCCGCGCTCGAACGCGCGGGGCTCGCCCCCGACCGGCTCGACCTCGTGCTCGTCGGAACCACTTCGCAGGACGAGCTGACCCCCAACGCGGCCCCGATCGTCGCGCACGCGCTCGGCGCCGGGCGCGCCGGCGCCATGGACGTGGGCGCCGCCTGCACCGCTTTCGTGTCGGCGCTCTCCGTCGCCGCGGCCCACATCGAGGCCGGTCGCGCCGAACACGTGCTCGTCATCGGCGCCGACGTGCTCACCCGTCACGTGGATCCCGAGGACCGGCGCACGGCCGCTCTGTTCGGCGACGGCGCGGGCGCCGCCGTTGTCGCCGCCGGCAATGGGGCCGGCGGCGTCGGGCCCGTGGTCCAGCGCTGCGACGGCGCGAGAGCCGGCTACATCATCGCCCCGCGCGAGGACGAGCGCATCCGCATGGAGGGCCAGGACACGTTCAAGCACGCGGTCGCGCGTCTCACCGAGGTTACGGGGGAAGCCTGCGAGGCCGCCGCCGTCGACCTCGACGGGATCGACCTGTTCGCCTACCACCAGGCCAACGCGCGGATCACCCGCGCCGTGGGAGAGCGCCTCGGCCTCGATCGCGAGCGGGTGCTCGACGTCATCGAGCACACCGGCAACACCTCGGCCGCCTCGATCCCGCTCGCGCTGGACGAAGCGCGACGCGAGGGTCGACTGCGGGCCGGTGCACGCGTCTTGCTTGCCGCGTTCGGCGCCGGGCTGACCTGGGCCGGATGCGTCGTCGAATGGAGCGAGGAAGGGGTGCCGGCATGAACGAGCGCAAGCGCAGCGCAAGCGTCCTCGTCACCGGCGGCTCGCGCGGCATCGGGGCGGCAACCGCCCGCGCGCTGGCCGCCGAGGGCTGGCGAGTGGCGATCAACTTCCGCACCGACCTGGCGGGGGCCCGCGAGGTCGCCGCAGGCATCATCGACGGCGGCGGGCGCGCCGAGCCCGTGCGCGGCGACGTGCGCGATCCGGCGGAGGCCGAGCGCGTCGTCGACGCGGCGCAGGAGCGCCTCGGACCCGTGCTCGTGCTGGTCAACAACGCCGGCGTGCGCGCCGACGGCCTGACGCCGCAGATCGGCGACGAGGCCTGGGACCGGGTGCTGGCGACCAACCTCTCGGGCGCCTTCCGCACCATCCGCCGAGCACTGCCGGCCATGCTGCGCGCGCGCTTCGGGCGTGTGATCAACATCGCGTCGGTCGTCGGGCCGCGCGCCAATGCCGGGCAGGCCAACTACGCCGCCTCCAAGGCGGGGCTGATCGGACTGACGAAGACCGTCGCGACCGAGGTGGCGCGCCGGGGCGTGACCGTAAACGCGGTCGCGCCGGGTCTGGTCCAAACCGAGCTGACCTCGGATCTCCCGGCGCGCGAACTGGCTGCTCGGATTCCGGCGCGGCGCAGCGGAACCGCGGACGAGGTCGCCGCCTGCGTGCGGTTCCTCGCCTCCGACGACGCCGGCTACGTGACCGGCACGACGTTGACCGTCGACGGCGGCATGTCCGCCTAAAACTCACGAAGACAAGGAGACAAGCGATGCCCGCAACCGCCACACCCGACCAGATCGAACAGACCCTCACCGAGGAGCTGGCCAAGCTCGGTCCGGAGCCCGAGGAGATCAGTCGCGACGCGACCTTCGAGTCGCTCGACGTCGACTCCCTCGACCTCGTCGAGCTCGGACAGGTCGTCGAGGACCGCTACGGGGTCAAGCTCGAGGGCGACGACCTCAAGGACCTCCGCACCGTCGGGGACGCCATCGACCTCGTGGCCTCCCGCACCGCATGAGCCGGCGCGTCGTCATCACCGGCATGGGCGCCGTCACGCCGCTGGGCGTCGGCGTCCGGGCGCTGCACGACCGGTGGGCCGCCGGCGAATGCGGAATCGAGGACGGCCAGGGTCGCTGCGACGAATTCGACCCGACCGCGCTCCTCTCACGCAAGGAGGCGCGCCGCGCGGACCGTTTCACCCAGCTCGCCCTCGCGGCCTCCGAGGAGGCGCTCGAGCAGGCCGGCTGGGCAGGCGACGTGCCGTACGAGCGCGAGCGCGTCGCGTCCGTGATCGGCACGGGCATCGGCGGCCTGGACAGCCTCGAGCGCCAGCACGACGTGCTGCGCGACCGCGGTCGCGAGAGCGTCTCGCCGCTGGCGGTTCCGCTCATGATGTCCAACGCCGGCGCCGCCGCGGTCGCGATGCGCCACGACCTGCGCGGCGAGGCCTACAGCGTCGTATCCGCGTGCGCCGCCGGCGCCCAGGCGATCGGCTCGGCCGTCCGGATGATCGAGGCCGGCGAGGCCGTGGCGGCGGTGGCAGGAGGTTCTGAGGCGGCGCTGACGCCGCTCGCGACCGCGGCCTTCGCGGCCATGGACGCCACCTCGAACTCCGGAATCTGTCGCCCGTTCGACGTGCGCCGCGACGGCTTCGTCATGGGCGAGGGCGCCGGCGTCCTGGTGCTCGAGGAGCGCATGGCCGCGCAGGAGCGCGGGGCGAAGGTCCTAGCTGAGGTGTGCGGCTACGGCGCCAGCGCCGACGCCCATCACCTCACCGCGCCCGAGCCGGAGGGACGGGGCGCGGCCACGGCGATCGAACGGTCGCTGAAGGACGCGGGCATCGAGCCCTCAGACGTGCACTACGTCAACGCCCACGGCACTTCGACGCCACTCAACGACCGGTCCGAGACGGCGGCGCTCAAGACGGCGCTCGGCGACCATGCCCAACGCGTGCCGGTCTCGTCGACCAAGTCGGCGATCGGGCACCTGCTCGGCGCCGCGGGGGCCGTGGAGGCCATCGCCACGATCATGGCCCTGCGCTGCGAGATCGCCCCGCCCACGCTCGGGCACGAGGAGCCGGAGGAGGGCCTCGACCTCGACTACGTTCCGGGCGAGGCGCGCCCGCTCGCGCTCAACGGAGAGCCGCGCGCCCATGCGATCTCCGACGCGTTCGGCTTCGGCGGCCACAACGCCGTCCTGTGCCTGGGGGTCGACCGGTGAGCGCGGCGGCGGCCACCGAGACGCGCGCGGAGCGGCTCGCTCCGCGTGAGCGCCTCGAGCAGCTGTGCGACCCCGGGTCGCTCCAGGTCATCCGCACCGAAGTGACGTCGGCGCGCATGGGCCCGAAGGCCCGCCCGGGCGACGGCGTGGTCGGCGCGGCGGGGCGCGTGAACGGGCGGCCGGTGTTCGCCTACGCGCAGGACGCGAGCTTCGCCGGCGGCTCGCTGGGAGCCCAGCACGCCGACACGATCGTGCGGATCCTCGAGCTGGCCGGACGGGCACGCTCCCCGGTCGTCGGCTTCATCGAGTCCGGCGGCGCGCGGCTCCAGGAGGGGGTCTCGGCCCTGAGCGGCTACGGACGGATCTTCCGCGCCAACGCCGCGCTCTCGGGCCGCGTGCCGCAGATCTCGGTCATCACCGGAACGTCGGCGGGGGGCGGCTCGTACTCCCCCGCGCTGACCGACTTCGTGATCATGACCCGCGGCGCGGCGATGTTCCTCACCGGCCCAGGCGTCGTCCGCGAAGTCATGGGCGAGGAGGTGGGGGCGCAGGAGCTCGGCGGGGCCGGCGTGCACGAGCGCAACGGCGTCTGCCATTGCGTCGCCGAGGACGAGCCGGGCGCGATCGCCCTCGCACGCGAGCTGCTCGCCTATCTCCCCCAGAACGCGTGGGAGCGCCCCCACCCGGGGCCGCCCGAGCCGCCCATCGCGGACGACCCCGGCGAGGGCGTGCCGGCCGACCAGCGCCGCGTCTACGACGTGCGCACGGTCATCGACGCGATCGTCGACGGCGGGCGCCATCTCGAGGTGGCCGAGCGCTGGGCGCGCAACATCGTCTGCGCGTTCGCCCGGCTCGACGGCCGACCGGTGGGCGTGGTCGCCAGCCAGCCCAAGGTCCTGGGCGGGGCGCTGGACGCCGAATCCGCCACGAAGGCCGCGCGCTTCGTCCGAACCTGCGACTCGTACGGGCTCCCGCTCGTCGTGCTCGTCGACACCCCGGGCTTCCTCCCCGGAACGCGACAGGAGCGCGGGGGTGTGATTCGCCACGGCGCCAAGCTGCTGCACGCGTTCGCGGAGTCGACGGTGCCACGCCTGACCGTGATCCTGCGCAAGGCGTTCGGCGGCGCGTACATCACGATGAACTCCAAGGACCTGGGGGCGCACCTCGCCTTCGCTTGGCCCACCGCCCAGATCGGCGTGATGGGGGCCGAGCAGGCGGTCGGCATCGTGCGCCGGCGCGACCTCGCGTCGGCTGAGGATCCGGCTGCCGCGCGGCGGCAGCTCGCCGTGGAGTACGCGGACGAGCATCTCTCCGCCACCGTGGCCGCCCGCGACGGGTTCGTCGACGAGGTCATCGCGCCGGAGGACACGCGTGCGCGCCTGGCATGGTCGCTGGCCACGCTGCCCGCCCGCCCGGGCCGCGAGCCCCAGACCGGGAACATTCCGCTATGACATCGCCGTTCTCGCTCCCCCTGGACGAGCTCGAGCCGGGCACGCGCTTTCGCACACGCGGGCGCACGATCACCGAGGCCGACATCATGACGTTCTCGGGCCTGACCGGCGACTGGCACCCCCAGCACGCCGACGCGGAATGGGCGCGCAACAGCGCCTTCGGCGAGCGCATCGCCCACGGTCTGCTCGTGCTCTCCTGCGCCGCCGGTCTCGTCCCATTCGACCACGAGCGGGTCGTGGCCCTGCGCCGCGTCCGCGACGCGACGTTCAAGCGCCCGGTTGCCATCGGCACCACGATCCATGTGGAGGGCCGGATCGCCGAGGTGCGGCCGGCCGATGCCGAGACCGGGATCGTCGGATGCGACCTCGATGTCGTCGACCAGCGCGACCGCACCGTCGTGCGGGGCCGAATCGACGTGATCTGGCGCCGCCGGCCGCCGCCGGCCGCCGAGCGCCAACCGATCGACGACGGGACGGTGGTGCCGCTGTGATGCTGGAGGGCAAGCGCATCCTGATCACCGGGGTGATGACGCGCGATTCGATCGCGTTCGCCACCGCCGAGCGTGCCCAGCAAGCCGGCGCGGAGATCGTGCTGACCGGCTTCGGTCGCGCCCGGCGCATGACGGAGCGATCGGCAGGCCGGCTCCCCACCCCGCCCGACGTGCTCGAGCTCGACGTGAATTCGCCCGCCGACCTCGCGGGCGTGCACGACACGCTCGCCGAGCGCTGGGGGCGCGTGGACGGCGTCGTGCACGCCATCGCGTTCGCGCCCCCCGACGCGCTGGGCGGCAACTTCCTCTCCACGCCGCCCGAGAGCGCGGAGACGGCCTTCCGGACCAGCGCCTACTCGCTGAAGGCGCTGGCCGCGGCACTCGCCCCGCTGATGCCGGCGGGGGCGAGCGTCGTGGGGCTCGACTTCGACGCCTCGGTCGCGTGGCCCGTGTACGACTGGATGGGCGTCTCCAAGGCGGCGCTCGAGGCCGTCAGCCGCTACCTCGCGCGCGACCTCGGCGAGCGCGGCGTCCGGGTGAACCTCGTCTCGGCCGGCCCGCTGCGGACGCCGGCCGCATCCGGGATCCCCGGATTCGACGCGCTGGCGAGCTCGTGGGAGCGACGCGCCCCGCTCGGATGGGACACCGGCGATCCCGCCCCGGTCGCCGACGCTGTGTGCCTGCTGCTCTCCGACGGCGCGCGAGCCATCTCGGGCGAGATCGTCCATGTCGACGGCGGCTTCCATGCCATCGGCGCCGAGGCGGCGGCGTGAGCTCGGTCCTGCTCACCGGTGCGACGGGCTTCGTCGGCGGCGAGCTCCTCGTGCGCTGGCTGGAGCGGACCGACCGCGACGTGGTGACGCTGATCCGCGCCCCCGACGATGCGGCCGCCTCGGCCCGGATGGACGTCGCGCTCCGGCAGCTGGCCGGCAACGCGTCCGAGCACCGTCACCGGGTGCGCGCGGTCGCCGCCGACATGACCGCACCGGGCCTCGGTCTCGACGAGCGGCGAGCCGACGCCCTCGCCGACGAAGTCGACACCATCCTGCATTCCGCGGCGTCGGTCTCGTTCGAGCTGCCGCTGGATGAGGCGCGGACGATCAACGTCGGGGGCACCCAAGGCATGCTCGAGCTCGCGAGGAGATGCGCGCGCCGCGGCGCCGGACTGCGCCGCTACGGGCACGTGTCGACGGCCTACGTGGCCGGCGACCGTCGCGGCGTCGCCCACGAGGACGAGCTCGACGAGCGCGGCGCGCGGTTCCGCAACTCCTACGAGCGCTCCAAGGCCGAGGCCGAGCGGCGGGTGCGCGAGGCCGCCGGCGAGCTGCCCGTGCAGGTCTTCCGGCCGTCGATCGTCGTCGGGGAGTCGACCACCGGCTGGACGAGCTCGTTCAACGTGCTCTACGCGCCGCTGCGTGCATTCGCGCTCGGGGCGTTCCCCGCCATCCCGGCACGCCGGTCCGCGCCGGTCGACGTGGTCCCGGTCGACTACGTTGCCGACGCGGTCGTCGCGCTGGCCGAGGCCCCGGGGGGCGACGGCGAGACGTTCCACCTGGTCGCGGGCGAGCGTGCGAGCAGCGTGGGCGAGCTCATCGACCTTGGCGCGACCGAGCTGGGCGCGACGCCGCCGCGGGTCGTCTCACCCGCGCTGTGGCGCCTCGTCGGGCCGGCGCTACGCCGCCGCCTGCCCGTCCGGGCGCGCCTCGTGCTCGAGCGCAGCGACCAGTACTTCCCCTACTTCGCCACCCGCGTGCGCTTCGACGCCCGCGGCGCTCGTGCCCGCCTGGCCGCGGCGGGCGTCGGCTCGCCGCCGCCTCTCCGTGACTACTTCGGGCGGCTCGTCGCCTTTGCCCGTGCGGCGCGCTGGGGGCGGGCCCGGCCGCCGCGCGAGCCGCCGTCGTCGCTGCCCGCGCGCTAGCGTCCCGGGCATCGAAGCCACGCCGCCACCGGAGGACGCCGCGGCGCGCGGCCCCACTCGCAGCCGCGTGCCCGACGCCGAGATCGCCGAGCTGCGCGACGTCCAGTTCCCGGCTGCCCTGCGCGGATACGACCGCGCGGAGGTCGACCGCTTCGTCGCGCGCGTCAACCAGGTCCTCGCCGAGCTGCAGATCACGGCGGCGCCCGAATCGGCCATCCGCCATGCCCTCAAGCAGGTCAGCGACGAGACCCAGGGCATCCTCGAGCGGGCGCACGAGACCGCCGACGAGATCACGCGCCGCTCGCGTTCCCAGGCCGACGACCGACTGCAGCGCGCCGAGACCGAGGCACGCAAGGTGAGCGAGGCAGCCGCCCAGCAGGCGCGCGAGATGCGTGAGGCGGCCGCCGAGGAGGCGCGCGAGGTGCGCGAGGCCGCGGCCGCGGAGGCCCGCGACGTGCGGGCTGCCGCCGCGGACGAGGCGCGCGAGGCGCGCGAGGCCGCCGAGGCGCGCGTCGCCGAGCTCGAGGCCGACGTGCAGCGGATCCTGGTGGAGCGCGCCCGCATCATCGAGGAGCTGCGCGACCTCGTCCGCCGTCTCGGCGATTTCTCCGAGGCGGCGGCCGACCGCGATCCAAGCCGGCCGCCGCCGTCGGAGGAGGACTGACCCTCAGGGCCTGGCTTCGAGGACCAGGTTGAACGGCGTCTCGGTGGCGCGGCGCACGTCGGTGAACCCGCCCTGGCGGATGACATCGGCCAGCCGCGCCTCGCCGGCCTGGGCGCCGAGCGCGAGGCCCACTTCCTGGTCGAGTGATGCCGGCGTGCAGATCACCGTCGAGGCGCCGTAGAAGACGCGTCCGACCGGGTTGAGGTTCTCCTCGACGCGGTCGTTGGCGAATGGCTCGACGATCATCCACGTCCCCGTCGGCGAGAGCGTCCGGCGCACGTGCGCCGCGGCCCCGACCGGGTCGCCCATGTCGTGCAGGCAGTCGAACACGCACACCAGGTCGTAGCCCGTACCGGGGTACGGGTAATTCTTGGCCGAGGCGACCTCGAACGTGGTGCGGTCGGCGACGCCCGCCTCCTCCGCCGCCTCGCGGGCACGGGCGATGGACTCAGGGTGGTAGTCGAACCCGGCAAAGCGGGAGTTGGGGAACGCCTCGGCCATGATGATCGTCGAGGCGCCGTGGCCGCAGCCGACGTCGGCGACAGTGGCGCCGAGCTCCAGCTTCTCCTGGACGCCGGTCAGCGCGGGCAGCCACTCGGCCACGAGATGCCCGCGGTAACCCGGGCGGAAGAACCGCTCGGTGCCGTGGAACAGCCGGTGGTCGTGCTCGTGCCACCCCATGCCGCTGCCGGTGCGGAACGCCTCGCGGATCGCGTCCTCGTCGCTGAAGAGCGACGCGATCAGCTCGTACACGCCGAGGATGTAGAACGGGCTGTCCTCGTCGGCCAGCGCGAGCGCGTGCTCGTCGGGCAGCGTGTAGCGATCGCCGTCGGCGTCGTAGGTCACGTAGCCGCCGGCGGCCTGGTTGCGCAGCCATTCGCGGGCCGAGCGCTCGGCGACGCCGGCCCGCTCCGCGATCTCCTGCGAGGTGAGCGGGCCACCGTGCGCCATCGCCTTGTACAGCCCGAGCTTCTCGCCGATGAGGAACAGCGGCGCGCTGATGACGGCGCCCATGTCCGTCACCGCCTGGCCCATGAAGGCCTCGAGCTTTGACTCGTCGATCGTGGTGGTACCCATGTGGGATCTCCTCTGTCGGTTGACGCGGCGAGCGTCCCAACCGCCCGTGGAGCGGCCGCGAAGGCCGCGTGACCTCAGCGTGAAACGCGCTCGACGAAGCTGCGCAGCAGGAGGTTGAAGGCCACGGGCTTGCGCCCGCCGGGGTGGTGCCCGGCGTGGGGGAACATCACGAGCTCGCCGCCGGTGTCGCTCGCGAGCGCCTGCGCCCACTCGGGCATCACGATGTCCTCGAGCTCGCCCTGCACGACGAGCACCGGGCAGCGCACCTGGCCGGCGATCTGCTGGAGCCGGGCGCCGGCGCTCGCGAGGCGCTCGGCCGGACAGTGCATGTCCGGCATCCCGTCGAGTGTCGCGAGCAGGACCTCGGGGGTGGTGTCGAGCGCCATGCCGATGCCGTACTCGATCTCGCGCGTGCTGTGCCGCTCCGGGTAGCACAGCCGGGTCCAGTAGTCGACGAAGTCGCGGTAATGCTCACCGATGAAGTACCGGTTCTGGCCGGTGAACCCTTCGTAGCTGTCGAAGCGCTCGTTGTACGGCGTCTTGGACCACTCCGGGAACGGCTCGCTGACCGCGTAGAGACTTGGTCCGACGAACATGGCGGCCGTGACGCGCTGCGGGTGCAGCGCGGCGAGGATGAGGTTCCACGCCGTTCCGGCCGAGAGCGACACAGTGATGGCGCGCTCGGTCCCGGTCGCATCGAGGACGGCGAGAGCGTCGAGGGCGAACTCCATCGGCGCGTACGCCGCCGCCTCCGAGGGACGGTCGGAGCGGCCGTTGCCGCGGCCGTCGAAGACGACGACACGAAAGTGCCGCGCGAAGTAGGGGATCTGGCAGCGCCACACGCGCGAGTGCACGATCGACCACGTCGGCAGGAACAGGAGCGTGGGCTCGCCGTCGCCGTAGACCTCGTAGTGCGTGACGACACCGTCGCGCTCGACGTCCCCCTCCTCGTCGGGCAGCATCGCGGGAGATCCGCGGTAGTCCAATTCGCGCGCCCCGATCACAGCAGCTCCGCGATGCGCTCGGCGGCCCTGCGTGCCCCGTCGGTCTCGACCGGCCGGTAGTCGACCTCCCGGCCGATCTCCTCCGCGATCGCGTCGGCGATCACCTCGGGCGGCGCGTCGTCGAACTCCATGCGCCGGCCCGCACCGTAGCGGTCGAGCCGCCACGCCACGTGCAGCCGCTGCTCGAAGTGGTGCTTGAGCGGGAAGTACAGGAAGGGCCGGCGGTTGGCGGTCAGCTCCATCGCGGTCGTCAGCCCGCCCTGGACGACCGCCAGATCGCAGGCGGCCAGGTGGCGGTACAGGTTGTGGACGTAGGCGCGGACCTCGAGGCCGTCGGCCTGTGGGAGCGAGGCAGGATCGATGCGCGGCCCCGCGACCACGATCATCCGCAGCTCGGGCACCCGCTGCTTGGCGAGCGGATAGGCCGCGATGACGCGGCGCAGCAGGCTCGCTCCCACCCCGGAGCCGCCCACGCTGACGATGCACACCTTCTCGTCCTCCGCATAGCCCAGCTCCGCCCGCAGCGCCGCACGGTCGCCGAGCTGGCCCGGCTGAAATCCCGACACGTAGCCGGGGAACTCGAAGTGGTCGCGCGTCCAGTCCGCGATCATCGGCAGGCGCTCGCCGAGCGCCTCGGGCACGATGTCCTCCTCGTTGCCGACGAAGAGCGCCCGGTCGCGCAGGCTCGGAGAAGCCGCGACGTGCTCGATCATCTCCTCGTTGTAGTCCCGGGCCAGGAAGCGCTCGTAATCGTCGGCGTCCTCGACCGGCAACAGCCCGACGAAGTCGGTGAGCCAGACGTAGGGCGCGTTCTTGAGCCCGGGGTGCTCGTGGAGGAAGTAGTCGATCTCCCAGCCCTCGTCGGCGATCCAGAGGTCGTAGCGGTCCTCGGTGACGACGTCGTGGAAGAGCATGAAGTTCGCGATCAGGATCTCGTCCATCCGCCGCCAGGCGTGGAAGCAGTGGAGGTCGTGCTCGGCCGACTCGGACTCGAAGTGCCCCGACTCCGAGGCCAGGTGGACGCTGGCGGGATGGATGGCCTCGTCCTCGGACTCGAGGACCCGCGTGACCGGGTCCTGCGCCAGCCAGTCGATCCGCAGGTCGGGGACCTGCCGGCGCAGCTCGCGGGCTATGGCGACGTCGCGCTGGGCGTGCCCGAGCCCGATCGGGGAGGAGACGAAGAGTGCCCGCTTCATGGTCGCCGACCCTACGCCCCCGGCGTGGGGCGAGCGCGAAACGATCGCGAAGGCCGCGTGAATCGGCGTAGGCTTGCCGCGCATGGTCCGAGTGCGGGTCTTGGGGGAGCTGGCGCTCGAGGTGGACGGCAACGACGTCGAGCTTCCGGCGAGCCGGCGGGCGCGGGCGCTCCTCGGGCTGCTCACGGTCGAGCGCCGGGCCCATCCGCGCTCGCAGCTGGCCGCCCGCTTCTGGCCCGACGTCCTGGACGAGAGCGCGCGCACCAGCCTCCGCAGCGCGCTGTCGGCGCTGCGCAAGGCGTTCGGGCCTGAGGCCGACCGCTGCCTGCTCGCCGACCGCGACACCGTCGCCCTGGCCGGCCCCGACGTCGTCACCACCGACCTTTACGACTTCGAGGCGCTGCTCGCCGCGGGGAAGGTCGACGAGGCGCTGGCGCTCTCGCGGGGGCCCCTGCTCGACGGCCTCGACGATGACTGGGTGCACGCGCTGCGCGACGAGCACCGCGAGCGCGTGGCGTCGGCGCTGGCGGGGCTCGCCGCCGACGCGGAGGCGGACGGCGACCTCGGCGCCGCGACGGCGCTGACCCGCCGCATCGTGGCGCTCGATCCGCTCGCCGAGGAGCCGCAGCGCGAGCTCATCCGCCGGCTTGCGGCTGCGGGCGACCGTCCCGCCGCGCTGGCCGCCTACCGGCGGCTGCAGGACCGGCTGCGCCGCGAGCTGGCGATCGCGCCCTCCGCGCGCACGCGGGAGCTCGTCGCTTCGCTGCGGGAGGACCCCGGCCCTGCCCCCACCGCGCCTTCGCCTGACCATCCGACCGGCACGGTGACCCTGCTCTTCACCGACCAGGTCAGCTCGACCGAGACGCTCCTGCGCCTCGGCGACGATGCCGCGGAGCGCCTGCGGCGATCGCATTTCGCGCTCCTGCGCGAGGTCGCCGGCACGCACGGCGGCCAAGAGGTCAAGAACCTCGGGGACGGGCTGATGGTGGCCTTCGCCAGCGCCGTCGACGCGGTGGCGTGCGCGATCGCCATCGAGCAGGCGGTGAGCCGGCGGTCCGAGGAGGGCGTCGCCGTGCGCGTGGGGCTCAACGTGGGCGAGCCGATCGTCGACGAGGGTGACTACTTCGGCACGGCGGTCGTGGTCGCCAAGCGGCTGTGCGACGCGGCCGGCGCCGGCCAGATCCTCGCCTCCGACGTGGTGCGCGCGCTCGTCGGCACGCGCGGGGGGTTCGCGTTCCGCCGTGTCGGCGCCGTGCCGCTGAAGGGCATCGCCGAGCCGGTGGAGGCCTGCGAGGTCGGCTGGGAACCGACCACCGAACAGCGCATCCCGCTGCCCCCGGCGGTGCTGGGCACGGAGACGGGCGCGTTCGTCGGTCGGGCCAAGGCGCTCGAGGAGCTGCGGGGCCACTGGGCCGGCGTGGTGGCGGGCGAGCGGCGCGTCGTCCTGCTCGCCGGCGAGCCGGGAATGGGCAAGACGCGCCTGGCCGCCGAGTTCTGCCGCGCCGCACACGAAGGGGGCGCGGCCGTGCTGGCCGGTCGCTGCTACGAGGAGATGCTGGTCCCGTACGGGCCGTTCGTCGAGGCGCTGCGCCACTACGTCGAGGGATGCCCGCCCGCGGAGCTGGCGGTGCAGGTCGCGCCCCGGCGGCGCGAGCTGGCGACCCTGATCCCCCACCTCGACGCCGGCGGCGCTCCGCCACCGGCGGGGCAGCCGCGGCCCGAGGCCGAGCAGGAGCGCTTCCGGCTCTTCGAGGCCGTCGCGGCGCTGCTCACCGACGCCGCGGCGGCGCGCCCCACCATCCTCGTGCTCGACGACCTGCACTGGGCCGACGAGCCGAGCCTGCTCCTGCTGCGTCACGTGGTCCGCGCCACCGACGGGTCCCGCCTGCTCGTCCTCGGGACCTACCGGGAGACGGAGCTGGACCCCCGGGCCGACCTCGCCAAGGCGCTGGCGGAGCTGCGGCGCTCGCGTGCGCTGCACCGGGTGGCCCTCGAGGGCCTGCCCGAACCCGACGTGGCCCGGCTCATCGCCGCCCAGTCGGGGGGTGAGGCCCCCGACGCGTTCGCGCACGAGGTCGCCACGCGCACGGAGGGAAACCCGTTCTTCATCGAAGAGCTGCTCCGGCACGTCGACGACCCGGCGCACGTCCCGCTCGACGGCCTGGGCGCGGTGCCCGACAGCGTCAAGGACCTGCTGCTGCGGCGCCTCGACCGCCTCGACGAGGACGCTCGCCGGACGCTCGCGGTGGCCGCCGTCGCCGGTCGCCAGTTCGACCTCGCCATGCTCGAGGCGGTGCTCGGCGTCGCCCGGGAGGAGTTGATCGACCTCCTGGAGCGGCCGGCGCTCGCGCACGTGGTCGAGGAGGAGCCGGGCACGCTCGGCCGCTTCCGCTTCGCCCACCCGCTGATCCGCGAGACGATCTACGGCGACCTCTCGGTCAACCGTCGGGCGTTGGCCCACCGGCGGGTGGGCGCCGCGATCGAGGGGCTGTTCGCCGACCGCCTCGACGAGCAGGCGGCCACCCTCGCCCACCACTACCAGGCGGCCGGCGACGCCGAGAAGGCGTTCGAGTACCACCGCCGGGCCGCCGACGAGGCCGAGCGCCGCGTGGCCTACGAGACGGCGTTCGAGCAGCTGACGGGCGCCATTGCGGCGGGCGAGCTGCTCGGGCGCACCGCCGCCACCGATGCCGCCATGCGCGACCTCTATGTCCGCCGGGCCTGGATCGCCGGCTTCGCCGGGGTCCTCGAGGTCATCGAGCGCGACTACGAGATCGCGCTCGCCGGGGCCCGGGCGGCGGGCGATCGCGAGCTCGAGATGCTCGCGCTCAACGGCCTGGGCACCTACTTCCACATCCGCGACACCGCCAGCTCCATCCGCTGCCACGAGCAGTCGCTCGCGATCGCCGAGGAGCTCGGCGACCGCGCCGGCCAGGTCAGCGCGCTCAACCGGCTGGCGCTCGTGTACGCCAACCAGCTCGACCTCGAGCGCGCGCTCGCGCTGTCGGAGCGAGCGCTGGCGCTGGCGCGCGAAGACGAGGACGAGCGCGCCGTCGCGCGCGCCATCGACAGCCTGAAGTTCGTCGCGCTGATGCTGGGCGACACCGCCCGCCTCGCGCAGCTCACCGATCCGCTGATCGCGGCGCTGCGCCGCCGCCAGGACGCCTGGTTCCTGCAGTGGTCGCTGCTGGAGTCCGCGTTCACGCCGATTGCCCACGGGCGCTGGGACGACGGCGCGGCGCGGCTGGACGAGGCGCTGGCGATCAGCCGGCGAATGACCGACCGGGTCTCGCGCGGGCTGATCCTCAACGCGCAATGCTGGCTCGAGCGGTGTCGCGGCGACTACGCGCGCGCGCTGCGGGTCGGCGAGGAGTCGGTCCGCGTCACGCGCGACCCGGGCGCCGGGATGTGGCTCGGGTGGACGACCACCATGCTCGGCGTCGTCCTTGCCGACCTGCGGGCGTGGCCGGAGGCGCTCGAGCAGCTCGAGGCGGCGCTCCATGCCGCGGACAGCCTGCGGGCGCGCGCCCAGGTGTTCGGGGCGCTGGGGTCGCTGGCGTGGGTTCGCCTTCAGGCGGGCGACCGCGCGGGAGCGGCCGCGGCGGCCGAGCGGTGGGACGCCCTCCTCGCGGAGGTCCACGTGCCCCCCGGCCAGGCCCACCTCTACCAGCGCCAGAGCTACACCGACCGCGCCCGCGTAGCCGTCGCGCTCGGCGACGTGGCGCGCGCCGAGGACATTCTCGGCGCGATCCGCGAGCCGATGGAGCAATTCGGGATCCGCGACGGGCTCGCCGCCGTCCACGCCGGACTGGCGGCGTGCGCCGAGGCACGGGGCGACCTGCAGGGCGCCGAGACGCTGCTGGCGCGAGGGCTCGAGGCGGCCGGAGAGGACGGGCTGCCGGCGGCCCGTCTGGAGCTGAGGATCGGGCTGGCGCGACTCGGCGAGCCCGCCGACCAGGCCCGCGAGCTCGTCGAGCGCATCGCAGGGTCGGTGGGCGACGAGGCGCTGGCCGAGCGCTTCCGCGCGGCCGCGCTGCGCGAGCTAGGGCTTCCAGCGGGCCTCGCGGCCGAGCAGCGCTGAGTCGTCGAAACGCCCGCCGAACGCTCGCGCCAGGGCATCGACCTGCGAGGCGTAGCGGCGGACCGCGCGCAGCTTGGCGGCGAAGGCCTCTTCGGCGAGGTCATGCACCTCGGCGCCGTCGGGCGCGGCGAGGCGCCCACGCGCGCTGGCGTGGGGCAGGTCGGCGTAGAGCTCGACCTCGAAGCCGTCCTCGCGCAGCGCGAGCGCGGCCTCGCGCACGGCGAGATGGTCGGGGTGCGGCTCGCCCAGCTGCTCGACGGCGCCGCCGGGCATCGGCGTGACCGCCCCCGGGGCAAGCACCAGCGCGCCAGCGGGAAGACGCTCGCGCAGGGCATCCGCGAGCGCCGGAGGCGGCTGGGCATCGGGGCGGTACTGGCGGTCGAGGAAGTCGAGGTTGACCGGCTCGCGCCCGGCGAGCGCGAGGGCGGCGCGGTCCTCCACGCGGCGCGCCTCGACCACCGACCGCCCGTCCCCGTCGCCGCTCAGCCGGTCCCACCAGCCGACGGGGGCGCCGGCCGGCGGCACGCCGGCAAAGACGTTGACGACCGTCACCTCGCCGGGGCCCGCGAGCACGTGCCAGCACGAAAGGACGGCGTCGTCGAGGTGAGGCGACAGGATCGCGATCACGGCCGGGAGCATGCCCGGCGCGCGTGGAGGCAGCGTGAATCGGGCGCGAAGCTCAGGCGGGCACGCCGTGCCTGGCCACGATGCGGTCGTAGTTGAGTCGCATCAGGGCGATCACGTCGCGCACGTCGTCCTCGTCCTCGATCCGGCGGGCGCCGGGCCCCTCGCGGCCCGGGAACACCGGGTGGTGGCCGATTCGGCCCTGCCCGAACAAGTCGGCCCACAGGTCCTTGGGCAGCATGAAATGGGCGGCGTGGTCGCCGTGCAGGTGGCCGATCTCGCGCCGACCGACCCGGAAGGAGAACTCGCCCCGCCGGCCCGGCCCGGCCGCGACGCCCGGCCACGAGGTGACTTCCTCGGTGATGCGCTCGCTGGCGGTCTGGGTCTGGGTCATGCGCTCATGGTGCTGCGCCCGACGCCCGGTTTGGATCGGCAATTGGTCGTAGGGCTTCGCGCTGCTCGCGCTCGGACGCGATCGCCTCGGCGTCGAAGCGGAAGTAGGAGCGCGGCGGCAGCACCCCCCACGCGTTGGATGAGCGCGGCGTGTCGGGGAAGTGGCGGGGCACGTGGTCGGCGTCGAGCTGCTCCATGTCGCAGAACAGCTCGACGAACAGCTCCTCCTCGGGCATGCGGATGTAGGCGAAGAGGTTCTGGGCCATCGCGTGGCGGCCCGGGCCCCACGTCACCCAGCGGCCGTGCTGGCCGAGGTGATCGAGGGCGTTGCGGATCTCGCCGAAGTCGGTGACCTCGAACGCGAGGTGGTGGACGTGCGCGAAGCCCTTGTCGAGGAAGGCGAGCACGTGGTGGTCGTGCCCGACGTGCAGCCAGCAGGCGTCGTCGCCGATCCAGTCGGTGATGGCGAAGCCGAGCGCCTCTTCGTACCAGCGCACCACCCGCGGCGTGTCCATCGTCAGGTAGTTCACGTGCTGGAGGCGGCGGGGGCGGTAGCCGGGCAGCGTCGCCGTCTCGCGCGCGATGGGCGGGCGGGGATCGGGGCGGCGGTAGTGCGGAAGGACGACGTTCGAATTGCCCTCGGGATCGGCGACGCGCAGCCCATCGCCGTGCAGCGGCACCTCGACGCGCTGCGGCTCGGCGCCGCAGGCGCGCACGCGCGCCTCGAGCTCGTCGAGCGAGACGCCCGGTCGCAGTTCCCAGGCCACGTGCTCGAGGCCGGGAGCGGCGTCGCCGGCCGGAACGAGCTCGAGCGCGTAGTCCTCGTACGCGCAGCGCAGGAGCGCCCCGGCGCCGGCGCGCTCGCCGCTCAGGCCATACAGGAGCGACCAGCGCGCGAGCGCCTCGTCGACGTCGGCGACCCGCAGCGTCGCGTGGTGCAGGCGCAGGATCACGGGACGCGCTCGCAGACGGTCTTGACGTCGCAGTAGAAGTCGAACGACCAGTGGCCGCCCTCGCGCCCGATGCCCGATTGGCGCGCGCCGCCGAAGGCCGTCTCGAGGTCGCGCACGTAGAAGCAGTTGACCCACACGGTGCCGGCGACGATGCCGGAAGAGACGCGTTCGGCGCGCTCGTGGGATCCGGTGTAGACGACGGCGGCCAGGCCGTAGTCGGTGGCGTTGGCGAGGGCGAGCGCCTCGGCCTCGTCGGCGAACGTCTGCAGCGTCAGGACCGGACCGAAGACCTCGCGCTGCAGGATCTCTGCGTCGGGCGGGACCTCGGTGAACAGGGTCGGCGGGTAGTACAGGCCGCCGAGCGATTCGCCGCCGAAGGCGAGGTTGGCGCCCTGCTCGAGCGCGTGCGCGACGTGGCCGGTGACGCGCTGCAGCGCGATCGGGTGGATGAGGGGGCCGTAGGTCGTGTCGGGCTCGCGCGGGTCGCCGACGCGGATCTCGGCGACCTTGGCTTCGAAGCGTTCGAGGAAGGGCTCGAGCGCCGAGCGCTCGACGAGCAGCCGCGTGCCGGCCAGGCACACCTGGCCGGAGTTGTCGTACTGGTATGCGGCGGTGGCGGCGGCCGCGTCGAGGTCGGCGTCGGCGAAGACGACGAACGGCGACTTGCCGCCGAGCTCGAACGAGACCGGGGTCACCTGTCGCGCCGCGTCGGTACCCACCGTGCGGGCGCTGGCCGGCGAGCCGGTGAACGCGACGCGGTCGACGTCGGGGTGGCCGGTCAGCGGCGCGCCCGCCTCCGCGCCGGTGCCCTGGACGACGTTGAGAACGCCGGGGGGCACGCCCGCCTGGTCGGCGAGGTCGGCAAGCATGGAGGCGGTCAGGGGCGCCCACTCGGGCGGCTTGAGCACGACGGTGTTGCCGGCCGCGAGCGCCGGCCCCACGCGCCAGGTGGCGAGCATCAGCGGCGCGTTCCAGGGCGTCGAGACGGCGGTGACCCCGGCCGGCTCGAAGCGCACCGTGTTGCGCTCGCCGCCGGGGAGCGTCCGCGGGGCCTCGGCGTCGGGTAGCCGCTCCACGGCGTAGTCGGCGAAGAAGCGGAGGTTGCTCGCCGCGCGCGGCAGCACGCGCAGGCGCATCGCCTCGTAGAGCGAGCCGTTGTCGGCCGTCTCGACCTTGGCCAGGTTGGGCACGGCGGCATCGATCGCGTCGGCGAACCGGGTCAGCACGTCGCGCCGGCCCACGCGCCCGAGTGCCGCCCAGGCCGGGTAGGCCCGTCGCGCCGCTGCGACTGCGGCGTCGACCTCGCCCGGCCCCCCCGCCGCCACGTCGGCCAGCTTCCAGCCGTCCCAGTCGATCGGGCTGCGCACCTCGAAGGAGCCGGCGGAGGCCACGCGTTGCCCGTCGATGTAGTGCTCGGGTGCGACGGCGACGCCCTCGACCTCGACCCGGCTCACCCTGCCTCCCCCGACGTTCGCACCACCCGGCGCAACAGCCCCGCCAGCGCCGCCTTCTCGGCGTCGTCGAGATCATGCGTCAGGGCCGACTCGCCCTGGTTGAAGGCGGGAAAGACGCCCTCGATCTCCCTGCGCCCCGCCGCCGTGAGCTCGAGCCGGGCGAGGCGCCGATCGTCGAGGTCGGCATGGCGCTCCACCAGGCCGCGGCGGCCGAGCGTCGCCGCCACGCCGGTGACCGTCGGCCGGGCGCAGCCCATGGAGCGCGCGACCTCGCGCGTCTCCATCGAGCCCCACACCCACAGGTTGAAGAGCAGGGAGAACCCTGCCCAGCTCAGGTCGCGCGGGCGGAGCACCTCGCGCTCGAGGTAGGCGCGGGCGGCCTGCGCGGCGCGCCAGATGTTGGCGACGGCGGCCATCGACGGCAGGTCGACCGGCATCGCCGCCACGCGCTGCAGGACGTCTGCCTCGTCGGGAATCAAGTCGTCCGGGAAGCGGGTGGGGACGGTCGCCACGTGCATGACGTTACCGAACCGTTAGGCTCCAAACGACATGCTCGAGCGGGGAGCGCTGATCCTCCAGCACGGCGCCACCGGGCCGCCCGGGGTGCTGGGCACGTGGTTGGCGGAGCGGGACATCCCCGCCCGCGTGGTCGACCTGCGCGAGGGCGAGGATCCGCCCGACCCGGCCGAGTTCGACTTCGTCGCTTCGCTCGGCTCGGAGTTCTCGGTCAACGACGGCGAGCCGTGGATCGCCGTCGAGCGGCGGACGCTCGACCGGGCCGTCGCGCGCGACGTGCCCGTGCTGGGCCTGTGCTTCGGCGGCCAGTCGCTCGCGGTGTCGCTCGGCGGCGAAGTCGCGCCGATGCCTGCCACCGAGGTCGGCTGGCTGCACTTGGACAGCGAGGACCCCGACCTCATCCCGTCCGGGCCGTGGCTCGAGTATCACCGCGAGCGGTTCACGGTGCCGCCGGGCGCGGTGGAGCTCGCGCGGCGCGAGACCAGCCCGCAGGCGTTCGCGCTCGGGCCGCACCTGGGGCTGCAGTTCCATCCGGAGGCCACGGCGGCAATCGTCGACGCCTGGGTCGAGCTCGATCCGGAGTTCGACGCGTACGGAATCGAGCGCGCGGCCGTGGGCACGCCGGGCGAGCAGACCGAGGCCGCGGCGGCGACCAACGCCCGGCGCCTGTTCGACCGTTGGCTGCGGAGGTGGGCCGGGGCGTGAGCGAGCCCGCGCTGCCGGATCGGGCCGCGATGCTCGAGCTCGCGGCGCAGGAGATCATCCGGGCGTGGGAGTCCTTCGACCGGCCGCGCCCGCGCGAGTCGGTGATCGACGAGGCGCTCGCCGCTCGGCTGCTCGACTCCCTCCCGGAGGAGCCGGGCGATCCGGCGGCGGCGATGCGGGACGCCGGGCGGGTGCTCGACGCGAGCATCTCGCCCGCGCGGCCGCTCTACCTGGCCTACATCGGGTCGACCGGCCTGGCCACGGGCGCCTTGGCGTCGGCCCTGGCGTCGACCTACGACGTCAACCTCGCCGCCCATGCGGCCGCCGGCGAGTTCCTCGACGGCCAGGCGCTGCGATGGACGGCGGCGTTCGTCGGCTATCCGCACGCCGATGGGGCGTTCACGAGCGGTGGCCAGGTCTCGAACCTGACCGCGCTGGTCGCCGCGCGCGAGCAGGCGCTGCCGGGGTCCCGCGAGCACGGGCTCGAGGGTCGGCGCGGCGCCGTGTACTGCTCGCGCGAGGCGCACTACTCGGTCGTCCGAGCGGTCGAGATCGCGGGGCTGGGGACGGCGGCGGTGCGGGGGCTCGACATCGACGCCGACCGGCGCGTCCGCCCCGAGCTGATCGACGCCGAGATCGCCGCCGACCGCGAGGCGGGCGTGACGCCGGTGGCCATCGTGGCCACTGCGGGCACGACGCTGACTGGCGCCGTCGACCCGATTGCCGCCCTGGCCGACGTGGCCGAGCGGCACGGCGTGTGGCTGCACGTCGACGGGGCGTACGGGCTCCCGGCGGCGCGCACGCCGAGCGGGGCGCCGCTGTTCCGCGGCCTCGAGCGGGCCGACTCGGTGACGCTCGACGCGCACAAGTGGCTCGGCGTGCCGAAGAGTTGCAGCGTGCTGCTCGTCCGTAACGCCGCGTGCCTGAACGCGGCGTTCGGGCACCGCGAGAGCTACATGCTCCACCGCGGCGACGCGCACAACCCGGTCGACCGAACCCTCGAGTACTCGCGGCCGTTCAACTCGCTGAAGCTTTGGATGGCGTTCCGGATCCACGGCGCGGCAGCGCTGCGGGGGTGGATCGAGCGCTCGATCGGGCATGCGCGCCGACTCGCCGCGGTGCTCGAGGACGATCCCGAGTTCGAGGTGCTGCACCGGCCCCAGCTCTCGACGCTGTGCTTCCAGCACCGGCCGGCCGGCCTCGATGACCTCGACGGGCACAACTTCGAGCTCGCCCATGCGGTGCAGGCCGACGGTCGTGTCTACCTGGCGCCGGCCGACATCGACGGCCGGGTCTGCCTGCGCGTCTGCTTCGTGAACTTCCGGACGACCGACGACGAGGTCGACGACGCGATCAACGTGATCCGCGAGCTCGGCGAGCGGATCAGATCGGCGCCGACCGATCGTCGACCCCCACGACCCGCGCCCCGGTGAAGAACGCCAGCGCGTTGTGGCGGCCGTGGGCGCCGATCCCGCTCGAGCCCCAGAAGGACTGCTCGGCGGCGGGCGCGAGGTCGAGCAGCCCCGTGCCGCCGATGCGGACCTCGCCGGCGTGGAGGCGTCGCGCGAGCGCCAGCGCCCGCTCGTCGTCGCCGGCGAACACGTACGCGGCAAGGCCGTCGCCGGCGGCGTTGGCGGCTTGGATCGCCTCCTCGTCATCGGCGACGGGGTGCAGGGCTAGCACCGGCGCGAAGAGCTCCTCGTGGGTGGCGGTGGGCGCAAGCCCGGTGCGGATTGTCGGGGCGAGGAAGAAGCCGCCCTCCCGAAGCGGCTGGTCGAGCCGGGCGCACACGCGCCGGAAGTGGGGACGGTTCCCGATCGGCCCCAGCTGGGTCGTTTCGTCCATGGACGAGCCGACCTTGATGGCGCTCAGCCGATCCAGCAGCGCGTCGTGCAGCGCATCGTGCAGCCCGGACGCGACGAGCACGCGCCGGGGCGCCTCGCACCACTGGCCGCTGAGCTTGGTCATGCCGCGGATGAGCGCTTCGGCCGCCGCCTCGGCGTCGGCGTCGGCGGTCACCACCGCCGGATTCGTGCCGCCGAGCTCCAGGCGCAGCGCGGCCATGCGCGGCGCCGCGGCGGCGGCGACGGCGCGGCCGCTGGCCTGGCCGCCGGTGAGCGCGATGGCGCGGACGCGCGGATCGGCCGCAAGCTGCGCGCCCAGTCGCCCGTCGCCGTGCACGACCTGCAGCGCGCCGGCGGGCACGCCGGCGCTGACCGCCGCCTCCGCGATGAGCGAGCACGCCGCGACGGCATGCTCGCTCGGCTTGAGGACCGCGGGACACCCGGCGGCAAGCGCGTTGGCGATCTTGCCGACCGCGGTCGGAGCCGGAGCGTTCCAGGGAACGAGCAACAGCGCGGGCCCCCAAGGAGGCCGGAGCTGCTCGACCCGCCGGCCGCCGGCATCGAGGGCTCGGGGAGCGAGCGTCTCGACGGCAAGGGCAGCAACGGCGCGCATCGTGTCCCCGAGCGACCCGGCGATCATTCGCGTCACCGAGATCGGCACGCCCGTGTCGAGCGCCTCGGCGACGGCGATCTGCTCCGCCCGAGCGTCGATCTGGTCGGCAAGCCGGCCGAGTACGTCGGCCCGCTCCTCCACCGACAGCCCCGACCACGCGCCGCGCGCCGGCCCAATGCTGCAGTCGGCGCCTTCCCCCCACGCCTCCCACGCGGCCGCAAGCGCCCGCTCGACCGCCTCGTTCGTCGACGCCAGCCGCGGCGCCATCGCCTCGCCCGTGTTCGGGTCCTCGTGGTCGCCGCCCAGCGTGGTGCCGGCTGGCGCCAGGTCGCCGGCGAGGAGCTCCAGCTGGAGGAGGGCCATTGGTCTTGAGATTAGACCAAACAGGAGTATGGTCCGATCCGTGGCCCCCGCCGCGCCCCTTGGGCCGTTCGCCAACCACCTGCCGGTGGACGTGCGCTTCGGCGAAGGCGTCCTCGCGACCCTGACCTCCGTCATCGCCGCCCTCGGCGCCCGCCGGCCGTTCGTCGTGCTCGACCCGGCGGTCGCGGACCTTGCCACGGTGCGGTCCACACTCGCCGCCCTCGAGCACCGCTTGCTCGTGCTCGACGGCCGCGAGCCGACGCCCGCGATCGTCGACGCGGCCGGCGCACGGCTCGCCTCCTCGGGCGCCGACGCCGTGGTGGCCATCGGCGGCGGGTCCACGCTGGACACCGCCAAGGGCGCGCGGCTGGTGGCGGGCCAGGGCGGGCCGATCGCTCGCTACGCGTGGCCCGGCGAGCCGGGGGCGATCGTCGCGCCCAAGCTTCCCCTCGTCGCCGTCCCCACCACCGCGGGCACGGGCAGCGAGGTCACCGGCGGCGTCGTGCTCCACGACCCCGCCCGGGGGATCAAGGTCGCCGCGCCCAGCCCGCACAACCGCGCCCAGGTCGCGCTCGTCGATCCGGAGCTCACCCACGAGCTGCCGCCCGAGCCGACGCTGTACGGCGGCATCGACGTCGTCGCCCAGGCGATCGGCGCCGTGGTGGCGACCGCGCACACGCCGGTCGGCGACGCGATCGCGCTCGAGGCGTTGCGCATCGCCCGTGACGCCCTCCCCGCCGTAGTCGACGACGGCGCCGACACAGCCGCTCGCTCCCGCATGGCCTGCGCGAGCCTGATGGCCGGGCTGGCGATGAACCTCTCCGAGGCGTCCAGCGACCACTCGCTCGCCCACGCCCTCGGCGCCCGCCACGGGCTGCCGCACGGGCTGGCGGTGGGACTGGTCCTCGCCGAGGCGATGGAGCACGACCGCGCCGCCCGCCCCGACGCGTTCGAGCGCGTCGCCGACGCACTCGGAGCGCCTCGCGAGGGCGCCGTCTCCGCCGTGCGCGACCTCCTCGCCCGCATCGATTTCCCGACCGTCGCCCGGTGCGGCGTCACCGAGGCCGACCTCGGCCTCCTCGCCGACACCGCGCTCGCGGCCTGGATCCCCGTCTCCCCCGCCCCGTGGACGCGCGAGGACGCGTACCGGGCCTTTCGCCGGGCGCTCGACCTAGTTACGCGCGCCGGCTCGCCGGCCTCCGGCCGGTCGGCCGACGCGCGCACTGTCATGAGCGCCGCCACCACCGACCCCTCGAGGAGGTAGCCCCATGAGCTCCGTCGCCCCCGACCGCGTGCAGGCGACGGCCGAGCTCGTCGAGGACCTGCGCGCCAGCGGTGTCGAGCTCGTGCGCATCTCCTACCCCGACCTGCACGGCATCTGCCGCAGCAAGGACGTCCCGATCGCCGCCGCCGAGCACGCGCTCGAGCACGGCATGGCGCAGACCGAGGCGATCATGACCGTCGACCTGGGCCACAACGTCGTCGCCGGCTTCGAGCACGGCTTCCGCGACTACCGCGAGGTGCCCGACCTGGCGACCATGGTCCGCCACCCCGAGGACCCGACCGTCGCCTGGTGCCTGGCCGACGGCGTGTCGGCCGAGGGGGAGCCGTTCCCGCTCGACCCGCGCGGCGCGCTCAAGCGCGCGATCGCCGGCCTGGACGCCCTCGGCTACGAGCCGATCGCCGGCCCCGAGTACGAGTTCTACCTCGTCGAGCCCGGCACCTGGCGGCCGTACGTCGGCCACGACTCGTCCGTCTACACCTGCGGCGCGGTGGCCGATCCGGCCGGAATCCTTCGCGAGATCGTGCGTTGCGCCGGGGCCCTCGGCCTCCAGCCGACCTTCGCCACGCAGGAGTACGGCCGCGGCCAGTACGAGGTCAACCTGCTCCACGGCCCGGCGCTCGACGCGTCGGACCGCGCCTTCCGGCTCAAGGCGCTGTGCAAGGACGTCGCCTCGCGCCACGGCCTCCTCGCAACGTTCATGGGCCAGATCTCCGACGATGAGGGCTCGGGCTTCCATCTCCACGTCTCGCTCGCCGACAGCGCGGGCGAGAACGCGTTCGCCGCGCCCGA
Organism: Solirubrobacteraceae bacterium; assembly: GCA_045805605.1. GTDB lineage: Bacteria > Actinomycetota > Thermoleophilia > Solirubrobacterales > Solirubrobacteraceae > DATBDE01. Next base: position 36,686 of record JBJMKX010000059.1, read on the forward strand.
CGGCGAGCACGGCATCAGCGACGTGGCGCGCCGGTTTGCCGCCGGGATCCTCGCCCACATGCCGGCGCTGACCGCGTTCCTGAACCCGACGGTCAACGCCTACCGGCGCTTCGTTGTCGAGAGCCTCGCCCCCACCCACGTCAACTGGGGGCTGGAGAACCGGCTTGCCCTGCTGCGGATCCCCGACGAGCGAGCCGACTCCACGCGCATCGAGGTGCGCTCGGGGGACGGCACCGCCAACCCGTACCTGGTCATCGCCGCGATGCTCAACGCGGGGCGCGACGGCATCGAGCGCAAGCTCGACCTGCCCGGCCCGCCGGTCGAGGGCAACCCGTACGAGAACGACGAGGCCGCGCTCGGGCAGCCGCTGCCAAACTCGCTGGATCAGACGCTGGCCGCGCTCGAGGGCGACAGCTGGCTGCGCGATGCGATGGGGCCGGAGCTGGTCGACACTTTCGTGCTCATCAAGCGCTACGAGCTCGACCGCTGGAACGCCGAGCTGGCCAAGGTCACCGAGTGGGAGCGGCGTGAGTACGCTCACCACCTCTGACGCGCTGGCGCCGCTCGACGTACCGTCGGTGGCGCAGGCGGTGGGCGAACGGCTGCGGCGGGCGATCCACCTTGGCACCTTCGGCGTGGGCGAGCGGCTTCCGCCCGAGCGCGAGCTCGCCGCGCGCCTGGGCGTCTCGCGCACGACCGTGCGCGAGGCGCTGCAGGAGCTCGAGGGCAGCGGCTACCTCGTGCGCATCCCGGGCACGCGCGGCGGGCCGGTGGTGGCGGGCGAGCACGAGCGCACGGCGGCGCTCCGCCGCCGCCTGCCCGAGTTCGACGAGCTCATGGAGTTCCGGGCGGTGGTCGAGGGCGCCGCCGCCCGCGCGGCGGCCGAGCGCCGCGCCCCCGCCGACCTGCGCCGCATCGACGACGCGGTCGATGCGATCGCGGCGGCGAGCGAGATCGCGGCCTTCCGCCGGGCCGACTCGGACTTCCACCTCGCGGTCGCGCGGGCCGCGGGCAACGCGCCGCTTCAGGCCGCCATCGCGGACGCCCGCGGGCGGATGTTCGCGCCCGTCGACGCGCTGGGCTTCCCGCTGCTGGCCGAGCGCTCGCGGCGCGAGCACCGGCAGATCAGCGAGGCGATCGCGGCCGGCCGCGCCACGGTCGCACAGCGCCGAATGGCCCACCACATCCGTGCGAGCCGGGCCGAGCTGCGCGAAGCGCTCGCCCCCAACGCACCGAGTGTCGACTGAGTCAGCCTGAAGCTGACAAATCCGACACTCGGCGGCGTCGGGCAAAGCGCCGCCGGCCGGCGAACGGTCCCTTGACACCGCCACCCGGGTGGATAATGAATACATTATCCAAGATCCCGGGGAGGAGAGTCATGGCCTCTGCGTCGCAGCCGGTAGAAGCGTCCGCCCCCGCAGGCTCCGCAACCGTCAGCCTCGGCGAGCGCAAGCTCACCACGCTGCATGCCATCGGGCAGACGCTTGCCATCGGGCCGATCTTCTCGGTCGGCGCGATCGCGGGACTGATCGCCGCCAAGGCCGCGTTCAACACGCCGCTGTCGACGCTGCTCGGGACGATCGGCGCGCTCGGCCTGGCCTACGTCGTCTCGGTCTACGCCCGCCGCTTTGCCGGCGCCGGCGCGATCTACGAGTACCTCACCCACGCCGTCCACCCCGCGGTGGGCGTGTTCAGCGCCGGCCTGTACTTCCTGGGGCTGCTCTTCCTCGGAGGCGGCGGCGTGTTCATCGCCATCGGCTTCCTGACCGAGGGGTTCTTCACCGCGCACTGGTCAGCAATCGGCGTGGATTGGTGGATCTGGGGCGCAATCGGCCTGGCCATCACCGTCGGCCTGAACCACTTCGGCGTGCGGATTGCGATCCAGGGCGTCCTCACGCTCGCGTTCATCGCCGCGATTCCCTTCGTCCTGCTGGCGATCGTGATCATCGCCAAGGGCGGCGCCGCGGGGAACACGGCCGACGTCTTCAATCCCGACACCACGTCGTGGAACTCGGTGTTCAACGGGATCCTGTTCGCGGTCACGCTGTTCATCGGCTTCGAGGTGGCCGCCTCGATCGGCGAGGAGACGCGCGAGCCCAAGCGCTCGATCCCGATCGCGGTGATCGGCAGCGTCGCCATCGCGGGTGCGTTCTACGTGCTGATGACCTACGCGGCGACGATCGGCTTCGGGCGCAAGGTCGGCGCGCTGTGGCCCGCCGACCCGAGCCCGATGGGCACGCTGGCCAAGCAGTACGTGGGCAACTGGCTGTCGGTCATCGTCGACCTGGCGATCGTGCTCGACGCGATCTCGGTGGCGATCGCGTTCACCGTCGCGGCGTCGCGCGGCTGGTTCGCGCTAGCCCGGGACGGGCTGCTGCCGCGCTTCCTCGCCACGACGACGCGCCACAACACGCCGCTGGGCGGCAACCTCGTGATCCTGGCGGCCGGCATCGTCGCGCTGGTCTTCGCCGGGGTCACGAGCTACGGCGCGGCGGTCAAGCTGCCCGACGAGATCGAGGCGTTCTCGATCACCGCCGCGGCCGGCAGCTACCTGGTCGAGCTGATCTACATCTTCCTGGCCCTCGCGGCGCTCAAGCTCGTGTGGGAGCTGCCCGACCGCGGGAAGCTGTGGTGGCGGATCCCGCTGGTGCTGATCGGCCTCGCCGCGCCGGTGCTCGCCTACAAGGGCTCGCTCGACCCGTGGCCGACCTACCCGGCCAACCGCGGCGTGATCTTCGCGCTGGTCGCGCTCGGAATCGTGGCGCTGTGGTTCGTGTACCTGCGCCTCGCCCATCCGGAGCGCATCTCGGCCGCTGCGCAGCACGCGGCCGAGCACCGCGGCGTGCCGCCGCTGGACGAGAACCTGCAGTTCGAGGACGCCAGCCGGGATCGATGACGGCGACCGGAACCAGACTCAAGCTCGACGACGTCGACCTCGCCAACCACGACAACTTCGTCGCGCGCGTCCCGCACGAGATGTTCACGCTGCTGCGCCGGGAGGACCCCGTGCACTGGCAGGCGGAGCCCGACGGGCCGGGCTTCTGGTGCATCACGCGCTACGACGACATCCACACCGTGCACCGCGACTGGGAGACGTTCTCGTCCGAGCTCGGCGGCACGTCGCTGCAGGACCTCAAGGCCGACGAGATCGAGGCGCGCAAGTCGATGATCGACATGGACCCGCCGCGCCACAACCAGCTGCGCGCGATCGTCTCCAAGGGCTTCACGCCGCGCGCCGTGCGCAAGTACGAGGAGGCGCTGCGCGCGATGTTCAGCCACCACCTCGACGTGACGCTGCCGCGGAGCGAGCTCGAGTGGGTCGGCGAGGTCACGTCCGAGCTGCCGATGCGCGTGTTCGCCGAGATGCTCGGCGCGCCGATGGAGGACCGCCGCTACATCATCGAGCTCGGCGACCGGATGCTCGGCAACACCGACCCCGAGTTCGCCACGCCCGAGGAGCTCGAGCGCTACCGCCACCTGCCCTTCTCGAGCCCGGCCGCCCAGGAGATGTTCGACTACGCCCGCAAGCTCTTCGACGCCAGGCGGGCCGAGCCGCGCGACGACATCGTCACCAAGCTCGTCAGCGCCGAGATCGACGGCGAGCCGCTGACCGAGCGGGAGCTCAACGTCTACTTCATCCTCCTCGCGTCGGCCGGCAACGAGACGACGCGCCACACGCTCACGCACGGAACGCTCGCGCTGATGGAGCACCCCGACCAGCTCGAGAGGCTGCGCCGCGAGCCCGATCTCATGAACACGGCGGTCGAGGAGATCCTGCGCTGGGCCACGCCCGTGCACCACTTCCGGCGCACCGCGACGAAAGACCTCGAGTTCGGCGGCCAGCGGATCCGGCGCGGCGACAAGGTCGTGACCTGGTTTACCTCCGGCAACCGCGACGAGGACTACTTCGAGGAGCCGCAGCGGTTCGACGTGGCCCGCAGCCCCAACCCGCACATGACCTTCGGCCCCGGCGGCGTGCACTTCTGCATCGGCGCCCACCTGGCCCGGCTCGAGACGCGCATCTTCTTCGAGGAGCTGCTGGCGCGGATGGCGCGCATCGAGTACACCTCCCCGCCCGAGCGGCTGCGCTCGAACTTCTTCAACGGCATCAAGCGGATGCCGGTGCGCGTGGAGCTGCGGTGAGCGCCGCACGCGGACCGATCGACGCGCAGAGCGTGACCGCGCGCGTGTACGCCGACCTGCGCGAGCGGATTCTCGCCGGCGAGCTGGCGCCCGAGGCGCGCATCCACCAGGAAGCGATCTCGGCGCAGCTCGGCGTCTCGCGGACGCCGGTGCGCGAGGCATTGGGGCGGCTGGCGTCGGACGGGCTGGTGGAGCTGCTGCCCAACCGGGGCGCGCGCGTGGCCGACGTCTCGCCCGCGGACATGGAGGCCTCGTATACCGCGCGCCTGGCGATCGAGCCGACGGCGGCGCGGCTGGCGGCCGAGGGGCGCGACCGCGAGGCGATCGCTTCGATGCGGGCCGCCATCGCCGCCCACCGGCGGTCGGCCGGCGACCCGCGGGCGGCGTTCGCCGGCAATCGCGCCTTTCACCTGGCGCTCTTGCGCGGATCGGGCAACCAGTTCCTGCAGCGCTTCGGCGAGAGCCTGTGGGTGTCGCGGCTGGGCATGACGATCTACCAGCAGCAGCAGGAGTCGAGCGAGCTGATCGCGCTCGATGCCGACGAGCACGAGGAGATCCTGGAGGCGGTCGAGGCCGGGGATGGGGATCTTGCCGAGGAGCGCTGCCGCGCCCACATAGCGCGGGCGCGGGAACTGCTGTTCGAGGCGCTGCGGCGGCCGTCGGCGGAGCGCGCCGCGGGCGTGTGAGCGCCGAGCGCGTCGTCGTCGTCACCGGCGGCGGGACCGGCATCGGGGCGGCGACCGCGCGCCGGCTGGCGACCGACGGCGCACGCGTGGTGGTGTGCGGGCGGCGAGCGGCGCCGGTCGAGGCGGTGGCGGCCGAGACCGGCGGCCTCGCGGTGGCCGTGGACGCGGCCACCGAGGAAGGCGCGGCGAGGGTGGTCGCATCGACCATCGATACCTTCGGCCGGCTCGACGGCCTCGTGCTGAACGCGGGGATCATGCGCCCGGGACTCGTCGAGGAGCTGTCGGTCGACGAGTGGTCCGAGACGCTGCGCATCAACCTCACCGGCCCGTTCCTGCTCGCGCGCGCCGCGCTCCCGAAGCTGCGGCGCGCAGGCGGCGCCATCGTGGCCGTGTCGTCGGTGGCGGCACTGCGGTCGGGGCCGGCGATGGCGAGCTATGCGGCCTCGAAGGCCGGGCTGGTGGCGCTGGCCAACGCGCTCGCGGTCGACCACGCGGCCGACGGGGTGCGCGTCAACACCGTCTGCCCGGGCTGGGTGCGCACCGAGATGTCCGACGAGGAGATGGCGGCGATCGCGGCCGAGCGGGGCATCACGCCGGAGCAGGCCTACGGGATGGCCACCGAGCTCGTCCCCCAGCGCCGTGCCGCTTCACCCGACGAGGCCGCGGCCGTGATCGCGTGGCTGCTCTCGGACGAGGCGTCCTACGTGACGGGGGCGACGGTGACCGTCGACGGCGGCACCGCGCTGATCGACGCCGGCAACGTTGCTTTCGGACCGGACGCGGGCGGCAGCGTCGGATCCGGACCGCAAGCGGGCGCCCCGTGAAGCCACGCCTGGTCGTCGTCCTCTCCGAGCAGTGGACGCTCGTCGATCCGCGCGACCTCGACGCGCTGGTGGCGATGGCGGTCGAGGTCGAGGCGGCGGGCGCCGACGCGGTCATGCTCAGCGAGCACGTCGTTCTCGGGCCGCGCGCGGGGAGCGAGGGCGTCATGGGCAACCCGCGCGACTACGCGCTGCCCGGCAACCAGGACCCGGCGATGCCGTGGCCGAGCTCCATCGTGCTGCTCAGCGCCATGGCCGCGGCCACGACGCGCATCCGTCTGGCCGCCGCCGCGATCATCGCGCCCCTGCGCCACCCGCTCCTGCTGGCCAAGGAGCTGGCGACGCTCGACCTCTTCTCCCGCGGGCGTCTCGTTGTCCTCCCGACGGTGAGCTGGCACCGCGACGAGTACGCGGCCCTCGGCGTGCCGTTCGACCGCCGCGGCGAGCTGCTCGACGAGCAGCTGGCGGCGTGGTCGGTGCTTTGGCACCAGTCGCCGGCGTCGTTTGCAGGCGAGCACTACCGCTTCGACGACGTCTGGCTCGAGCCCAAGCCGTGGCGGGCCGACGGCCCGCGGCTCTGGTTCGGCGGCAGCTCGGTTCACCGGCGGCTGGTCGAGCGCCTCGTCCGCTACGGCCACGGCTTCAACCCGCTGGGCCGCATGACCGACGACGACCTCGCCCGGATCGGCGAGGCGATGCGAGCAGCCGGCCGCGACCCCGCCGAGCTCGAGCTCGTCGGCGGCATGCGCGGCGTCTTCCCCGATCCCGACCGCCCGTCCGAGCTCGAGCCTGCGCTCGCGGCGGTGCCGCCGCAGCTCGAGCAGGGCTATGGGTCGTTCTGCTTCAAGCCCTCGCAGTTCACCGACGACCCGAAGCAGGTCGGGCCGCTGGTGCGCGAGGTCCAGGCCCGTCTGGAGGAGCTTGCCGCTCCGCCTCCTCCTCGGGCATCGCCAGCGCCACGTGCAGGGTGTTCGCGGTGACCTCGGGCTGCTCGCCGACCGGCTCGAGGTCGCGGTCCAGCTCGCGCACCGTGTTCTCCAGGCGCCCGATGCCGTCGACTTCGACCGCGACCACGTCGCCCGGCTCGACCGGGCGCGAGTGGGCCGGCGTGCCGGTCAGGAGCACGTCGCCCGGCTGGAGCGTGATCAGGCGCGAGACGTCGGCCACCTGGTAGGCGAACGAGAACATCAGGTCGGTGCCGGTGTGGCCCTCCTGCACGAGCTCGCCGTTGACGTAGGTGCGCAGGTGCAGGTCGTCGGGGTCGACGTCGTCGGCGTCGACCAGCGCCGGCCCGAGCGGGCAGAAGCCGTCCTGGCCCTTGACGCGGAGCATCGACCCGCGGTCGGCGTGGCGGAAGTCGTGCACGCCCCAGTCGTTGGCGATCGTGTAGCCGCGGACGTACGAGAGCGCGTCGTCGAGCGGCGCCCCGGTGCAGGGCTCGCCGATCACCACGGCGACCTCGCCCTCGTAGTTCAGGAAGCGGCAGCCGCGCGGGCGATAGACGGGCGCGCCGTGGGCGGACAGCGACGTCGGCGGCTTGAGGAAGTACGACGGCGCCCGCGGCAGCTGCGCCATGGCGTACTCGGTTGCGCGCGAGCGGTAGGTGAGATGTGTCGCGACGATCTTCGTCGGCACCACCGGTGGCAGCCAGCGCCCGATGTCGGCCGCCTGAAGCCGCGCGCCGCCCTCGAGCACGATCGTCTCGCCCTCGACGACCCCGGCCGCCGCCGCCCCGTCGTGCTCGATCAGCACGTGCCTCATGCCCGCAGGGCCTCCTTGTCGTGCTGGGCGACGACGTCACCCCCGTGGACCGAGTACGCGAACGAGTAGCGGAACCCCTTGCCCACCTCGCGCGGGGCGATCGCCCGGAGGTCCTCGATTGTGTCCGGATACAGGCAGAGCTCGGCGTCGCCCTCCCACACCTCCGAGACCTGGCGGTCGTAACCGCCGCCGCGCACGAGCTCGAAGACGTCGGGCTTGGACCCGTCATAGGCGGGGAAGTGGCGGGTGTTGTACATCGGCGCGGCGTTGACGGTCGGGCCGCTCTCGCTCACGCCGGTCAACGTCACGACCGCGCGGGCGATCTGGCGGCCGTTGGCCGCGCAGGTCGCGCCGAAGCGCGTGCCCGGCTGCAGCGGCGCGCCCGGGATGCCGAACGGGTAGCTGCGCGTCATGTGGATCTCGCCGAGCTTCTTGGGGAAGCCCTGGATCCACCCGCGGTACATGGCGAAGTCCTTGTCCACCCAGATGTAGACGCAGCGGCTGGCCTTCTCCCCCTGATACGCGCAGGCGACGACGAGGAAGAGCTCCTTGTACTGGCACTGCACCGGGTCGGCGACCTCGTGGCAGTCGTCGGTGCACGACTGCCAATCGGCGAAGATCGCCGCCATGGCACCGGGGTCGTCGGGGTCGGGGTCGAGCTCGGGCGGCAGCAGCGCCGTGACGGCGTCCGGATCGGCCCGGTACTCGACGACGGTAAAGTCGCCGACGTAGTGCCACGGCGGGGCGGGGACGATGCCGGCGCGGCCGTCGGGCGAGAGCGGCGCCGTGTAGCCCCGCAACGGGCTCATGCCGAGCGGCGCTCCCGCGCACTGCGCACGAGCCAGTCAAACGCGCGCCGCTGCTCGGGCTCGGGCATCTTCTCCGGGTGCCACTGCACGCCGAGCGCCGGCCAGGCGTGAAGGTCGGCGGCGGGCTCGACCGCCTCGATCAGCCCGCCCGAGGCCTCGGCCGACGCCGCGAGCGACCCGGTGCGCGCGATCGCCTGGTGGTGGATCGTGTTGACGGTCAGCTCTTGCACCCCGTAGACGTCGGCGGCGCGCGACCCCGGCCGGATCGTCACCGGGTGACGGTCGGCGAGGATCTCGTCGGGACCGAGATCGGCGAGCGCGCGGTGGGCGGCCTCGGGCCCGAGCTCTCCGAGCAGCGCGCCCCCGAAGGCGACGGCGAGGATCTGCGCGCCCCGGCAGATGCCCAGCGTGGGCAGCCCGCGGGCGGCCGCGCCGCGGGCGAGCAGGACCTCCCAGGCGTCGGCGGCGGGATCGACATCCTCGAGGCCGGCGGCGGTGGCGTCGCCATCTTCGCGCGCGCCCGCTTCACGCCGGTAGCTCGCGGGATCCACATCCCCTCCCCCCGACAGCAGCAGACCGTCGGCAAGCTCGAGCACCTCCTCGGCCGCCGCCTCGACGTCCGCCGGCGGCCGCGGCACGATCAGCGCCCGGCCTCCCGCCTCGGCGACCCGATCGGCGTAGGCGGGATCCAGGGTGTCGAGCAGCGTTCGCTCCCCCAGGAAGGTGGGCAGCTCGCGGCGCCACGGCGTGATCAGAATGCGCGGCTCGGCCATTTTGGATACATTATCCAGAGGTCTATGCGGGTTCATGTTGACATGGACCTCTGTCAGTCCAACGGAGAGTGCTGCTTCGCCGCGCCCGAGGTCTTTGAGCTCGACGACGACGACACCCTGCAGTACGACGCCGCCCCGAGCGAGGAACTGCGCGCAAAAGTTGAGGAGGCCGTTTCGGTGTGCCCGGTGACGGCGATCTCGATCGTTGAATAGATGCTCGGTGAGCCCGCGGTCGTCGTCGGCGCATCGCTGGCGGGTCTGCGCGCGGCCGAGGCGCTGCGCCAGCACGGCCACGACGGACCGCTGACCGTCGTCGGCGCCGAGCCGCATCTTCCCTACACCCGCCCGCCGCTCTCCAAGGCCCTACTCGCCGGCGCCCAGGAGCCCGAGCACGTCATGCTCGAGTGCGACGCGGTCGACGCCGAATGGCGGCTCGGCGTCGCCGCGGTCGGACTCGACCCGGACCGCCGCCGCGTGCGGTTCGACGACGGCTCCGAGCTGCCGTACACGAAGCTCGTGCTCGCCACCGGCTCCCGCCCCCGCACCTGGCCGGGCGCGGGCGCCGAGGTCGAGGGCGTGTTAACGCTGCGTTCGCTGGGCGACGCCCTTGCCCTGCGGTCGGCGCTCGCCACCACCGACCACCTCGCCATCGTCGGCGCCGGCTTCATCGGCTGCGAGGTGGCGGCCACGGCACGGGGGCACGGCGTCGACGTCACCCTGATCGACGTGCTGACCGCGCCGATGGCGGCTTTCGGGCCGATCGCCGGGGAGGCGTGCGCCAGGCTCCATGCCGCACACGGCGTCGAGCTGCGACTCGGGCGCGGCGTCGCGGCCCTCGAGGGCGACACCCGGCTCGAAGCCGTCGTCCTCGGCGACGGCGAGCGCATCGTTGCCGACACCGCACTGATCGCGCTCGGAGCGGTCCCGAACGTCGAGTGGCTGCGCGGCAGCGGGCTCGCGCTGCGCCCCGGGGTCGTGTGCGACCTGAACTGCCTCGTCGCCGGACACGAGGAGATGGCCGCGGCGGGTGACGTGGCCATGTGGCCGCATCCGCTCGCCGACTGGGAGCTCGTCCGCGTCGAGCACTGGACCAACGCCGCCGCCCAGGCCCGCCGCGCCGCCGCCAACCTGCTCGCGGCACCGGACGAGCGCGTCATCTTCGATGCGGTCCCGTCGTTCTGGTCCGATCAGTACGACGTGAAGATCCAGGCGGTCGGACTGCCGGGCCGGGCGGCCCGCTTCGCGGTCGCCGAAGGGTCGGTCGAGGACGGGCGCTTCGTCGCGGTCGGGGAGCGGTCGGGCCGCGTCGTCGCCGCCGTCGGCTGGAACGCGGCGCGCCGGATCCCGTGGTACCGGCGGGTGATCGGCGAGGGCCTGAGCCTGGCCGATCTGGAGCTGGCGCTGGCGCTGGACGAGCGGGCGCTCGCCCGCGCCTGATCACGCCGCCGTCGGGAAGCGCGGCGCGCCGGTGAGAGGCCGGTGCCAGTGGCGCAGCCCTAGGGCGCGCTCCACTCGCGCACGCGCTCCCAGTCGATCTCGCCGGTGTGCTGGGCGGGCTTGGCGACGGGAACCGACGCGCCGTCGCGCACGAGGAGCACGACCGGCACCTCGCGCGCGGGCAGCGTCTGCCAGCCGGGGCCGTCGTAGGGACCGCCGCCGAAGAAGCCGTGCCAGGCGCCCGGCGGCAGGTAGACGTCGCGCTCGGCGACGTCCTCGAACAGCGGCGCCACCAGAAGGTCGGGGCCGAGCAGGTACTCGTCCTCGACCAGCCATGAACCGGGGTCGCCCGGGTACTCGAAGAACAACGGCCGCAGGAGCGGATGGCCGGCGGCGCACGCGGCCTCGCCCTCGCGCACCAGGTACGGGATGAGCGCGTAGCGCAGCTCGGCGATGCGGCGGAAGCGCGCGACGAAGTCGGCGCCGAACTCCCACGGCTCGCGCGGAGGCGAGCCGTGGCAGCGCACGTGCGAGCAGAGCGCCCCGAACGCGAACCAGCGCAGGTAGAGCTCGGGATCGGGCGGCTTGGGGAAGCCGCCCACGAAGTGGGTCCAGAAGGAGAACCCGCAGAGGCCGAGCGACAGCCCGCCGCGCAAGGTGCCGAACATGCCGCCGTCGGACGTCTCGGGGTCGCCGGAGAAGTGGAGCGGATAGCGCTGCGACCCCGCCCAGGCGGCGCGCGCATGCTGGATCCAGTCGCCGGTGATCTCGTGGGTGACCTCGGCGACCGCCGCTGCGTAGCGCAGCGGGTACAGGTTGTGTTCGCGAAACCCGGCGGCGTCCTCGCGGTAGATCCCGCCGAAGGGGGCGGCCTCGCCGAAGTCGGCCGTGAACACCGCCACGCCCTGGCGCAGCAGGCCGGCGAGGCGCTCCTGGTACCAGCGAACCGCGTCGGGGTTGCTGAAGTCGAGCACGGCGTCGTCGACCGGGGGCCGCCCGTTGCTGGCCAGCACCACGAGGTCGCGCTCGATCGCCTCCTTGTGCAGCGGGTTCTGTGGATGCAGGTAGGGAAAGACCCACAGGCTGAGCCGGAAGCCGTCGTCGCGCAGCTCGGACAGGAAGCGCTCCGGATCCGCGAAGCGGGTCGAGGAGAGCTCGAAGTCCATGCGGTACTTGTGCTCCGTCCATTCGGTGTCGACGTGGAGCACGTCGCAGGGGATGCGCTCCTCGCGCAGCCGGCGGGCGACGGCGGTCACCTCGTCGCGCGAGCGGTAGCTGTCGCGCCCCATCCACAGCCCGAACGACCAGCGCGGGGGCATGCGGCTACGGCCGGTGAGCGCCGTGTAGTCCGACACGACCTGCTTGGGGCCGCCGATGAACAGGAACAGGTCGAGTACCGGGCCGCCGAGGTAGAGCACCGCCGCGCCGTCGTAGTCGTGCCCGAGGTCGACGGTGAGGGGATCGCTCGTGTGCACGAAGGCGGCGTAGCCGCGGCTCGACAGGTAGAACGGCACCGGCTTGTACATGAGCGAGCTCTGAGCGCCGTAGGCGTCGCGGGTCCACAGCGCCAGCCGCTGGCCGCGCTTGTCGAGTCTGGTGAAGGACTCGCCGCACCCGTACAGGCTCTCGCCCGGCGAGAGGGCGAGGCTGGCCGCGAGGTGGCGGTGGAAGCTCGCCGAGCTTCGCGCGGCGCAGAACGGCATCGGCTGGGTGTTGACCACGCTCGGCGATGCGGTGTGGTGGTTGGTGCGGGTCAGAAGGCGACCGTTGGCGTCACGCAGCTCGAGCGTCCACGGGTCACGCGTCACCGCGAGCTCGCCGTGCTCGCTGCGGTAGACGCAGCGCTCCCCGTCGTCCTCGTGGTCCCATACGGGCCCGGCCTCGGCGCGCTCGAGGATCGGCGACTCACGGCGGTCGAAGCCGGGCTGCGCCGCGACCACGATGCGCACGACGCGCGGGCCGTGGAACTCGAGCGCGAACGGAAACGCCTGCTCGTCCTCGTACTCCTCCTCGGGGAAGTCCTTCCAGTGCTGGAAGTCCTCGAACTGCAGCGTCACCTGGTGGTAGGAGACGCGCTGGAGCAGCGCCAGCCGCTGCCACTGCAGCTCGCCGGCGCCGTGCGCCGGGTCGAAGCTGACGACGCCCTCGGGCACGAAGTAGTGGTTCGACTGGTTGCCGAACTCGGCCGAGGGGTCGACGGGGTCGTTCTGGAAACGGACCTCGCCCGCCACGCGGGCCGCTTACCCGTGGGAGGGCAATCGAAGCGTCACGATCTGGCCTGGCGCGATCGCTGCCGGCACTGGCCCAAGCGGCGTCTCGTCGAGGCGGCAGCGCTTGAACGCACCGGGCACGCGGAGCGCCACGGCCTCGTCTCCGGGGTTGAAGGCGCGCAGCACCAGGCCGTCGCCGTCCTCGGCTCGCTTCAGCGCGGCGACGACGACGTCCCCATCGACCTCGATCGGCGCCTTGAAGTTGGCGCCCGGGCCGCTCTGCACGAAGTCGAAGCGCTGGTCCTGCGAGCAGCGCAGCAGCTCCGCGTCCGGCGGCTCGCCGGCCTCGAGCGCGTACTCGAAGCGGTGCAGGCCTTCGCACTGCGCCCCGGGAACGGGCAGCTCCGGCCCGGCGTGGCCGCCTCGCGTGTTGAGGTCGCCGCGCGACAGCCAGCCGACGCAGCGCAGGAGGGTGAGCGCGAGCGCGCCGTCCTCGGTGACCTCGTACTCCGGGAGCCCGGTCGCATACAGCGCCACGCCGCCGGCCGCCACGGCGCCGAGGGTGTGGTTGGTGTCGTGCGGCGGCTCGACCCAGGCGCCGTTCCAGACCGGGCGCGGGGTCCGGTGGACGACGGCGAAGTGGCCTTCGGCGCGAACGGTCATGGGCGCCTGCGGCGTGGGGAAGTGGACGCGCAGGCGATGGTCGCGGACGCGGTTGTCGACGGTCGTCTCAAACTCGAGACGCTCGCTCGAAGCGGCGAGGCGCACGCGGGTATGCACCGGGCAGGCGATCGTCTCCGCCGAGCGCTTCTTGCGGTCGTCTTCGAGCGCGATGGGCAGGCGCAGCTCGGTGGTGATCTCGAGCTCGGCGAAGACCGGGCCGGGGGCCGACACTCGCACCCGCGCCCTCTCCGGGCTCCGCGGCGGCTCGCCCTCGAGCGGGCAGAACGTGTAGCTGTCCCCGCGGTCGGCGACGTCCTCGAGGCGGTGCATGCCGGCGAGCGTCGCGCCGCTGCGCCGGTCCTCCACGGTGAGCGTCCCAGCGTCGCCGGCCGTGACGCGGTAGCGCGCGTTCTCGATCGTGCGCTCGTCGACCGCCCGCGCCGTTCCGCCCGAACCAGGGCCGGGCTCGAGCTTTACGGTCTCGGCCGAGAAGCCGGGCAGCTCGAGCTCGAACCAGGCCTGGCCCGCCTGCACCTGCACGGGCCGGGCGCCTGCGCGCAGCGACTCCATCCCGGCGAGCTCCGCCGGGATGTCGAGCGCGACGAGCCTCCGCCGGGCGAACGGCAGCACGTTGGCGAACGAGCCCGCTCCCCTGACCCCGTCCACCCGGATCGCCCCGCCCGGAAGCGGCCGGTAGCCCCAGCGGTAGCGCCCGACCGTGCCGTAGGGCTCGAACTCGTTGTCGCCGGCGCCGCCACCCGCGCCCAGTGCGTGCAGCGCGCGATCGGACACGCGCAGGGCGATTTGGAGCGCCGCCCGAAACCGCGGGGCCATGTCGTCGTGGGCCTCGTCGACCGAGCAGCCGCAGATCGAATCGTGCGGGTGGTTGCGGAGCAGCTCGCGCCAGGCGTGGCGGAGCTCGCCCTGCGGGTAGTGGAAATCCGAGCTCAGCGTCGCGAGCGAGCACAGCGTCTCGGCCGCCTGGAGCGCGCGCTCGCAGCGCTCGTTGGCCTGCTTGAGCGGCATCCGGGACGAGTTGACGCCGCGCAGGACGTTCGCGCGCGCGCCGCCGGCGAGCTCGCGCTCGAGCACCGGCAGGTCGCCGGGCTCCCGCTTGATGGCGTCGGCGTAGTCGGAGAGACGGGCGATGCGCACCTCGACGTGCGGCTTGAGCGCGCGCAGATCGGCGAGCACCTCCGGCAGGTCGTCCTGCAGCCGCGCGTGGTCGTAGCCGTTGCCCAGGAAGAGGTCGCGGAAGCCCGGGTCGGCGAGCATGTGCCGCTCGGCGCGCAGGATGTGCTCGACGCGGTCGGCGGCGTTGGCACCCCGGTCTTCCTGCGTCGAGCGCACCGAGTGGCCGATCGCGGCGGCCGCCGCATAGTCGACCGGCTGCGGCAGCGCCAGCACCTCCGAGCCGTCCGGCGCCTTCCAGCGGAAGCGGCCGCCAACCCGCTCGCGGTCGTCACCCAGACCGCGGGAGAAGACGAAGGTGTCGAGCCCGAACCCGAGAAGGATCTGCGGAAGCTGCGCGGGGTGGCCGAAGCTGTCGGGTAGGTAGCCGACCGGCGCGGGAGGGGCGCCATGGCGTTCGCACACCACGCGTCCGTGCAGCAGGTTGCGCACGAGCGACTCCGCGCCGACCAGGAACTCGTCGGGAAGCACGTAGCTCGGACCCGTCTCGAGTCGCCCCTCGGCGAGCAGGGCGCGGAGTCGCCCCGCCATCTCCGGCCGGATCTCCAGGTAGTCCTCGAGCAACACCGTCTGGCCGTCGAGCGTGAAGCGGTACTCGGGCCGAGCTTCGAGCGTCGCGATCGCCTCGTCGACAACCTCGGCGAGGCGGATCCGGAAGTCCTCGAACGGCAGATACCACTCGCGGTCCCAATGCGTATGGGGGACGACCCAGAGGCGCCACGGGCGCGAGTCGAGGAGCGGCGTCTCGAGCGCGGTGGCGGTCATCGAGACGCCAGCGTAGGACGTGCTACGGATTGCCGTCCGTGCGCCTGCTCGCCTTCAGCGACGTCCACCGCGACCTGCGCCAGGCCGGCCGCCTGGCGGATCGGGCCGGCGAGGTCGACGTGGTCGTCGCGGCGGGCGACTTCGCCTCCGTCCACCGCGGGCTGGAAGAGCTGATCGACATGCTCGCGGTGATCGAGACGCCGACCGTGCTCGTCCCCGGCAACAACGAGACCGACGAGGCGCTCCGATCGGCGTGCGAAGGCTGGCGGGCGGCGTTTGTCCTCCATGGCGAGGGCACGGAGATCGACGGCGTGTCGTTCTTCGGTCTCGGGGGCGGCGTGCCGGTCACTCCGTGGGACTGGAGCTTCGATTTGACCGAGGAAGAGGCGGCCGACCGGCTCGCGGCATGCCAGCCCGGCGGTGTGCTCGTCGTTCACTCGCCCCCGAAGGGCTACGTCGACGGGCCACGCCGACTCGGCAGCGAGGCGATCCTTGCCGCCATCGAGGACAAGCAGCCGCGTCTGGTGTTGTGCGGGCACGTCCACGAGGCCGCTGGCGAGGAGGCGACCGTGGGCGCGAGCCGGGTGGTCAACGTCGGGCCGGCGGGGGTCGTCCTCGAGGTCTGAGAGCCATCTCGACGCGCGTGGCCGGCGTCAGTCGGCGGGCGCGTTGGCGCAGTGCTCGCCGCCCTGGCCCTGGCCCTCGCCCGGAGTGCCGACCGGCGGCAGCGGAAGCGTCAGCGGGCTGTGAGCCAGCAGCGCCTCCTTCGCCATGCCGTTGTCGTTGGACGGGCTGCCGGCCGCCGCGGCATGGCAGGCGGTCGCGGGCAGGTCGGTGTGGTGGAACGCCGCGGCCGGCGACGCAGCGAGGGCCGCAATCACCAGGCTCGCCAGACAAATGCGCTTCACGAGGCCTCCTCTTGACGTAGAGCGCGGGTTTCTCGCGGCCATACGCACGTGCTACGGCAGCGGTTCGATCCCTCCGCTGACGACCGCGCCAGCGCCTGGCCTGAGCCGCCGCGCAGAAACTCCCCGTTTTCCCCTCTCGGGGTTCGGGAACTGGTTTTGGGCAGGTAAGCGAGGAGGAGGAGGGACCGAGACCATGGAGGCGTTGCAGGTCAACGGCCGGAGGATCTTTTTCTTCGGCGCCCTTGGTGGACTGCTGTTTGGTTACGACACCGGCGTCATTTCGGGCGCCATTCTGTTCATCAAGGACGACTTCGGTTTGTCACCGTTCATGCAGGGTGCGGTGGTTGCCGTGCTGCTGCTGGGAGCCATGGTGGGCGCCGTTGTCGCGGGTCCGCTGTCGCATCGGATGGGTCGACGTCGGCTCATCATCATCGCCGCGGTGACGTTCACCGTCGGCGCGTTGGTCGCAGCTGCCGCGCCGAGTGCCGGCGTGCTGATCGCCGCGCGCTTCATCCTCGGCCTGGCCGTTGGTTGCGCAGCGCTCGTGGTACCGGTGTACCTGTCGGAAATCGCGCCGACCGAGATTCGCGGCGCGGTCGCATCGATGAACCAGATGATGATCGTGATCGGCATCCTCGTCGCCTTCATCGTCAACGCCATCCTGGCGTCGTCCGGCGACTGGCGGCTGATGCTCGGCCTCGCAGCGGTGCCCTCGCTGGTGCTGCTGCTCGGCATGTTCTTCGTGCCCGAGACGCCGCGCTACCTCGTCCAACAGGGCGATGAGGCGTCGGCGCGCGAGGTGCTCGAGGAGGTGCAGCCCGACGACGCCCCGCATGCGGAGCAGCCGGAGCAGAAGATCCGCGAGATCCGCGAGGTCGACGAGAAGGAGCAGGAGGGCGGCTGGGCGATCCTCAAGGCCCGCTGGGTGCGGCCGGCGCTGATCGTCGCCGTCGGGCTCGCCGTCTTCCAGCAGCTGGTCGGCATCAACACGATCATCTACTACGCCCCGACCACGCTGACCCAGGCGGGGTTCGGCTCCGACGCCGCGATCTACGCCAACCTCGTCATCGGCGTGCTCAACGTGGTGGCGACGATCGTCGCGATCCGGATCATCGATCGCGTCGGGCGCAAGCCGATGCTGCTGGGCGGCGTTATCGGCATGGCCGCCAGCCTCGCGGTCTTGGGCGTGACCTCGGCGGTGCTGTCCGAGCCCAAGTCGACGAGCGACCCCATGGCGTGGATCACCCTGGCCTGCCTGGCCGCGTTCATCGTGTCCTTCGCCGCGACCTGGGGACCCGTCGTCTGGGTGATGCTGCCCGAGGTCCTGCCGCTCGGCGCACGCGGTGCGGCGATGGGTGTCGCCGTGTTCGCCAACTGGGCCGCGAACTTCGCCGTGTCGCAGACCTTCCCGGTGATGCTCGATAGCTGGGGGGCCGCACCGGTGTTCCTCGGCTATGCGGTGATGGGCGTGCTCGCGTTCATCTTCGTCAAGACGCTGGTGCCGGAGACCAAGGGGCGCAGCCTCGAGGAGATCGAGGCGTCGCTGCAGCGCAAGGCGGGAATCGCCGATCTCGATCGCCAGGAGGAGGCGGCCACGAGGGGCCGCGTTCCCCAGGCCGGCTGAACCCGAGACCCACTGACAGGCGAGCCGGCGAGGGCCCCTCCTCGCCGGCTCGTTGCCGTCCACCCTCACGCCGAGTGTCGACTGAGTCAGCCTCAGCCTGACAAATTCGACATTCGGTGGGGAAGCGCGTGCCACGGCGCATGAGAAGCGCCCTTTGGGGGTACTTCCCGGCCAGTCTGCTCAAGCCGCTTTGAGGGGGATATGGCATGCAAGGAGGCGCGTGGTTCAGGCGCTCGGTGTTGAGTTTCGGCATTGGCGTGCTCGGTGTGATGTGGCTTGGGCCGCCGGGCGCGTCCGCCGCCAGTAGCTGCCCGCGCGACGGCGCGGGGTGGACGCTGTCCACGAACGCGTTCTCCAACGACATCTCCACGCGGCACGGGTACGTCGGCAACGGATACCTCTCGCAGCGGGTGCCGGCCACCGGCATGGGGTACGTCGCGACGGGCGAGAAGACGGGCTGGCCGCTCTATACCCCGCGCTATGACGGTGCCTTCGTCGCCGGGCTCTACGGAGCCGATCCCGCCATCGAGAGCGGTCGGACCATCGACGCCGCGATCCCGACGTGGTCGACGCTTGCGCTGACCGCCGGTTCAGAGACGTATTCGCCGACGACGCCGGCCGGGCAGGTCTCCAACTACCAGCAGGCGCTCTACCTCGGCTGTGGCCTGCTGCGGACCTCGCTGACATGGACAACGCGCAACGGCCGCTCCACCGACCTCGTCTACGAGATCGTCGCCGACCGTGCCAGCCCGCACGTGGGCGCGGTCCACATGACGATGGTGCCGCACTGGAGCGGGCCGGCGACCGTGACGGACGCCATCGACGGCGCGGGCGCACGGCGGCTCGTGCAGACGGGTGGTGGTGCGGTGTCGGGGTCACCCGCCTCGATCGACGTCAACTTCACGACCCAAACCCTCGGTACGGCCGGCACGGTGGCGTCGACGCTCAAGCCGGGTGCTGGCGTCAAGCCGACGAGCACGAGCGCCAGCAACACGGCGAGCAACCTGACGGCGAGCGAGAGCGTCAAGTTCAACGTGAAGTCGGGCCGGTCGTACGAGCTCACGAAGTTCGTCGGGGTCGACACCGCGCTGACCTCGCCGACGCCGGAGGGGTCCGCGGTCGCCGCGTCGCGGACCGCCGCGGCGCAGGACTGGAGCGGCCTGTTCGGCGATCACACCGCCGCCTGGGCCGATCTCTGGAAGAGCGACATCACCGTCGGCGGCCAGCCCGATCTGCAGGATTGGATCCGCTCGAACCTCTACGCGCTGTGGTCGAGCATCCGCAGGGGCGCCGACGACAGCATCTCGCCCGTCGGCCTCAGTAGCGACAACTACGCCGGGCTGATCTTCTGGGACGCCGAGACCTGGATGTATCCGAGCCTCTTGCTCATGCATCCCGACCTCGCCGAGTCCGTGGTCGAATACCGGCGCAAGACGCTGCCGGGAGCGTTGAGCAACGCGGCGCAGTACAAATACCAGGGCACGCTGTATGCGTGGAACGGCGCCGGCACGGGTGACCTGGACCAGGAGTGCCACAGCTGGGACCCGCCGCACTGCCTCACGCAGATCCACCTGCAGGGCGACATCGCCCTGTCCGTCTGGCAGTACTACCTCGCGTCGGGCGACACCGCGTGGCTGCGCAGCCACTGGTCGATCCTGAAGTACATCGCCGAGTTCTGGGCGGGGAGGGTGACCCCCAACAGCGACGGCAGCTACTCGATCAAGACCGTGGCCGGGCCGGACGAGTACTCCAACGGCGTCGACGACGGGGTCTTCACGAATGCCGGAGCGGCCACCGCGCTGCGCAACGCGACGAAGGCCGCGCAGGTGCTGGGCGAGAGCGTCCCGTCGTCATGGACGACGATCGCCGACCACCTGCGGATGCCGTTCGACGCGACCAACGACGTCTTCCAGCAATACGACGGCTACGCCGGGAGCGTGATCAAGCAGGCCGACACCGTGCTGCTGATCTATCCGATGGAATGGCCGATGTCTCAGACGGTGGCCGCCCATACGCTCGACTACTACGCCGAGCGCACCGATCCCGACGGGCCCGCGATGACCGACGCGATCCACGCAGTCGACTCCGCGCAGATCGGCGAGCCGGGCTGCGCCACCAACACCTACCTCGATCGCTCGATCAAGCCGTTCGTGCGCGACCCCTTCGCTCAGTTCGCCGAAGCCCGAGGCGACAAGGCCGGATCGCAGGATCCGCTCGCGGGGGCGCCGGCCTACGACTTCACCACCGGTTCGGGCGGCTTCGCCCAGGTCTTCACGTACGGCTTGACCGGGTTCCGGTGGCGGAGCGATCGCGTGCATCTGGACCCGATGCTGCCGCCGCAGCTCTCGGGTGGCGTCACCCTCTCGGGCCTGCACTGGCAGGGCCGGACGTTCGACGTCGACATCGGCCCGAGCACCACCCGGGTGACGTCGCGCGGCGGTGGTTCGTTGCCCGTCGAGGCGCCAGCGCTCGGCGACGGCATGCACGACGTCGGCTCGGGGTCGTCGCTGTCGATCCCCACCCGCCGGCCCGATCTCGCGCCGACGACCAACGTCGCGCGGTGTCGGCCGGCCACGGCGAGCTCGGAGGAGGCCGGCATGTACGCCGAGGCCGCCGTCGATGGCAGCGGGGCGACGATCTGGGCCCCCGACCCGAGCGCCGGCGGAGGCAACGTGACGGTCGATATGGGCTCGCGGACGAAGATCTCGGGCATCGCCGTCGACTGGACCGACGCGCGCCCGGCGTCGTCGACCATCCAGGTCTCGTTGGACGGCAACAAGTGGACGACCGCGCCGCCGGCCGATGCGACGGGGCAATTGCGCAATCCGGTCGAGGCGCGTTACGTGCGGGTCAACATGACCGTCGCATCGGGGGCGCCTCGCACCGGCATCCGGGAGGTTTCGGTAACCAAGGCGTGATGGTCCCGAAGCGGTAGACCGGGATGTCCGAGAGCCGTCCCCCCTTCCCACCGTTCTCCGCCGACACCGCCGCCGAGAAGGTCCAGGCGGCCGAGGACGCCTGGAACACGACCGATCCCGAGCGCGTCGCGCTGGCCTACAGCGAGGATTCCGTCTGGCGAAATCGCGACGAGTTCTTTGCCGGGCGGCCTGAGATCGTGGCCTTCCTGACCCGCAAGTGGGAGCGCGAATTGGACTACGCCCTGCGCAAGAACCTCTGGTCCTTTGAGGGCAACCGCATAGCGGTGCGCTTCCAGTACGAGTGTCGCGACGCCGCCGGCGACTGGTGGCGCTCCTACGGCAACGAGCTGTGGCAGTTCAATGACGCCGGCCTCATGGTCCGCCGTGAGGCCTCGATCAACGACGTCCGTATCGAGGAGAACGAGCGGCGCATCTTCGGGCCGCGCGGCGACGACGAACGCGGGGCCGACTTCCCGTTGCGCTGACCGTCATCGACCGGAAGGCCCTACGGCAGCCGGTCGCTCAGCCAGCCGCGCCGCCAGGCCGCCTCGCCGTCCGCGCGACCCATGGCGATGAGCCGCTCGATGAAGTCGGTGTCGAAGAGCAGGTAGCTCTGCAGCTCGGCCTGGTCGGGGCCCTGGCGGCCGAGCAGGCGGTCGAGGATGGCGAAGTCCGACAGCGCGCGCAGCGGCCCCCCATAGCGCTCGCGCAGGACCGTCGCGGCGGTCCGACCGATGGTGCCGTGCCGCTCCGGCCCCGCGAAGATGTACTCGTAGCGCCGGCGCCCGTCGAGCTCCTCCTGGCCGCTCGCGGACAGGAGCGAATTCACGCGGACGAGTGCTTGGAGATCCTCGATGAAGGGGTCGTCGAGCGCTGCCTGCAGGACGCTGAGTGCGGCGTCATCGAAGTCGGGCCGCGGGCCCTCCCCCATCTGATCGGCGGTGGGATGGCGCGGCGGGTCGGTCGCCACGATCAACAGGGCGTCGACCCCGATGGCCAGCGCCGGTGCGATCGGTGTGTTCAGGCGCGTCCCGCCGTCCCAGTACCACCCGCGCGCCTCCGCCGGCTCGTCCACGTGCTTGGCCGGAAAGAAGACCGGGATCGAGCTCGACGCGATGACGTGCTCGGTGCGGATCCGCGCGCCGACATATGAGATCCCCTTCACCTCGTCGACCGGCGGCAGCTTCACGCGCGACGAGTGCTGGGTGAAGACCACGCTGCCGCCCGTTGCAGCGGCGGTCGCGACGACGCCGACGGCGTCGAACTCGTTGGCGTCGACGTTGGCCTCGATGCGTCCCCAGTCGCCGACCGCCTCGTCGAGGACCTCGGCAAAGCGGCCGAAGCTCGCGATGCTCCCGCTGCCCGTCGGCAGGTACACGATCCGCCCGGCGTAGCCGAGCAGTGCGGGGACCGCGGTCAGCGCCAGCGGCCCGAGGAGGCGGGACTTGTCCAGCGTGCGCCAGAAGTCGAGCAGCCCCCGTGCCGCGGGCTCGGCGCCCCGGTGCAGCTGGGTGGCGAGGTAGGCGGCGTTGATGCTCCCGGCGCTCGTCCCCAGCAGGACTCGGGGCCGCTGCTGCGCCGCCTCGAGTCGCGGCAGCAGCGCCGCCAGCGCCCCCGCCTCGTAGGCGCCCCGCGCGCCCGCTCCCGCCAAGACCAAGCCGACCCTCCGCTGCTGCTCCGCCATCGCCTTCTGGACCCTACCTGGCACGCCCAGGGTTCAGGGCGGGCGATCGTCAACCGCCGCTGCCGGGCCCCGTTGTGCCTTCTCCTCAGTTGTCAGACGAGCTGACAAGCTGATACGCTGCCGCCGATGTCAGGCAACCTGACAAGGCATCTACAGCCGGAAGCAAACCTCGGCTACCTGTTCCGGCTCGCCCACCAACGGTTCCGGGCGGCGCTCGACGAAGCGCTGGAGGACCTCGGGCTGTCCGCGCAGGAGTACGGCATCCTCAGCGCGTCCGTCACGAGGACCGAGCTCTCGGCTTCCGAGCTGGCGCGCATCACCCAGGTCACGAGGCAGACGATGCACACCGCCGTCCTCGGCCTCGAGGCCGCCGGACTTCTTGAGCGCCGACCCAGGAATCGAAGGGTCGTCCTCGTCCGCCCGACAAAGCGGGGCCGCAAGACCCTCGAGGCCGCGACCGAACGGGTCCGCGCGATCGAGGGCGCCGCGCTCGCCGGTCTCGGCCGCAACGACGAGCGCGTGATACGGACCTGGCTCGCCAACCTGGCCGCCGTTACAGACGAGCACTCGGCAGACCGAGGTCGAGCGGACAGGGCAACCCGATCGTGACGCTCGAGCAACGGATCCGCAGCGCCGAGGCCGAGCTCTTCGCCACCTCGGCGCCGAGGTTGCCGAGTCGTCTCTCGACCTCGCCCACGCAGCCGCCGGCGGCCAGCGGATCTCCAGGCTGGTCGCGATCGGAGAGCCGGCGGTTGCAGTTCAAGGCGTCCGTGTCCGCTTGCCACTGTCGCTGTTGACGGTGCGCGGGCTCGGCGTGGCGGTCTTGCGGTCGCCCGCTCCACGCCGCGCCTACCGACGCCTTCTCAGCCAGGGCCTTGGTCGCGCCGAGGTTGCCGCCGCTCCAGATTCAATCGTCGACGCCCTGCACCTGTCCGCCCGCCGGCCCGAGAACGCAAGAACCGTCAATTCGCTGATGCACGCGATCAACCACTTTCGACGGCCGCGCCCCGAAAGCGTCCTCACCAGCGCAGAGCTCGCCGCGATCGCAACACCCACGATGTTTATCTGGGGAACCGACACTCCCTACCTCTCCGCCGAGGACGCCCGGCCCTCGATCGACCAATCCCGACCGCGACGCTGCACTAGGTGCCCGGGGAACACGGCCCCTGGCTCGTCGACACCGCCCGGGCCGCGGGGCTGATCGAAACCCAACTCGCCAGCATCGCTTTTTGACCGGGGACCGATGAATTTGCAGCAGGGAAGGGGTCGTTAGGGCCATGACGACCATGCACACACTTGAAACCGCCGAGGCTGACATCGCCTACGACGTCGACGGCCCGCTGCCCCCCGCCGACGGACGCCCACCGCTGTTGATGATCGGTCAGCCCATGGACGCCAGCGGCTTTCGCACGTTGGCGTCGCACTTCCCCGACCGCACCGTGGTCACCTATGACCCGCGCGGCCTTGGCCGCACCACCCGCAAAGACGGCCGCGTCGACCATGCCCCCACGCTCCAGGCCAACGACGTGCACGCCGTCATCGAGGCGCTTGGCGCTGGCCCGGTCGAGATGTTCGCCAGCAGCGGCGGCGCGGTGACCGCGCTCGCGCTTGTGGCGGCCTATCCCAGCGACGTGACCACTCTGGTGGCCCACGAGCCCCCGCTCATCCCGGTGCTGCCCGACGCCGAAGCGGCCGAGCGCGCCCGCGCCGGGTTCCGCGACGTCTACGAGGCCAAGGGGCGGGGTGCCGGCATGGCGGCCTTCATCGCGATGTCGTCATGGCAAGGCCAGTTCACCGACGAGTACTTCGCCCAGCCCGCGCCGGATCCGGCCCAGTTCGGAATGCCGACCGAGGACGACGGTTCCCGCGACAACCCGCTGCTCTCCGACCGCTCCTGGGCCATCAGCAGCTACCGCCCCGACGTCGACGCGCTAGCCGCGGCGCCCACGCGCATCGTCATCGCCGTAGGCGAGGAGTCCGAGGGCACCTTCACCGGACGCACCGCGGTGGCCACCGCCGAACTGCTCGGTCAGCAGGCGACCGTGTTCCCGAGCCACCACGGCGGCTTCCTCGGCGGCGAGTTCGGATACGCCGGCCAACCCGAAGCGTTCGCACGCAAACTGCGCGACGTCCTCGACGACGACAACTGATTGTCTGCTCTTCTCGGGCCGCCTTGACGCCGCCGCGCGGGGCGACCAGACTCGCACGATGCCCGCGCCGGAGAACAAGGCGCTGATCCGGCGGTTCTACGAGCAGGTCTGGGACAAGGGGAACCTCGACGTCTGCGACGAGGTTTTCGCCGCCGACTACGTGCGCCACGACCTCCGGCCTACTGAGGCAGCTCCCGGTCCCGAAGGTCAAAAGCGGATCGCAGCAGACTTCCGCGGAGCGTTCCCGGACCTGCGCGTCGAGATCGACATCCTCGTCGCCGACGACGACTACGTCGTCGGGCGTTGGACGGCATCGGGTACCCAGCGGCGGCCCTGGGGCGCGCTCGAAGCTACCGGTCGTCGGGCGACGTTCTCGGCCGTCAACATCTTCCGCTTTAAGGACGGCAAGGTCGCCGAAATCTGGAATCACCGCGACGACCTCGGCTTGCAGGAACAGCTCGGTTCGCCGGTCTTTGCCGGAGCCCGACCAGAGGCCTGACCAGAGGACCGGACGCCATCACCGCCTTCGTCCGCCGGCAGCCGCCGCTGCTCTCTGGCGCTCATGTCGCCTCGCTAGGCTCGGTTGATGAGCGCGCCCGCCGACGATCCGCCGCCCGACGCCGGAAAGCTTCCGACCGGCCGGCTCGCCCGGACGGCACGGGTCGGCGGGCTGGTGACGGGGCAGGGCTTGCGGTGGGCCGGGATGCGAACCGCGAACCGCATGCGTAGCCCCGAGCGGGCCGCTGCCGCCCAAAGCGAGCGGACGGCGGCGCTCGTCCAGCAGCTTGTCGACCGGCTCAGTCAGATGCGCGGCGCGGCGATGAAGGTCGGCCAGATGATCTCGATGGTCGATCTCGACGGCCTTCCCGAGGACGAGCAGGACGAGCTGCGACGCCGCCTCGCGGCGCTCCGCGACGACGTGCCGCCGGTGCCGTTCGCCGACCTCGAGAAGCTCATGCGCCAGGAGTTCGGCGGGCCGATGCAGCGCGTCTTCTCCGACTTCGACGAGCGTGCATTTGCCGCCGCCTCGATCGGGCAGGTCCATCGCGCCACCACCGTCGAGGGCGACGACGTGGCCGTCAAGATCCAGTATCCAGGCGTCGCGGAGGCGGTCGAGACGGACCTGCGCAACGCGATGCTGCTGCTGCCGCTCGTCAAGCGGATCGCCCCGGGGCTGGACGCCAAGGCACTCGCCTCCGAGATGCGCGAGCGCATCGGCGAGGAGCTCGACTACGAGCTCGAGGCCCAGAACCAGCGTCGCATCGAAAGGCTGACGCGCGGGCATCCCTTCCTGCGCGTGCCCCGCGTCCACACGGGACTCTCGACCCGTCGCGTGCTGGTGTCCGATTACGTCGAGGGAGAGCGTTTCGAGGCCGTGCGCGGCGCCGACGAGGCGCAGCGCGACCGCTACGGCGAGATCGTCTTCCGGCTCTACTTCGGCCTGCTCTATCGGGACCGGATCGCCCTCGGAGATCCGCATCCGGGGAACTACTTGCTCTGTCCGGACGGCCGGGTCTGTTTCCTGGACTTCGGACTCCTGCGCGACGTCGACGCCGCTCGCGTGGCCGGCGAGCGGGCGATCGCCCTCGCCGTCGGCCAGCGGGACGCCGCGGCCGTCAAGGCGGCCCTGCTCGCCGCCGGCTACCTACCCGCGGATCGGGCCGACATGGTCGACGCCGACTTCGCACTGGGGCTCATGCGAATGGCGATCAAGTGGTACGCCGTGCCGGGAGAGCGTCGCTTCGGGGTCGACGACGCCCGGCGCGGGCGGGACCGTGCGCGCCCGGACAGCGAGCAGCGGGCCGCGATGCGGGTGCAGGTCAACCAGTTCACCCTGCCACCCGAGTCGATCCTGATCCGGCGCATGCACGCCATCGTCGCCATCGTCTTGGAGCAACTGCGGGCGGGCGGGGACTGGGGCGGTATCGCCGCGGAGTACCTCCATGCGGCACCTGCCGCGACCGCGCTGGGGCAGGCCGAGCGCGACTTCTTGGACCGCCGCGGCCGGAGGGTCGCCGCCGCCTAGTCAAGTCAGCACAGACGGTTGGTGCCGGGGGCTAAGGCGTAAGGTTCCGCACGGCGACGATGGCCACGTCGTCCCGGGCTGGGGTGTCGGACTGCCGGGTGGCCTCGCGGTGGAGCCGGCTGACGAGCGTCGACGGCGGCAAGCCGGTGCTCGCGCGCAACACTTCGGCGACGTCGGCCTCCCCGAGCATGCGTCGCGGGGCGTGGGCATCGAGCAGGCCGTCGGTGTAGAAGACGATCGTGTCGCCGGATCCGAGGGTGGTCGTCTGTTCCACCACGGACGGATCGTTCACCATCCCGATCGGCGTCCCGGTCCGGCCGACCGACTCGACCGTGCCGTCGGCGCGAGCGATCAGCGGCAGCGGGTGGCCGCCGACGGACACCGTCACCGCAACGCCGGTGTCATGACGCTCGATGAGCGCGCAGGCGGCGGTGCAGAAGCGCTGATCGGAGCGCTGCTGGAGAATCGCTCGATTGAGCAGGGTGAGCAGCGCAGCGGGCCGCGGCTCGTGCGTCGCCTCGGCGCGCAACGTGTAACGGGTGAGGGCCGTGAGCGCCGCAGCCTCAGGACCCTTGCCGCATACGTCGCCGATCACCACGAGCCAGCGTCCGTCGTCGACGGCGAAGGCATCGTAGAAGTCGCCGCCCACGTCGTAGCCCTCTCCCGCCGCCCGATAGCTGGCGGCGAGGTCGAAGCCGGGTATGTCGGGCAGCCGGTCCGGCAGCAGGCTGCGCTGGAGCGTCTCGGCGATCGATCGCTCGCGCTCGTAGATCCGCGCGTGCTCGATGCCGAGGGCAGCGCGGTCGGCCGCCAGGGCGATCAGGCTCACCTCCTCTTCGCTGAATCTTCGATCCTGCAGTGAGCCCACATGCAGCACGCCGCGCCCACGGCCCTTCACGATGAGCGGAATCCCCAGCAGGGCGCGCACGTCGCGCAGGACGGGGTTGATGACGATCCTTCGCGGTTCCTCGCCGTAGAGCGCCAGCGGTCGGCGCTCCGCCATCACCCGTCCGGCGAATCCCTTGCCCGCCGGGATCGTCACGCCGACGGCCGCCTGCTCGATGCCGTGCGCCGCGCGGACGGTCAGGTCACCGCGTTCGTTGGCCAGCAGCACGGCGGCGTTGTCGACGCCGAGGATGTCGCAGAGGCGCCTGGCCAGCTCAGGGAGCAGGTCGTCGAGCCGCAGGTGGGCCAGCGCCGCCTCGGTCACCCGTTGAAGGTCGCGCGCCCGGGCCGCCACCTTGCGCTCCACGGCCGCCAGCGCAAGCTCACGCTCGGCTCGCTTGCGGTCGGTGATGTCGGTGACGCTGCCACGCACGAGGATTCGCTCGTTGTCTGGGAGCCGCACCAACCGGACCTCGCACGTCACATCGGCTCCGTCGGCGGCCCGGTGCACCCATTCGAAGACGGGTGTCCCACCGGCGATCGCCTGACCGATGAATTCGCCGGCAGCCTCGGCCGAGCTCCGGCCGTCCGGCTGAACCGGAGGGCTCAGCTCGACCGGGCTACTGCGTAGCAGTCGCTCCTTCGGAAGCTTGAACAGCTGCGCGGCGTTCTCGTTGACGTGGTGGAAGCAGCCTCGGTCCACGTCGAGGACGACGATGGCCTCAGGCGCGTGCTCCATCAACGCCCGGTAGCGCGCCTCGCTGGCGCGCAGTTCCGCATCGGCCTCCCTCAGCGCCGTGATGTCCTGCGTCGTGCCGAGGATCGCAATCGGCCTTTGGTCGCCGCCGAGCACCGGCTTGCCGACGCCAAGCACGGTTCGCTCAACGCCGTCCGGCCGGATGATCCGAAACTCGTCCGTCGAGGTGACCCGCTCCTCGAGCGCGCGCCGGCCACTCTGGGACACACGGTCGCGATCATCGGGATGGACCAGGCGAGCGAACGCCTGAAACGACGGCTCGACCGCCCCTGGCTCAAGCCCGAAGAGCCGATACAGCCCGTCGGACCAGCGCATCGCGTCCGTGTCGAGGTCCCACCGCCACGACCCGAATCCGGCCACGCTCTCTGCCTCCGCGTGCAGCAAGGCGGCCTGTCGCATGTCCTCCTCCTCGCCGACCCGCGCTTCCTGCGCGCCCGACCGACGCTCGGAGGAGGCGTGTCTCTGGTGCCGAGCCTTCCGAAGCCGCTTCGAATAGGAGCCGACGGCCTGCCAGCAGCTCGGATACCACCACACGCCCCAGCACTCTATCTGCGCATCATCCGCACCCAGGCAACGAAGCGCCCGAACCGCCGCGCCCGTCAGCCCGCGATGAGGATTCCCCGGCCCTGCAGGCGGCCCTGGTCGAGGTCGGCCATCGCGTCGTTGACCGCGTCGAGCGGGTAGATGCTCGTGTGCAGCGTGACCTTACCCTGCGCGGTCAGCGTCATCAGGTCGACGAGATCGTTGTAGGACCCGACCAGGTTTCCGATGAAGTTGATCTCGCGCGAGATGATGTCGATGGTCGGCACGTTGATGTTCTCGCCGTAGCCGATGACGTAATAGGAGCCGGCGTCGCGCAGCATCGCCACGCCGTCCTCGATCGCGCCCCTCTCGCCGACGAAGTCGATGATCGCCTCGGCGCCCTTGCCGTCGGTCATCTCGAGCACCGTGTCGACCTGCTTGCCGTCGGCGGCGACCGTCGTGTCGGCGCCGATCTCCCCCGCCAGTGCGCGGGCCTTCTCCGACGGGTCGACGACGATGATCTCGGCCGGGGTCATGGCCTGCAGGCACTGGATCCCGATGTGCCCCAGCCCGCCGGCGCCGATGACTACCGCGCGCGAGCCGGGGTGGAGAATCTCCGCTGCCTTCTTGACGGCGTGGATCGCGGTGAGCCCGGCGTCGGCGAGCGCCGCGATGTCCTTGGGCTCGAGCGACGGATCGAGCTTGACGACGGAGCGCGCGCTCGTCTTGAGCAGGTCGGCGAAGCCTCCATCGACCGAGATGCCCGGGAAGGCGTTGTTCTCGCAGTGCACGTCGTCGCCCGCTCGGCAGGCGCGGCAGAGGCCGCACGTCACCAGCGGGTGCACGATCACCGTGTCCCCGACCCCGACGTTGGTCACGTCCGAGCCGACCTGGTGCACCCAGCCGGCGTTCTCGTGCCCGAGCGTGTAGGGCAGCTCGACCCCCGACTTCTCGGCCCACTGGCCCTCCTGGATGTGGAGGTCGGTGCGGCACAGCCCCGCGCCGCCCATGCGAACGATGACG
>JBJMKX010000060.1:0-21186 GCA_045805605.1 Solirubrobacteraceae bacterium
GAGTACCTCGGCCGCCTGACCGAGGAGCCGCGGCTGGCCTCGTTCTGCCTGACCGAGCCGGATGCCGGCTCCGACGTCTCGGGCATGAAGACCAACGCCGTCCGCAAGGGCGACAAGTGGGTCATCAACGGGTCGAAGTGCTTCATCACCAATGGCGGCTACGCCGACTGGTACACGGTCTACGCCAAGACCGACAAAGAGGCCGGTCATCGCGGCATCAGCGCCTTCATCGTCCCGCGCGAGGCCGGCGTGATCGTCGACAAGAAGGAAGACAAGATGGGCCAGCGGGCGTCCAACACCGCGACCATCACCTTCAACGACGTCGAGATCCCCGCCGAGAACCTCATCGGCGAGGAGAACAAGGGCTTCAAGCTCGCGATGATGACGCTCGACCGCACGCGCCCCGGTGTCGCGGCGATGGCGGTCGGCATCGCCCGCGCCGCATTCGAGTTCGCCACCGAGTACTCGAAGGAACGGGTGCAGTTCGGCGTCCCGATCGCCATGCACCAGGCGATTCAGTTCATGATCGCCGACATGGCGACCGAGGTCGAGGCGGCTCGCCTGCTCACCTGGCAGGGCGCCGTCGAGCTCGACCAGGGCAAGCGCAACACGCTGTCGAGCTCGCACGCAAAGCGCTTTGCGGCCGACACCGCGATGAAGGTCACCACCGACGCCGTGCAGGTCTACGGCGGCTACGGCTTCATCAAGGAGTACCCGGTCGAGAAGCTGATGCGCGACGCGAAGATCATGCAGCTGTACGAGGGGACCTCTCAGATCCAGCGGCTGGTCATCGCGCGCGAGACGCTGCTCCCGCGCCGCATTGACGAGCCGCAGCCCGAGCCCGCGGCCGCCGCGGCCTAGGCATCGAGCCGGACGTGCGCTTCTGGCGCAGGCTCGAGAAGAACGACGAGGTGGACTGGGGGTCGGTCGCCGCGACGCCGGCGTCAGGAGCCGCGGGCCTTTGCCAGCAGCTCGTCGTGCGAGGCGAGCTTGACCCGCGGGCGCTCGGCGGCGCGGCCCCGCTCGCGCTCGTGCGCGTCGATCGCGCGCCAGCCCTCGACGGTCACGAGGTTCGGCTTGCGCTCGGCGAGCAGCGCGTCGAGCTCCTCGCGCGTGCCCTCGGCCTCCGGCAGGGCGCCGTCGCGCAGGTCCTGCACCAGGCACGCCACCGTCTCGGCCGCGTCCCGCTTGTTCGTGCCGAGGATCCCGGTCGGCCCGCGCTTGATCCAGCCCACCGTGTAGACGCCCGGGAGATGCTGGCCCTCGGCATCCAGGACCCGCCCGCGCTCGTTGCGCAACACGAACCGGCGCTCGTCGAAGGGCACGTCCGGTAGCGGCACCGCCTGGTAGCCGACCGACCGCAGGACGAGCCCACACTCGATCGTCTCGATGTCGTCGCTGGCCGGACGCGCCCGCAGGGCGCCGGACTCGTCGCGGACGATCTCGTTGCGTGCAACCTCGAGCCCCAAACGCGGTCGTCCGCCGGCCTGGGGCCGCCGGCTCGACCGCTCTCCCTGCACCCGTCCCTCGCCGCGAATCGCCACCGGCGAGCGCAGGAAGCGCAGAACGATCCGTCGTCCGGTGTCGACGCGCGGCGGCCGGTCCGCGAACTCGCGCAACAGCTCGACGTTCTTGCGCGCGGTGAAGGTGCCCTCCTGCTCGAGCCACGCCCGGGAGACGGGGTCGAGCTCGACCTCTGTGGCGTCGACGCGCAGGTCGACGCTTTCGAGCCGGCCGAGGTCGCGCAGCTCCGCGCTCGTGAACGCCGCCTGGGCGGGGCCGCGGCGTCCGAGGACCACGATCTCCTCGATCCGGCTGCCCCGCAGCGTTTCGAGCGCGTGCTCGGCGATGTCCGTGCGCTCGAGCTCCGCGGGGCTCAGCGCGAGGATCCGGGTGACGTCGGCGGCGACGTTCCCGTTGCCCACCACCACCGCGCGCGGCGTGTCGAGGTCGAACTCGAGGTCCCGATAGTCGGGGTGGCCGTTGTACCAAGCCACGAATTCGGTGGCGGGGACGCTGCCGGGCAGGTCCTCGCCGGGGATCCCGAGCGACTTGTCGGTCTGGGCGCCCGTGGCGTAGATGACGGCGTCGTAGTGGCGCATGAGCTCGGCATGGCTGAGGTCGACGCCCACCTCGACGTTCGCGAACAGGCGGCAGCCGCGGCCGAGGGTCTGGCGGTCGAACGTGTCCTCCAGGCGCTTGATCTCCTGGTGGTCGGGGGCGACCCCGCCGCGCAGCAGTCCCCACGGCGTGGGCAGGCGCTCGAACAGGTCGATCTCGACCTTGCCGCGCGCGCGCAGCAGCGACGCGGCGGCGAAGGCGCCGGCCGGGCCCGCGCCGACGATCGCGACTCGCGGGTGCCGCCCAGCCATCAGGCGGCGGTGCGCTCCGCCGTGCTGCGCTCGACGAAGAACTCGGCGTTGAGATCGAGCGCGTAGGCGAACTTCTCCGGGACGTCGAAGTCGGGGAAGATGGCGTCCACCGGGCACGCCTCGACGCAGGCGTCGCAGTCGATGCAGACCGCCGGGTCGATGTACAGCTGCTCGGCGGTCTCGAAGTCCGCCGCCCCGGGCTTGGGATGGATGCAGTCGACCGGGCAGACCTCGATGCACGAGTCGTCCTTGATGCAGCTGCCCGCGATGACGTAGGTCATGGCTTCGAGGGTACTGTGAGTGGGCGCGCCGGATGACCGGCGCAGGCCGTGCGTGCCGGCATTCGTAGCGCCCTGATACAACCTCCCCGATGGCGGCCGACCGCCGCACCACGCAGGCCGTCGCCGAGGCGGCTGCGCGCGGGCCCGGGACGACCGATCCGCTCCTGGGCGAGCTGCGCCGCAGCGGCCTGCTCCCGCTCCTCGTGCTGCACTTCATCGCCGAAGCCCCGTCGTACGGCAACCAGCTCATGGAGCGGATCGAGACGCTGAGCGGAGGCGCGCTCGCGGTCAATCCGAACACGATGTATCCGCTTCTGCGCTCGCTCGAGGCCAAGGCGCTCGTACGCGGCGAGTGGGAGCATCCCGAGCGCCGCTCGCGCCGGTTCTACCGCATCACCCCGGCCGGCCGCGACGAGCTCGAGCGCCTGACCGCCGAACTCGGGCCGCGGCTGGATGCCATCGCCGCCGCCGTCGAGCTCATCCGCCGCGAGGTGCTCGGCTAGATGGCTGATTCCATGACCCCACGCGCGGCCGGGAAATCAACCATCTAGCGGTGGGCAAGGCGCGCGCTTCCGTGCAGGTGCCCGGCTTCCGTGCCTCGGAGGCCGAGGCGCTGTGGTACGACACCAGCCGCTGGCCGACCTTCGTCGACGGCTTCGCGCACGTCGTCAGCATGGAGGGCGAGTGGCCCGCGGCCCCGTCCACGCTCGTCTGGCAGTCGACGCCGGCGGGGCGGGGACGCGTACTCGAGCGCGTGACCGAGTACGAACCCCGCCTGGGGCAGACGGCCCAGGTGGAGGACCCCAAGATGAGCGCCACCCAGCGGATCGCCTTCACGCCCGCCGAGGACGGCGTCGAGGTGACGCTGTCGATGGAGTACACCCTCAAGGAGGGCGGGCCGCTGCGCCCGTTCATGGACTTCCTGTTCATCCGCCGGGCGGTCACCGACGCGCTCAAGCGCACCGTGCAGCGCTTCGCGCGCGAGCTCGAGACCGACGCGGAGATGGCCGGCGAATAGATGGATACCCTTCCGCGCCTTCCAACCAGAAAGGGTCGCTGAAAGCCAGCATGTTCGTGTTCAAGGCCGCCGTCGTCGGCGCTGGGACGATGGGCGGCCAGATCGCCCAGACCATCGCCGCCGCGGGAATCCCCGTGGTCCTCAAGGACGTCTCGCAGGAGTTCGTCGACGCCGGGCTGACCGAGGCCCGCAACGTGACCGCCGGCCAGATGGGGCGGCTGGTCAACAAGGAGAAGCTCACCCAGGAGCAGGCCGACCGGCAGGTCGAGGACGTCGTCGGTCGCATCACCGGCACCACCACCTACGAGGGATTCGGCGACGTCGATTTTGTCGTCGAGGCGGTGCCCGAGCGCATGGCGATCAAGCAGGCGGTGTTCGCGGAGCTCGACGCGGTCACTCCCGGCCACGCCATCCTCGCCTCCAACACCTCGTCGCTTTCGATCACCGAGATCGGGGACGCGACCCTGCGGCCGGAGAAGGTCTGCGGCTTCCACTACTTCTATCCGGCGTCGGTACTGCCGCTGGTCGAGATCGTCGAGGGTGACGACACCGACCCCGACACCGTCACGACCGCGGTCAACTTCGCCCAGGCGATCCGCAAGCAGCCGATCACCTGCGCCGAGGTCCCCGGCTTCGTCGTCAACCGCATCCTGAACCGCGGCGTCAGCGAGATCTGGCGCGCGCAAGAGGATGGCGGGCTGTCGATCAAGAAGATCGACGAGGCCGCGGTGGCCGCCAACGTCGCCCCGATGGGCCCGTTCACGCTCATCGACCTGCTCGGGCTCGACACCGTCTTCCACGTCGCCGAGCACCTCAACGAGAGCTACGGCGACCGCTTCTACGTCCCCAAGGGCATGCGCAAGCTCGTCGAGGCCGGCAAGCTCGGGGCCAAGACCGGCGGCGAGGGCTTCTACAAGGACGGCGAGCCGAACCTCCCCGGCGAGGCCGACCCGCCTGAGAACCTCGCCGAGCTACAGCAGCTCGCCGCACTGCGCGAGGCCTGCCTGGTGCTCGAGGAGGGCGTCGCCACGTCGCGCGACATCGACTTCGGCCTCATGGGGGGCGCCGGCATGGACCCGCGCCGGGGCCTGCTGCCGCCGTTCTGGCGCGCCGATGTCGACGGCCTCGACGTCCTGCTCGAGAAGATGGAGCAGGCCGAGGAGGAGCACGGCGAGCGCTTCTCGCCGCCCACGATCCTCAAGCGCCTGGTCGCGCAGGGCCGGCTCGGGGTCAAGTCCGGCCAGGGGTTCTACCCCTACCCGCAGCCCGACGCGGGCGACCAGGCCGACACGGTCAAGCTCGAGACGCGCGGCACGGTCGCCATCGCGTGGCTGGCCAACCTCCCGATGAACGCGCTCTCGCCGAGCGTCGTCCGCGACCTGCAGACCGTGTGGGAGCGGGTCACCGCGAGCGGCGACGTCCGCGCCCTGGTGATCGCCTCCACCGTGCCGTTGCTGTTCAGCGCGGGCGCCGACATCAAGGCCTTCACTTCGATGGACGAGGCGGGTGGCCGCGAGCTCAGCGACGGCGCCCACGCCATGTTCCGCGACTTCGGCGCCAACAGGGTCACGACGATCGCAGCGGTCAACGGGATCGCGTTCGGCGGCGGCTGCGAGCTCGCGATGGCGTGCGACGTGCGCCTGGCCGCCCGGTCGGCCCTGTTCGGCCAGCCCGAGATCAAGCTCGGGATCATCCCCGGCTTCGGGGGCACCCAGCGACTGCCGCGCCTGGTCGGCGACGCCAAGGCGGTCGAGATGAACCTGATCGGCGACGCCATCCGCGCCGAGGAGGCGTTCGAGTACGGCCTCGTCAACCGCGTGCTGCCCGACCACGAGCTGTTCGATGCGGCACTGGGCTACGCCCGGCGGCTGGCCGAGCAGGCGCCGCTCGCCGTCGAGCAGATCAAGCAGGTGTCGCACCGCCCCGACATCGACGACGGGATCGAGGCCGAGAAGCAGGCGTTCGCGACGGTCTTCCAGACCGAGGACGCGCGCGAGGGCATCAGCGCGTTCCTCGAGAAGCGAAGCGCTACGTTCACCGGGAAGTGACCGTCGCCTCGGACATCGAGGTCCAGCGCCTGGCCTCACTCGTGCGCGATGCCGACTCCGTCGTCGCGCTGACCGGGGCCGGGATCTCGGTGCCGTCGGGGATCCCGGACTTCCGCTCGCCCGGCACCGGCCTGTGGGAGAAGGTCGACCCGATGGAGGTCGCTCACATCGACGTGTTCCGGCGGGACCCCGAGCGGTTCTGGCACTTCTACGGGGACCGGTTCGCGACGCTGCGCACCAAGGAGCCCAACGGCGCGCACCGGGCGCTGGTAGCCCTCGAGCAGGCGGGGCACTTGGAGGCGGTCATCACCCAAAACATCGACCAGCTGCACCGCCGGGCGGGGACGCGTGAGCTGGTCGAGGTGCACGGCTCGATCGCGACGTGCTCGTGCCTTGCGTGCCGCGCGTCGGTCGAGCTCGACGATGCGCGGGGCCGCCTTGCCGCCGACCCGACCGGCGTGCCCCGCTGCGACTGCGGGCAGCCGCTCAAGCCCGACGTCGTCCTGTTCGGTGAGATGCTCGACGCGGCGCGGATGGAGCGTGCGTTCGCGCTGGCCGGCGGCGCGGACGTCCTGTTGTGCATCGGCACCTCGCTCGAGGTCTATCCGGTGGCCGGACTGCCCGACGTCACCCTGCGCAGCGGTGGCGCTGTGGCCATCGTCACGCAGGGACCGACGCCGTTTGACCGCGAGGCGCGGGTGCGCCTCGGGGGCGACGTGGTCTCCGAGCTCGAGGCGCTCGTCGCCGCGCTCTAATACGGCGAGCCGCCGCCCGACGAATCGCCGCCGGACTTGCTCTCTTCGCCGCCTTCGACCTTGGACCCGTTGGCGCCGACCACGTACCACTCGGCGCCGAAGGCGTCGATGCCCTGGCCCGCGGTCTGGCCGGCCTTCTTGTCGCCCTCGTAGTAGTAGAGCGGGTGGCCGTTGTAGGTCACCTGCTCTTTGCCGTCCGAGCGCTTGGTCGTCCCGAGCATCGACGCCTTGACGCCTGAGCCCGCCGCAGGCTTGCCGCTCGCCATGAGCGGCGGCCAGTCGTTGGCGCACTCGCCCGAGCACGTGCTCTGCGGGCTCTTGTCCTTCTCGAACAGGTACAGGGTGCGGCCGCTGGGACCGGTCAGGACGTCGCCGACGTCGGTCTTGTGCAGGTCGACCGTCGCGTTCGAGGCCTTCGCGGAGGACGGCGACGACGTCTTGCCGCTGTCGCTGCTGCTCGAGGAGCCGCAGCCGGCGGCGACGAGGAGGGACACGATGGCGAGCGGGAGTGCGAGTCGAAGGAGCATGGGGGGAGATACGCGTCCCCCGCTGCCGCGGTTCGACGGCCTACGCGAAGCGGAGCGCCGCGCCCACGCGCCCCAGCGGCGTCGGCCGCGCCGGCGAAGCGAGCTGGGCGCGGCGCGTGTGGAGGAGGTCGACGAGCGCGCCGCTGGGCTGGAACGGGTCGGCCACCGCGCCACCGTCGTGGATGGACACCGCGGCCCAGAGGTCGTCTTCGACCTCGGCCACGACCAGCGGCTCTGAGGGCAGCGGCCGCGCGTCCAGCGTCGCCAGACGCTCGAGTGCGGCGCGATCGTCGGGATAGGCAATTCGGATGGTGAGCGACTGGGTCATTGGAACAATGTCGAGATTAGCGCTATTGTTCGACGTGTCAATGTCAAACAAGTTTGCTTTGTCTGACCTGATTGACGGAATCGACCGCCAGGCCGATAGATCGGTGACCGGTCAGCTCGTCGCGGCCTTCGCGGCTGCGATCGAGGACGGCCGGCTCGCGCCGGGCGACAAGCTGCCCCCGACGCGCGCGCTCGCCGATGCCGCGGGCGTCAACCACCTCACCGCGGCGCGCGTCTACAAGCGCCTGGCCGAGGAGGGCTACGTGACGGCGCAGGTCGGCCGTGGGACGTTCGTGCGCCTGCGGGCCTCGGCCGTCGTCGCCGAGCCCGACAGCGACGAGTGGCAGCAGTATCTGCTGCCCGAACGACCGGCGTCATACGCGGAGCAGGTCCATCTCGAGGCGTTCCACAGCCCGTTCGAGCCCGATGTCCTGTCGCTCGGGATCGGCTGGGCGAGCCCCGACACCCTGCCGACCGACGAGCTGCGGCGCATTGCCAACGAGGTCTTCGACGACATCGGCGGCGAGGCGTTGGCCTACCTGAACGTCGAGGGCTTGCCCATGCTGCGCGAGGAGCTCGCCGTGCGCGGGCGCGAGGCGGGCTTCGCCACCGACCCCGACGAGATCATCGTCACCAGTGGGGCGCGCCAAGGCCTCGACCTCGCGATCCGCGCCCTGCTCGAGCCCGGTGACGTCGCCGCGATCGAGTCGCCCACCTTCACCGGCGCGCTGATCTCGCTGCAGCAGTCGGGCGCCCGCGTCATCGGCATCCCGTTCGACGAGGACGGGCTCGACCTCGACGCGTTCGAGCGCGTGCTCGCGCGCCACGAGATCAAGGTGCTCGTGCTCCAGGCCGCCTGCCAGAACCCGACCGGGCGTGACATCCCCGCCGACAAGCGGGTGCGGCTCATCGAGCTCGCGCGCGAGCGGTCGTTCTTCATCCTCGAGGACGGGGTCTACGCGACCATGCGCTACGAGGGTGAGCCATTCCCGCGCCTGCGCGCCGCCGCGCCCGCGCATGTCATCTACGTCGACTCGCTCTCCAAGACCGTGGGCGGCGGGCTGCGGCTCGGGTGGGTGGCGGCGTCGGGACCGCTGCGGTCGCGGCTTGCCGCGCTGAAGGCCTCGACCGACGTGCACACCAGCTCGCTCGCCCAGTACATGGGCCTGCGCTACCTGGCGTCGGGCGCCCACGAGCGCCAGCTGCAGCGCATCCTGCCCTACTACCGCGAGCGCCGCGACGCCCTGCTCGAGGCCCTGGCCACGCATCTCGGCGGCGAATACACGGCGCCGCACCCGGTCGGGGGCCACCACGTCTGGGTCACGCTCAACCGCCGCATGGACGAGCAGCTCCTGCGCTCCGAGGCGCTGCGCCACGGGATCACGTACATC
The DNA here is from genome assembly GCA_045805605.1 of Solirubrobacteraceae bacterium. GTDB lineage: Bacteria > Actinomycetota > Thermoleophilia > Solirubrobacterales > Solirubrobacteraceae > DATBDE01. The sequence continues at coordinate 8,720 of JBJMKX010000060.1, forward strand.
CCCGGTGCCGCCGCGACGGCGCAGGCGACCGGGCGTACGAGCATGCGCCTGTCGTTCCCGTTGCTCTCGCCCGACGAGCTGCACGAGGCGGTGCGGCGGCTGGCCCGCGCGACCGAGTCGGTGCGCCGCCGCGCGGGCCTGGCGGCTACCGCTGCGCCGTCGTAGGCGCCCGCCAACGAGCGACTACGGTGCGCAGCGCTCGCACAGGCCGCTGAAATCGGCCCGGTGCTCGATGTCGCTGAAGCCGTGCTCGCGCGCGATCTCGCTCGCCCAACGGTCGAGCCGGCAGTCGCGGACCTCCTCGGTGAGGCCGCACTCGCGGCAGACGAGATGGTGGTGGTGACCCGTGCCGCAGAGCCGGAACGCGAGCTCGCCGGAGTCGCGGTGGAGCCGGTCGGCGACGCCTTCCTCGGCGAGGCGCTGGAGCTGCCGGTAAACCGTCGCGAGCGAAATCGAGGCGCCATCGCCGCGAAGGGCGACGAAGAGGTCCTGAGCGGAGACCGGGGTCGAGGCGTGCTCGAGCGCCTCGAGGATCTCGGCGCGTTGGCGGGTGGTCCGGGCCATCTAGGCCAAGCCTAGCGCGAACGCTAACGAGAATCGTTCTCATGTACACTCGCGGGCCGGATGCAAGCGCTGGTGGCCCTGGCGACACCACTGGCCGCGGTTGCGACACCGCTGGCCGCGATCGGCGACGTCTTCTCCCTCCCGTTCGTCCAACGCGGGGTGGCCGAGGTGCTGCTGCTCGCCGTCGGAGCCGGGTTGCTCGGCACGTGGATCGTGTTGCGCGGGCTCGCGTTCTATTCGCACGCCGTGGGCACCGCCGCCTTCCCGGGGCTCGTCGTCGCCGACGGGCTCGGGTTCGCCGCGCCGATCGGGGCCTTCGCCGCCGCCGCCCTGTTCGCGGCGGCCGTCGGGCGCCTCGCCGACAGCCGCCGGCGCGGCTATGACGTCGTCACCGCGCTGATCCTCGTCGGAGCGCTGGCGCTCGGGGTGATCCTCGCCAGCGATGTCTTCCACTCCGGCGCGAACGTCGAGACGCTGCTGTTCGGCAGCCTCCTCGTCATCGACGCGGGCGACCTCGCGCTGGCGGGCGCGACGAGCGCGCTCGCGGTGCTCGCCACGCTGGCCCTCGGGCGCACGTGGCTGGCCACTGGATTCGACGCCGACGCCACCCGCGCGATCGGCATGCGCTCGCGGGCGCCGGACCTCATCCTCTTCGCGTTGATCGCACTGGCCACCGTCGCGGCGCTGTCCGCCGTCGGCGCGCTGCTCGTGTCCGCGCTCTTCGTCGTGCCGGCCGCCACCGTGCGCCTGTGGACCCGCCGGATGCTCCCATGGCAGATCGCCACCGTGGTGCTCGTGGCGGTCGAGGGGGTGGTCGGGCTGTGGATCTCGGTCGAGTGGAACGCCCCCCCGGGGGCGGCGATCGCGCTGCTGGCAGGCGGCGTGTTCACCGTGGCCGCGTTGGCGCGCGAGGTGGCGGTGCGGCGCGCCCGTCGTGCCGCCGTGCTCGTGGGCGGGATCGTGGCCCTGGCGGTGGGCGCGGGCGGGTGCGGGGCGGCGGGGTCGAGCGACGGCAAGGTCGAGGTAGTGGCCACGACCACCCAGATCGGCGACTTCGCACGCGCGGTCGGCGGCAACGCGATCGACGTCCACCAGATCCTCCAGCCCAACACCGACCCCCACGACTACGAGCCGCGCCCCGCCGACGTCCAGGCTGCAGCCGGAGCCAAGCTCGTCCTCGTCAACGGCGACGACCTCGACGCCTGGGCCACGAAGATCGTCGACGAGGCGGGCGGGCATCCGACGGTGCTCGACCTCGGCACGAAGGTGCCGGTCAAGCGCGGCTCCGACCCCCACTGGTGGCACGACCCCGTCAACGCGCAGGCCGCGGTCTCCGCCGTCCGCGACGCGCTCGTGCGCGCGGACCCCGGCCACAGGGCCGCCTTCATGCGCAACGCCGCCGCCTATCTGCGCCGCCTGCGAGCCCTCGACGCCGTCATCCGCGCCTGCTTTGACCGCATCCCGGCGAGCGATCGCAAGCTTGTCACCGACCACGACGCGTTCGGGTACTTCGCGCGCCGCTACGGCATCGACGTCGTCGGCGCCGTGATCCCGTCGCAGACGACGCAGGCCCAGGCGTCGGCAGGAGACGTCGCCAGGCTCGACGCCGTGATCGAGCGCGAAGGCGTGCGCGCCGTGTTCCCCGAGAGCTCGCTCAGCCCGAAGCTCGCGCAGGCGATCGCGCGCGACACCGGGGCCACGGCGCGGTACACGCTGTACGGCGACACGCTCGGCCCCAAGGGGTCGGCGGGGGCGACGTACCTGGGGATGGAGGCGGCCAACGCGCGGGCGATGGCCCAGGCCTTCACCGGCCGCCCGGACGCATGCGATGGGGTGCGGCCGTGAGACGCGATCCGGTGGTGCAGGTGACCCATCTCGCCGCCGGCTACGGCGGGCCGCCCGTGCTCGTCGACGTGGCCTTCGCCGCCCAGGCGGGCGAGCGGGTCGCGGTGCTCGGTCCGAACGGCGGCGGCAAGTCGACGCTGTTCCGCGTCCTGCTCGGTGAGCTGCCCGCCGCGCGCGGAACCGTCGAGGTGCGCGGGCGGCGCGGCACCGTGCCGCAGACCGAGCGCTCGCGCCTCGATTTCCCGGTCAGCGCGCTCGACGTCGCGCTGATGGGCACGCTGAGCCGCCTGCCCTGGTGGAAGCGCCCAGGCCGCGACGAGCACCGGCGCGCCCTCCAGGCCCTCGCGGTCGTGGGGGTCGGAGACCTCGCCGGGGCGAGCTTCGGCGAGCTGTCCGGCGGTCAGCGCCAGCGCGTACTCGTCGCCCGGGCGCTCGTCCAGGAGGCAGACGTCCTGCTCCTCGACGAGCCGTTCTCGGGCGTCGACGAGCCGACGGCCCGGCAGCTCGAGGCGCTCTTCGACCGCCTCGCGGGCGAGGGGCGCACGCTGCTCATGGCCACCCACGACCTCGACCAGGCGCGCGCTTGGGACCGCGTTCTCTGCCTCAACCGCCGGCAGATCGCATTCGGCCGGCCGGACGACGTGCTCACGCGCGAGGTCCTCGAGGCGACCTACGGCGGGGCGGTCGTGACGCTGCCGGAGCGGGGGGAGGGGGCGGTGTTGCCGGCGCACCACCACGAGCACTGATGCTCGAGCCCTGGGCCGACCCCACCATGCGACGCGCCTTGGTCGAGGTCGTCCTCCTCGGCTTGGCCGGCGGGGCGCTGGGGTGCTGGATCGTCTTCTACGGGCTCTCGTACTCGGCCGAGTCGCTCGCCCACTCGCTCTTCCCGGGCCTGGTGGTCGCTGCGCTCGTCGGCGTGCCGCTGCTGCTGGGCGGCGCGGTGGGAATCGTCGTCGCCGCCATCGCGGTGGCGGCCGCCGCCCGCGCGCCCGAGCTCGGGCGCGACACCTCGGTGGCGGTGGTCGTCACCACGCTGTTCGGGCTCGGGGTGGTGCTGGCGCTCTCGCCGGAGTCGCCGCCGGGGATCCAGGGCCTGCTCTTCGGCGACATCCTCGGGGTGTCGGACACCGACCTCGCGCTCGCGGCCATTCTCGTGCTCGTCGTCCTGGCCGGGCTGCGCATGCTGCACGGGCAGCTCCTCGTCGTCGGCTTCGATCGCGCGAGCGCGCGCGCGTTCGGCGGGCGCCCGGCGCTCGTGGACACCGCCCTGCTGGTGCTGATCGCCGTCGCGATCCTCGTCTCCGTGCAGGCGCTCGGCAACCTCCTCGTCGTTGCGGTGCTGGTCGCCCCCGCGGCCACGGCGCGACTGCTCGCCCGGCGCATCGTGCCGATGATGGCCGTGGCCTGTGCGGTCGCGATCGTCGCCGGCGTCGGCGGCCTCTACCTGTCCTACTACGCGAGCACCGCCGCCGGCGCGTCGGTCGCCGGGCTGATGGTCGTCCTGTTTCTGGTCGGGCTCGCCGGTCGCGGAATCAGTCTGCGCCGGCGGCCGCCTTCGCCCGCAGCGCCGCCTCCAGCCGCCCGGTGACGCGGGCGACCTCCTCGGTTCGATCCGCGTCCAGCGGACCCGCCAGGGCGGCGTTGGCCGCCTCGCCGACCGCTGCACGGGCGGCGCGCAGCTCGTCGACGCGCTCTCCCAGGTCGGAGACGTCGGCGTAGGGCTCGAGCTCGGCCAGCGCCGCCTCGAGCGCGACCCGCAGTTGCAGGGCGGCCTCCCGCATCGCGCCGCGGTCGAGGTCCGCCCGTGCGCGCAACACGAGCTCCTCGCACGCCAGCGGCTCGGCCCGGCCGCCGAGCAGGGCGGCCAGCCGCTCCTGGGGACGCAGCGCCGCCGCGCGCCGCGACCGGCGCCGGGGCGGCGGCACCTCGACCGCCTCGGTCCACGCGCCGTCGGCGACCTCCTCGCCGCGCCCGTAGCCAAGCCGCGCGACCAGCGCGTGGTCGCGAACGACGTCGCGCAGCCCCGGGTCGGCCGCGGCGACCCGGTGCGCGGCCAGTGTGCGGTTCAGCACCGCGACGGCGGCCTGCAGGCGCGCCTCGGCCTCGTCGCCCCGCCCGGCGCGCAGCCACGCGCGGGCGACGTCGGCGTCGGTGAGCGGGTCGACCTCGATCACCGTCGCCCGCGAGGTCGGCACCGGCGCCGGGTCGGGCTCGGGCTCGGCGGCGCGCGGGCGGCGGCGGCGCAGCAGCCGCCGCTGGGCGGCGCCGAGGGTGCGCACCACGAGCACGTGCTCGGGTGCCTCGGCGCCCGGCGAGCGCACGACATAGCGACCGTCCGCGGGCCCGAGCTCCCACGGGAACTCGAGCTGAGCGAACCGGAAGAAGGTCAGGGCCGCGAGATTACTCGCCGGCGTGCGCCGTCGAGGCCTCGCCGTTCTTGACCGGGAGCGCGTCCTTCGAGGGCTTGATAGGGACGGTCGGGTTGTCGATGTTCGACAGCCGGTCGATCAGGTTCAGCCACTGCCCCGGCTTCAGCGCGCCCTCGCCGTTGGACGTGTTGTACGCCGGGTGGAAGCCGACATGGATGTGGTCGTCGTGGTCGGACAGTGCGAGGATGTTGTCGGCGCCGCCGAAGTCGGCGGGGGTCATCAGGCTGATGATCTGGTGGGGCTTCATGTTGCCCTGCAGGATCAGCAGGCGCTGGATGGTCATCTCGGTGATCGAGCCCTTGCCCTGGTGGCCGAGGATCGGGATCCCGTTGATCGCGGCGATGTCGACCGCGTTGCCCGACGTGTGCTCGGACACGTTCCCCGACGAGGTCAGGAAGCTGTGGCCGGTCTTCAGGCAGGAGACGGTCGGCTTGAGCCCGCTGCCGGCCAGGAACTCGAGGACCGCGAGCACGCGGCGGTCGATTTGGCCGCCCTCGATGTCCTTGCGCCCGCCCTCGTAGATGTCGAGGCGCGGGTCCTCGAGAACGCGGGTCGCGAGCTGCTCCTTGCTCATCAGCATGACCTGGCCGATCGTCGCGGCCTGGCCGTCGGAGCCGAAGAACGGGTTCTTGCCCGCCGCCCGATAGACGGCGGTGGACTCGAGCAGCTTCCACCCGTCGAGGATCGGCTTGGGATCGATCTTCGGGGCGCCGCGACCGGCGGGACGGATCGAGAACTCCATGTGCGGCGAGGCCTGGCCCTGCTCACCGAGCCGACCGAGGATCGTGCCCGCGATCACCTTCGAGCCCTTGCGCAGCTTCTTGAGCTCGACGTCCTTGCGGCCCAGGCCGAAGACCTCCGTGAAGTACGACCGGAAGGTCGTGTAGCCCGGCAGCCGGCCCGACTCGAACAGCTGCTGCTTGCCGCCCGCGTGATAGGCGCCGCTCCGCGCCGGATGCGCGTACAGGCGCTCCTTCTGGACGTTGACGATCGGGGCCGCGGTCGGCGCCGCCGCCGTGTTGCCGCTCGCGCGGGCGTGGGCCTTGGTGCGCCGCGGCGACGCGCTCTTCTTGGAGGCCGCGTGGGCCTTGACCTTGGGCTGGCGCTGCGTGCCGGCCGATGCCGGCTCGTTCGGCGTCGGGTCTTTCGGGAGCTTGAGCTCCCTGGCGACGTCGGCCGCCGAGATCTTCTGCGGCTTGGGCGCCGGGTAGTCGGGCTGGATCGAGCCCAGGTGCGTGTACGTGTAACGGTTCCCGTACGCGTCCTGGAGGACGATGTACTTGCCGAGCTCGGGCGAGGTGCCGAGCTTGCGGATGACGCCGTCTTGCGAGGCGATCACCGGCGCGCCCTTGCGCGAGAAGATGTTGATCGACCGCCGCCGGACGTCGCCGTTGACCACACGAGCCGCGTTCTGGCCGGGGTGGTAGCGCTTATTGGCCGAACGCTTCGAGATGTCGTCCGCGTAGCGCGCGCGCGCGTGCACGGGGAAGTGACCCTGGGTGAGGCCGGTCAGCGAGCCGACCAGGCCCGCCGGCATGCCGCCGATCAGCTTGGCGCGGAGCATCACGCTGTCGACGTACCAGTCGGCGTGGTTGTAGGCGAAGATGGCGCGGCGCAGGTCCTTGTCGGCCCCGGCCGCCTTCAGGTAGCGCGCCGCGGCGAAGATCGCGTCGACGGGGTTGTAGGGGTCCTTGCGCCCGTCGTTGTTGGCGTCGGTGCCGTAGGTCTTCCACGACGAGGGGATGAACTGCATCCAGCCGAGCGCGCCGGCCGAGGAGACCGAGAGGTTGCGCCCGTAGTCGGTCTCGATTTCGTTGATGCCCGCCAGGATCTGCCAGGGGACGTTGTACTGGATGCCCGCGGCCTGGTAGATCGGCAGCAGGAACGGCGGGATCCGGAACTTGTCGATGAAGAAGTTCGGCACGCCCACCGGCGCGGGACCGACGCTCGCCACCGACAGGGTCGGGTTCGCCGCGGTGGGGGCCCCGCTCGAGCCGGGGTCGGCCTTGTGGTCGTTGCGCGCGTGCGAGGAGCCCTTGTCCTTGGAGCCCCTGTCGGCCTTCTTCCGGGCCTTCCGCTTGGCCTGCTTGGTCTTGCCCTTGGTGCCGTCGGTCGTCTTCTGCCGCGAACCCTTGTCCCTGGCTTGAGGCTTGTTCGAGCCCGCAGAGGGAGTGGTCGCCTGAGGTTGAGTTGCCTGCGGCTGCGTCGGCTGGGGCTGCTGGGCGCCCTGGTCGCCGCCCGACGACTGGCTGGAGGTCGGAGGAGGCTCGTTCTGCGGGCAGGGCAGCGAGGGGACTTGCACGTTGCTCACGGGTCCAGGCAGATCGGGCAGCGACACCTTGCCCGTGCATGGGTCCACGTCGGCCTGGACCTGGATGGTGTTGCCGTCGCCGAGCGTGACGGTGACGCTCACGGGGTCGGCGGCAGCGGGAAAGACCGCGAACGCGAACGTCGCGCAAGTCACGGCAATACCGATGAGCAGGGTCCGCGTGTTCACGGCACATACCGCCAGTCTCCCGAAGCCACGCCAAACTCGGCGCCGGGAAAGTCGACCCTACCAGGGGCTCTTCCGGCGCGCGCCAGCAAGGTACTGGGTGGTTTCCAAGTCCGCAAAAGGCAAGCCTCACCCGGGTCTCGTGTTGCGAAACGAGGGCCCGGGTCGTTCTGGAACACGCCCCTGAGGCGAATGACGCGCGGGCGCACATCCGTGTCCGCTGATCTCAGTCTGAGGTCGAGCTTGAGCTACTCCGCCGTTGGTAGAGTCCCGCGCCGCAACGGCGACCGAAGGGACCGACATGGCCGAAGAGGACGAAGGGCTGCGCCAGCGGCTGACCCGCCAGGGTGAGGAGGCCGTGGGCAAGCTCGCCCAGGATCTGCTCGAGAACCCGCTCTTCGCCAACACGCTCGCACGCGCATTCGAGGCGCGGGAGAAGGCGATGCAGGCCCAGACCGTCGCCATGGGCGCGCTCAACCTCCCCTCCGCCGCCGACATCGAGCGGCTCACCCGCCGGCTGCGGTCGGTCTCGCAGCGGCTCGAGGGCATCGAGGACGGCGTCGAGCGGCTCGACGAGCGACTCGCGAGCGCCACGGCCGCGTCCGACACCGCCGAGCGCCTGCGCCGAGTCGAGGAGCAACTGCAGACGCTCACCACCGAGGTGCAGGCCCTGGGCAAGCGCCTGCCCGCCGAGTCCGAGCCGGTCTCACGTGACCAGGAGCGGCTCGAGGTCGCCAACGGCTCCTGATGCCGCCCGGCCGGCCGCGCAATCCCGCCGAGGCCGCCGACGCGCTGCGGGCCGCCGTCGACCAGACCTTCCAGGCCACGTTCGGGCGCCTCGCCACGGGCGACGCCATAAAGGATCTGCGCGAGCAGGTGCGCAAGCTCGAGCAGCGCGTCGAGGCCCTCGAGAAGGCCCAAACGCGATCGCCCGACGCCGCCTCCGGCAGCCGCCGGGTCGACCGCTCCAAGAATCGGAAACGGGGCTGAGAGGGCTCCCCAGCCCCGTCCCCGGCGCGGGCGAAGCGGCCCGCCTTCGTTCGGCCACGGCGCTCGTCGCGGGACCGGCGGCGCCTCGCGGGGGCTACGCGGCCCCCACTGATTGGCCTGTTGCCTAGCGTCGGAGCCTTGACGGTATCGCCCGCGGTGCCAAGAGGCAACTGCGCCTCCGGCGGTACCGTCCAGGCTGCCCATGGAGGACCTGAAGCTCTCGCAGGCCGCGAAGCGGGCCGGCGTGTCCGCGGGCACGCTGAAGCGCTGGGCCGAGCAGGGAGTGGTGCCCCACGACGGCGACGGCTGGTCGCCGGCGGCGGTCGCCACTGCCCGCATCGTCGCCCGGCTGCGCGAGCGCGGCCACTCGTTGGCGTCGATCCGCCGGGCGGCCGAGACCGGGCGGCTCGCCTTCGGCTACATCGAGGACCTCTTCCCGGCCGACGAGGGCGAGCACACCTTCGAGGACGCGGCCCGCGAGACCGGCCTCGAGCCCGCCCTCATCGAGCGTGTCTGGCAGTCGGTCGGCTTCCCGTCCGGCCACCGCGCGTCGATCTCCGACGACGACCTCCAGCTGCTGCGCTACATCGCCGCCGTGCTGGCCGCCGGCTTCCCGCTCGTCGCGTTCCTCCAGCTCGTGCGCGTCTACGGGCAGGCGCTGGCGCAGATGGCCGACGCCGAGGTCCGGCTCTTCCACCTATACGTTCACGAGCCGCTCATGCGCGACGGCGTGGGCGGCCTCGAGATGGCCGAGGAGATGGAAGGCCTGGCGCGCCAGCTGCTGCCGCTCAGCTCGCCGATCATGGACCACCTCCACCAGCGCTTCCTCCAGCACTTCGTCGAGCAGGACGTGATCGGCCACATGGAGGCCGACCTCGAGGACGAGGCGCTCGAGCTCGGCCGCCTGCGGGTGGCGATCGCGTTCGCCGACCTGGCCGGGTACACGCGCATGACCGAGGAGGCAGGGGAGGAGGAGGCGCTGACCGCGGTCGAGCGGTTCGTGCAGGCGGTGGAGGACACGCTGCCCGACGATGCCCGCATCATCAAGACCATCGGCGACGAGGTGATGGTCGTCGGATCGGATCCGGCCGCGCTGACCGGCTGGGCCGTGGGCTTTCAGGACCGGCACTTCGAGCGCCCGCTGCCGCGCATCGGCATCCACTACGGCGAGACCCTGTACCGCGACGGCGATTACTACGGGCGCGAGGTCAACCAGGCGGCGCGCGTCGCCGCCCGGGCCGCTGGCGGCGAGGTCCTGGTCACGCGTCCGGTCGTCGAGGCCGCCGGCCGCGAGATCGAGTTCGACCCGATCGGCCAGGTACGCCTCAAGGGCTTCGCGCACGTGACCGAGCTCTTCCTGGCCCGGCACGCGGAGGAATGAAGACCGCGGATGAGGTCTTGGCCGCGGCGCGCGCGACCGGTCTCCTGCCCGCCGGCGCGCCGGTGCTCGTCCTGCTCTCTGGGGGCCGCGACTCGGTCTGCCTGCTCGACGTCGCCGTGCGCCTCGGTGGACGGGTCTGCGCGCTGCACGTCGACTACGGGCTGCGGCCCTCGAGCGCCCACGACGCGGCCTACTGCCGGGCGCTGTGCGAGCGGCTCGACGTCGCGCTCGAGATCGAGCGCGCCCAGCGCCCGGCCGGCGCCGGCAACCTGCAGGCCTGGGCGCGCGACGTCCGCTACGCCGCTGCCGCTCGGCGAGGCCTTCCGGTGGCCACTGGCCACACCGCCTCCGACCAGGCCGAGACGGTGCTCTACCGCCTTGCCAGCTCGCCCGGGCGCCGGGCCCTGCTCGGCATGGCGGCGCGCGAGGGGGGCGTCGTGCGCCCGCTGCTCGGTGTCACCCGCGCCGAGACCGCCGCCTACTGCCGCGAGCGTGGCCTGCCGTTCGTCGAGGATCCCTCCAACGCCTCGGACGCCTTCGCCCGCAATCGCGTCCGCCACGAGCTCCTGCCCGCCCTGCGCGCGGTGCACCCGGCCGCCGAGGAGAACGTGCGCCGCACGGCGGAGATCCTGCGCGAGGAGGCGGCGGTGCTCGACGAGGTCGTCGCCGGCGTCCTCGAAGGCCGCGGCGAGATCGAGATCGACCGGCTCGCGGCCCTCCCGCCGGCGCTCGCCCGCCTGGTGGTCCGCCGCCTGGCCGAGGACGCCCTCGGCCACGCCGTTCCCCGTGCCGCGCGGCGCACCGGCGACGTGATCGCGCTCGGCGCCGACGGGGCGCTCGACCTCGGCGACGGTGCTCGCGCGCGTGTGCGCGCGGGAATCTTGCGCTTCGAGCCGACGCCTTCGCGGTGAGTTGAGATAGGCGACCTCGAGCGGAGCGAAGCACCGGTCAGAGTGCCCTAGCCTCCCGGCCGTGCGCGACCCCGCCATCGGCGAGATCCTCGTCCAGCCCGACGAGCTCCAGCACCGGGTGCGCGCGCTCGCGGGCGAGATCTCCCGGGACTACGCGGACAAGGAGCCCCTCCTCGTGTGCGTGCTCAAGGGCGCCGTGTTCTTCCTGTCGGACCTCATGCGCCACATCGAGATCCCGTGTGAGGTCGACTTCATGGCCGTCGCCTCCTACGGCTCCGCCACCGACTCCAGCGGGGTGGTGCGGATCCTCAAGGACCTCGACGCGGCCATCGAGAGACGCCACGTCCTCATCGTCGAGGACATCGTCGACTCGGGCCTCACCCTCCAGTACCTGCTGCGGAACCTCGGCGCCCGCGACCCGGCCTCGCTCGAGGTCTGCGCGCTGCTGACGAAGCCCGACCGGCTCAAGGTCGACCTCGCCCCCCGCTACGTGGGCTTCGAGATACCGAACCGGTTCGCGATCGGGTATGGACTGGATGTGGGCGAGCGATACCGCAACCTGCCCTACGTGGCCGCGTTGCGCGGAAGGTGATCGCAAGTGCGATCGCCTGTCTGCGCCGGCTCGATCGCCAAACGCGATCGGCCCGATCGCCAAACGCGATCGCCCGGCTGCGCCGGCCCGATCGCTCTTCAAACCCTTTCGTTACCTGGCATGAACCGTCCCAGTCGACACTAGGCCCGATGCTAGGCTTGATTTCTGGCTTGACCCCAAGGCGCGTCCCCGCCCGACGCGCGCGGAGACGCATATGAGCAGGTTTTTCAAGAGCGCCGCATTCCCCATTCTCATCGTGGTGGTTCTGGCGTTCTTCGCCCAGAAGCTCTTCTCGCCAGGGCCGAGTACCCCTAAGCCGAACTTCCCGCAGTTCCTCCAGCAGGTCGAGGGTGGGCAGATCAAGTCGGCCGACGTCAAGACCAAGGACAACGAGGTCCAGGTCACCCTCAAGAACGGCCAGAAGTACGAGGTCGGCTACCCCGACGACTACGGCAACGAGCTGGTCAACAAGCTCACCGCCGCCAACGTCAACTTCGACGTCGAGGGGACGAAGTCCAACGCCTGGCTCTCCCTGCTGACCTACGTCCTGCCGTTCCTGATCTTCATCGGGTTCTGGATCTTCCTGATGAATCAGGTCCAAGGCGGCGGATCGAAGGTGATGTCGTTCGGCAAGTCGCGGGCCAAGCGGCTTTCAGTCGACTCGCCCAAGATCACCTTCCGCGACGTCGCCGGGGTCGACGAGGCGGTGGAGGAGCTCCACGAGATCAAGGAGTTCCTGGAGAACCCCAAGAAGTTCCAGGCGCTGGGCGCTCGCATCCCCAAGGGCGTGCTGCTCTACGGCCCGCCCGGCACCGGCAAGACGCTGCTGGCCCGCGCGGTTGCGGGTGAGGCGGGCGTCCCCTTCTTCTCCATCTCGGGCTCGGACTTCGTCGAGATGTTCGTGGGCGTGGGCGCCTCGCGCGTGCGCGACCTGTTCGAGCAGGCCAAGCAGAACTCGCCCTGCATCATCTTCATGGACGAGATCGACGCCGTCGGGCGCCACCGCGGCGCCGGACTGGGCGGCGGTCACGACGAGCGCGAGCAGACGCTCAACCAGCTGCTCGTCGAGATGGACGGCTTCGAGATGAAGGACAACATCATCCTCATTGCGGCCACCAACCGCCCGGACATCCTCGACCCGGCGCTGCTCCGTCCCGGCCGCTTCGACCGCCAGATCGTCGTCGACCGCCCCGACCGCAAGGGCCGGGCCAAGATCCTCGACGTCCACACCCGCGGCAAGCCGCTCGCGCGCGCCATC
>JBJMKX010000061.1:0-18514 GCA_045805605.1 Solirubrobacteraceae bacterium
GGGTCCTCGTGCTCGCGCTTGAGCTCCACCCCCTGGCGCTCGGCCAGCAGCTCCACCGCGCCGGGGAAGTCGAGCGCTTCGGTCTCCTCCACGAACCTGATCGCGTCGCCCTTGGCTTCGCAGCCGAAGCAGTAGTAGAGCTTCTGCTCGGCGTTGACCGAGAACGACGGGGTGCGCTCGTCGTGGAAGGGGCACAGCCCCACCCACCGCGAGCCCACCCGGCGCAGGTCGGCCTTGGCGCCCACCAGGGCCACCATGTCCACGGCGTCGCGCACGCGCTCGATCGAGTCGGTCGTGTAGCGGGCCATCAGAAGCCCTCTGGAACGGACAACTCGGCGAAGGTCCGCACTGCGAAGCGATCGGTCATGCCGGCCAGATAATCGACCACCCGCTCCCGCTCATCGGTGTCCGGGACGATCGCCGGGGGCGGGTGGTCCGCATAGTGCGCGAAAAGGGCGCGCAGCATGCGCTCGATCCTGGGCTTCTCCCGCAGCGCCACCGGCCCGAGGTAGACGCGCTCGAACATGAACTCCCTCAGCCGGCCCATGGCCCCGCCCACCTCGTCGCCCTGCACGATCTCCCCCGCGCGCTCCGAACGCTCGAGCAGGTCGCGCACCCGGGTCTCGATCCGCTCGGAGCCGGTCCGGCCCACTAGCTCGATCTCCTCTCCGGGAAGCTCCTCCGCGGAGAGCACCCCCGCGCGGATGGCGTCGTCGATGTCGTGGTTGATGTAGGCGATCCGGTCCACGAGCCGGACGATCTTGCCCTCCAGCGTCGCGGGCTCGCCCGCGCCACTGGAGTGCCGCAGGATGCCGTCCCGCACCGTGGCGGTGAGATTGAGGTCCTCGACGACGCGCAGCGAGTGCTCGTTGTGCCGGAACCCGCGGCCGAACCGCTCGCGCCCGCAGCGATCGAGCACGTCCTCGCCGATGTGCCCGAACGGCGGATGGCCGACGTCGTGGCCGAGCCCGATCGCCTCGACCAGATCCTCGTTCAGGCGCAGCGCTCGCGCGACGGTGCGCGAGATCTGCGTCGCCTCCAGCGTGTGCGTCAGCCGCGTGCGGAAGTGGTCGCCCTCCGGGGCGACGAACACCTGCGTCTTGTGCTTGAGCCGGCGAAAGGCCTTGCAGTGCACGATGCGGTCGCGATCGCGCTGGAACGGCGTTCGCAGCGCGCAGTCGGCCTCCGCCCGCGCCCGCTCCGCCGGGTAGGAGCGCTGCGCCAGCGGCGAGAGGAACGCGTCCTCCCAGGCGCACTGACGGGCCTCGAACTCCGATGCGACGACGGCGGTGCGGGTCACAGGGCCATTCTCGCAGCGCCCTCGGCCGCGTCACGCCGCCTTGCGCACTTTCGTCACGAAGAATCTGCAATTGCGGCTTGCGCCGCGGCGACGCGGGCAATCGGCACCCGGAACGGCGAGCACGACACGTAGTCGAGCCCGGCCATGTGGAAGAAGTCGATCGAGTCAGGGTCGCCGCCGTGCTCGCCGCAGATCCCGAGCTCGAGCCGCGGGTTGGCCTCGCGCCCCACCCACGCGGCCAGCCGCACGAGCCAGCCGACGCCCGGCCCGTCGATCGTCTCGAACGGGGAGCGGTCGATGATCTTGCGCCGCAGATAGGTCGGGACGAACTTCGACTCGACGTCGTCGCGTGAGAACCCGAGCGCGGTCTGCGTCAGGTCGTTGGTGCCGAACGAGAAGAAGTCCGCGTGCTGCGCGATCCGGTCGGCCAGCAGGCACGCCCGGGGCAGCTCGATCATCGTGCCGACGCTGTAGTCGGATAGCCCCTCCTCGTCGGCCACCCGAACGATCAGGGCAGCCACGATCTCGAGCTCCTTCTCGTAGTCGACGAGCGGCACCATGATCTCGACGTGCGGCGCGCCCTCCAACGCCTGCGCCGCCCGCGCGATCGCCCGCACCTGCATCTCGTAGATCTCGGGGGCGATGATCCCCAGCCGCACGCCCCGCGTGCCGAGCATCGGATTCGTCTCCTGGAGCGCCTCGGCCGTTGCGCGCTCGGACGAGCCCTCGGGCAGCGAATCGGCCGGCGGCAGGAACTCGTGCAGCGGGGGGTCGAGCAGCCGGATCGTGACGGGCAGGCCTTCCATCGCCTCGAACAGCCCCTGGAAGTCGCCCTGCTGGAGCGGGAGCAGCTCGTCGAGAGCGGCGCGGCGGTCGTCGTGCTCCGAGGCGAGGATCATGGCCCGCATCTTCGGCTGGCGGTCGGCGGCCATGAACATGTGCTCGGTGCGGCACAGGCCGATGCCCTGGGCGCCAAGCTCGCGTGCCTTGCGCGCGTCGGCGGGCGCGTCGGCGTTGGCACGGACGCCCAGCCGGCGGACGTCGTCGGCCCAACCCAGCACGGTCTGGAACTCGTCGGAGACCTGGGCCTCGACCAGCGGCACGTCGTCGAGGGTGATCTGGCCGTTGGACCCGTCGATGGCGATGACGTCGCCCTTTGCGATCGTGGTCTCGTCCACGCTGGCGGTCTCGGCGTCGAGGTCGACGTGCAGGTCGGAGGCGCCGACCACGCACGGCCGGCCCATCCCGCGCGCCACCAGCGCGGCGTGCGAGGCCTTGCCGCCCTCGCTGGTCAGGATCCCGCGGGCGGCGTGGAAGCCGGCGACGTCGTCGGCCTCGGTGAACGGGCGCACGAGGATGACGTCGCGCCCCGCCTCTCCCGCCTCCACCGCTTCTCCGGCGGTGAAGACGACCTCGCCCTTGGCGGCGCCGGGGGATGCCGCCACCCCGTGGGCGAGCACGTCGTAGTCCGCGTCGGGGTCGAAGGCGGGGTGCAGTAAGGCGTCGAGCTTGTCGGCGTCGATCGTCATCAGCGCCTCCTCGCGGGAGAGCAGGTCCTCGTCGACCGCGTCGACGGCGAACCGCACCGCCGCTTGCGCCGGGCGCTTGGCGGTGCGGGTCTGGAGCATGTAGAGGTGCCCCTCCTCGATCGTGAACTCGACGTCCTGCATATCGCGGTAGTGAGACTCCAGCCGGCGCAGGACCTCCATGAGCTCTGCGTGCGCGTCGGGCATGAGCTCGTGCAGGTCTTCGAGCGACTTCGTGTTGCGCACGCCCGAGACGACGTCCTCGCCCTGGGCGTTGACGAGGAAGTCGCCGGACGGTTCGGGCGCGCCGGTGACCTCGTCGCGCGAGAACGCGACGCCCGAGCCGCTCGTATCCCCCTTGTTGCCGAACACCATCCGTTGCACGTTGACCGCCGTGCCCCACTCGTCGGGGATGCGGTTGATGCGCCGGTACTGGACGGCGCGCTCGCCGAGCCAGGAGTCGAACACGGCGCGGATGGCCTGGTCGAGCTGCTCGCGCGGCTCGGTCGGGAACTCGTAGAAGCCCTTGAACGCCTCGACCAGGTCGCGCAGCGCGTCGGCGTCGAGCTCGGTGTCGAGCTTGACCCCGCGCTCGCCCTTGACCCGCTTGATCTCGTCCTCGAACCGCTCGCCTTCGATGCCGTGGACGACGTTGCCGAACATCTGCACGAAGCGGCGGTACGAATCCCAGGCGAAGCGCTCGTTGCCGGTGGCGCGCGCGAGGCCCTCCACCGAGCGGTCGTTGAGCCCCAGGTTGAGCACGGTGTCGAGCATGCCCGGCATCGACTCGCGGGCGCCGCTGCGCACGGAGACGAGCAGCGGGTCGTCGTCGTCCCCCAGCTTCTGCCCGGCCTGCTTCTCGAGGCGCTCGAGCGCCTCCGCAACCTGCTCGTCGAGGCCCTCGGGCTCGTTGCGATCGGCGGCCATGTAGGCGACGCACGCCTCGGTCGTGATGGTGAAGCCGGCGGGCACGCGGTCGGCGCCGAGCACCCGGGTCATCTCGGCCACGTTGGCGCCCTTGCCGCCGAGCAGCTCGCGCATGTCGCGCGAGCCCTCGGAGAACTCGTAGACGTACTTGGTGCCTACCGCCGCCTCATCCACGGTCTGGGATGCTAGACCCGTGACGACCGTCCTTCCCGAGGACCAGCGGCTGCGGGAGATCTCGCCGCGCGCGTTCGAGCACCCGGCCGACCGCGCCGCCACCGCCGCGCTGCACGCCGTCCCCATGCTCGACACCGCCGTGCGCAAGCTGATCGAGTTCGGTTACGAGAGCTCGTTGCGGCAATCGCTGCTCTCCGCGTCGGTCAAGCTCGGCGACGACCAGATGCCCGACGTGTGGGCCGACTACCGCGCCGCACTGGCCCGGCTCGACATGCCCGAGGTCTACGACCTCTACATCACCCAGTTCCCGATCACCAACGCGGCGGCCATCGGCTCGGGCAAGCCGCTGATCGTCCTGACGTCGCAGACGGTCGAGCTGTGCGACGAGCTCGAGCTGCGGACGGTGCTGGGCCACGAGGTCGGGCACGTGCTGGCCGATCACGTGCTCTACCTGACGGCGCTCGAGATCCTCCTGGCGCTCGGAACGAGCGGGCCGCTGCCGTCGGTGGCCGGCCTGCCGCTTGTGGGTGTCAAGCTCGTCCTGCTCGAGTGGTTCCGCGCCGCCGAGCTCACCGGCGACCGCGCGGCCACGCTGGTGACCCGCGACCCCATGGCCACCTGCCGCACGCTTATGGTGATCGCGGCAGGAGCGACGTCGCGGCGGCTGAACCTTGACGCCTTCGTCCGCCAGGCGGCCGACTACGAGGACTGGGACCCGGGCTGGGACCGGCTCCGCCGCCTGCCGCGCGAGCTCGGACAGACCCACCCGGTGCCCGTCCGGCGCGTTCGCGAGCTGATGCGGTGGGTGCAGTCGGGCGAGTACGACCGGGTCATGAGCGGCGAGTACGTTCGCCGTGGGAACGAGCGCGGCGCGCGGCAGGAGGCGGCGGACGCGGTTGACTTCTACACCGAGCGGTTCCGGGGGTTCTTCCGCGACGCGGGCGCGACGGTGTCGAAGGCGGGCGATCAGCTCGCCGACGCCCGCGACAAGCTCGCCGACTGGCTGCGCCAGCGACGGGATCCGGGCTAGCGGCTGTCGCCTGGGCCACAGCTCGCCGTTCCAGGGTCGAGACGCAGGGGTGAAGCCGTGCCAGGCACGGCGAACTCCGAGGACCTAGGCGAGAATGGCCCGGGCGGCCGGGCGCCAGCGAACGTGCCCGTGATGCTCGACCGTCTCGGCGATCGCACGCTCGGCCTGGCGCAGGGCACGCTCCGAGGCTGCCGGCGCCTCCGCCAGCGGACGCGACAGCGCGTCGACCAGGAACGCGTAGGCCTCCTCGTCGAGCGCGAAGCCAGCGCCCTCGCACGCCGCGCACACGACGCCGCCGGCCGCGCCCGAGTACGCGGTCAAGTGGTCGGCCTCCCCGCACGATGCGCATGCCGCCAGGTGCGGCGCCAGGCCCGCCGCGAGCAGGAGCTTCAGTCGAAACGCGAGCTGGTTGGCGGCGCCGCCGCGGGCCGGATCGGCGTCCAGCAGCGCGAGCTCGTTGGCGAGCAGGTGGTAGGTGGCCGGGTTGGGGTCCCCCTGCTCGAAGAGGCGCGCGACCGCGTCGCACGCCCGCGCCGCCGCGTCGAGGGCGCACCCGTCGGCGCGCAGGCGCCCGTGGGCGGCGCTGGTCTCCGCGCTGGTCACGGTGAGCATGTCGCCGCGGCCCTCGTAGAGCACGAGGTCCAGGCGGAAGAACGGCTCGAGCCGACCCCCGAAGCGGCTGCGCGCCTTGCGCGCCCCCTTGGCGATCGCCGACAGCCGGCCGCGGCGGGGCGTGTAGAGGTGCAGCACACGGTCACCCTCGCCGTAGCGGATCGAGCGCAGCACGATCGCCTCCGTCTTGAGCGAGCCGGGCATCAGGGCCGCCGCCGAAGCGGTTGCGGGGTGGCCGATCGCATGGACCCCTTAGCGTTGCACGCGCATCGGACGCGTCGTAACGGGCTTCGCGCGCGCCGCCGCCTTCCGCGGCCGCCGCTGACACCGGGGGCACACGTACGTTCCGCGCCCGGCGGCGACGAGCTTCTGGATCGGGGTCCCGCAGCGCGGGCACCGCTCGCCCTCCCGGCGGTGCACGAGGAAGCGCTCCTGGAACGAGCCGCGCGCGCCGTCGGGGTCGCGATAGTCGTCGATCGTCGCCCCTCCGGCATCGATGCCCGCCTCGAGCGACGCGACCACCGCATCACGCAGCGCGGCCGCCTGCGTGCGGGTGATCCGGTTGGCCGGACGCAGGGGGTGGATCTTCGCCCGGTACAGCGCCTCGTCCGCATAGATGTTCCCGACGCCCGCGATCCGCTTCTGGTCGAGCAGCATCGCCTTGACCGGCGCCCGGCTCGCGCGCGCCAGCCCGAGCATGCGGTCGGCGGTGAAGCCGTCGCCGAGCGGCTCGACACCCAGCCGCGCGGCAAAGAAGGCGTCCAGAGCGTCGCCGCCGAGAGCCAGCTCGCCGGTGCCGAACCGGCGCGGGTCGACGAACACCAGGCCGTGCCCGTCGTCGAGGTCGACGTCGACGCGCACCACCGGCGGCCGCGGAGCGGGGTCGTAGAGCAGCGTCCCCGTCATCCGCAGGTGCCAGAGCAGGTGGACGTCGTCGGACAGCTCGAAGTGGAAGTACTTGCCCCGCCGGCGCAGGGCCTCGATCCGCCGGCCTTCCACCGCCGCAACGACCTCCCGGGGTGCCAGGGGCTGGCACCAGCGCGCGTCGTGGATCCGCAGCCGGGCCATCCGGCGCCCCTCGACCCGCGGTGCAAGCGCGCGCCGGATCGTCTCGACCTCGGGCAGCTCAGGCATCACGCGGGAGCGAACAGCGGGCAGGGGTCATACGAACGACGAGCCTGGCAAATCGGGATCGTCGACGCCCGCCAGCCAGCGCAGCACGGAGGCTCCCACGTCGGCCAGCGGGCCGTCGTGGCGGTGGCCGTTGGACCCCGCGAACGCCGCCAGCAGCGGCGCATGCTCGCGGGTGTGGTCTGAGCTCGGGTGGGCGATGTCGCAGCCGTGGTCGGCGGTCAGCACGAGCAGATCGCCCTCGCCAAGGCCGTCGAGCCAGTCCGCCACGGCGGCGTCGATGCGCTGCAGCGCCGCAACGAACCCCGCGGCGTCCTTGCGGTGGCCGAAGACCGTGTCGGTCTCGACCAGGTTGGTGAAGACGAGGCCCGCGTCGAGGTCGGCGAGCAACGCCGACGTTTCCGCAATCGCCGTCGCGTTGTCGTGGGCGGCGTGGTCGTGGTCGATGCCCGCGCCCGCGAAGAGCTGCCCGACTTTTCCCACGGCATGCACGGGCAGCCGGGACCCGCGGATCGCGTCGAGGTACGAGCGGCTGGGCGGGGCGAGCGCGAAGTCGCGGCGTGCGGGCAGGCGCTCGAACGCGCCAGGGCGGCCCGTGAACGGCCGCGCGATCACCCGCCCCACGTCGGTCACCTCGCGCACCCGCGCGCACGCCGCATACAGGTCGTCGACCGAAAGCACGTCCTCGTGCGCAGCGATTTGCAGCACCGAGTCGGCGGAGGTGTAGACGATCAGCCCGCCGCCTCCCAGATGCTCGGCGCCCCACCGGTCAAGCGCCGCCAGCCCCTCGGAAGGCAGGTGCCCGATCGTGTCGCGTCCGGCCGCCGCACGCACGCGCTCGACGACCTCCGGCGGGAGCCCGTTCGGATACGTCGGTGCGGGCGCCGACGCGACCACGCCCATCAGCTCCCAGTGCCCGGCGGTCGAGTCCTTGCCCGGGCCGAGCGCGTGCAGCCGCCCGTGGACGACCGGCGACGGAGACGGTGCGATGCCGCGCAGCGGCACGATCGAGCCCAGCCCCAGCCGCTCGAGCGTCGGGAGCGACAGCCCGCCCGCCGCCTCGGCCACGTGGCCGAGCGTGTTCGTGCCGGCGTCGCCGTACTCGGCGGCGTCGGGCAGCGCGCCGACCCCGCACGCGTCGAGGACGACTACGAACGCGCGCCGGCTCATCGCGGCAGCGGGCGGATCACCCGGTCGCGGCAGCGCAGATGGCGAGACAAGCGAAGCGGCTTCGCACCGCGCCATCTTGGCTAAACGGGGGGGCGTTGGACGTTGGGCTTTGGGCTTTGGTTCGGGCCCAGCGCCTCCCAACGCCCAGCGCCCTCCGCCCTAATCCGCCGTCGCCCGCGGATGTGCCTCGAAGTACACGTCCTTCAACCGCTCCGCGCTCAGGTGCGTGTAGATCTGCGTCGTCGCGATGTCGGCATGCCCCAGCATCTCCTGCAGCGCGCGCAGGTCGCACCCGCCCGCGAGCAGGTGGGTCGCGAACGTATGGCGCAGGGTGTGCGGGCTCATCTTCTTGTCGAGGCCCGCGCTCTTGGCGTGGCGCTGGACGATCTTGTACAGCCCCTGGCGCGTCAGCGCGCCGCCGCGCCGGTTGACGAACAGGCGCGGCTCGAGCCGCTCGCCGACCAGCATCGGGCGCCCCCCGGCCAGCCACAGCCGCAGGGCGTGCACCGCGCTGCGGCCGATCGGCACCAGCCGCTCTTTCGCCCCCTTGCCGCGGGCGCGCAGCAGCCCGGCGTCGAGGTCGACATCGCCCACCTCGAGCTCGATCGCCTCGGTCGCGCGCAGCCCGCACGCGTACATCAGCTCGAGCAGCGCGCGGTCGCGCAGCGCCGCGGGTGTGTCGCCGGTGGGTTGCGCGAGCAGCCGGTCGACCTCTCCGCGGGCCAGCACCTTCGGCAGGCGCTGGGTCTTGCGCGGGGCCCGCAGCCGCGCGGTCGGGTCGTGATCGATTCGCTCCTCGCGCCGCAGGTGGCGGTAGAACGATCGCAGGCACGCAGTCTTGCGCTGAAGCGTCGCCGGGCTCGCCGGCGGCCGGCCGTCGGCGCCGTCCGCGAGCTCGGCCAGGAAGGCCGCCAGCTCGTCGTGGCCGACCTGCAGGGCGTCGAGGCCACTCCGTTCGAGGAACTGCCCGAGCTGGAGGAGATCGGTGCGATACGCCTCGAGCGTGTTGCGCGAGAGCCCGCGCTCGAACTCCAGGTAGGCGAGGAAGTCGAGGACGAGCTCGCCGTAGTCGGCGCGCGGAGCGGTCTCGAGGGCCATGGGACGGGGTTCGCCCCCGCCCACAGCGCTCCTGGGCGATGCAAGGCCGCGTTCAGGGCCGGTCTACGCCTCGACGCCCATGAGCGGAGGCCGCGCCCCGGTCCACCAGCGCCTCCGTGACGTTGCCGCTGATGAACGGTTTCCGACCGCGCTCGCCGGCGCCTCAGGTCCGCAGCCGCTGGGCGAGCAGCAGTAACCCGATGAGCGACTTCGCGTCGTGGCATGCCGCGATCGCCTCGTGCAGCCGTGGCAGAGGCCACGGGACGATCTCGATGCGCTCGTTCTCCCCGGAGTCGGCGCTGCGATCGGACAGGTCGGCGGCCAGGTAGAGGAAGAAGCGCTCGTCCGCGAAGCCCGGGGTCGTGAAGAACTCGTGCAGCAGCTCCCACTGGCCGGCGGACTTGCCGATCTCCTCGGCCAGCTCGCGCTGCGCCGTCTGAAGCGGGTCCTCGCCAGCCTCGTCGAGCTTGCCGGCCGGGATCTCGAGCAGGTCCCCCACCCCCACCGACTCGCGCGGCTGGCGGACGAGCCAGACGACCTCGTCGTCGTAGGCGACCATGCCCACCGCGCCCGGGTGGCGGACGGTCTCGCGCCTCGCCTCGTCTCCATCCTCGTGGCGGAAGGTCTCGCGCCACACCGAGAAGATCTTGCCCTTGTAGACCTCCTCGCCGCCGGTGCGCTCGAACTCGGAGCTCATGCCGTCAGCTCCCCGAGCAGCGTCCCGCCGGCCAGCGCCGAGGCGAAGAACACCTCGTCCTCGGCGATCGAGCGGCCCATCGTCGTCGCCGGCAGCCCTGAGTCGCGGTACCCCGCGGTGTCGACCGCCACCTGGCGCCACTCGTGCTCGACGTCCTGGGCCGGCCACGCGACCTGGAAGCCCTCAGGCACGGCGACCACGACCGGCGCGAGCAACATCCGCAGCACCGTCCCGGTGTGGTGCGAGAGGCCCTGGTGACGCACGCGCGGATCGCCCGACGAGATCCGCGGCACGACCACCGGCGGGCAGCCGAGCGCCGCGGCGGCGTGGACGGAGTCCATCGCGTACATCCCGCCATGCCCGAGCGCCGACCCCGAGCCCAGGATGCCCGGCCCGGGCCCGCAGATCACCGCGTCCCAGCCGAGGTCGCGCAGGCCGTGGTGGATTGCCCCCACGGTGGTGATCGCCTCGCTCTCGCCGCCGTAGGCCATCCCCGCCGTGATGTGCCCGGCCAGCAGGCCGCGCTCGCGCAGCGAGCGCACCACGTTCGACAGCCCACCCGGCAAAGCGCCCCCGACGGTCTGCACGAAGCCGAACTTCTTTTCCGGCGCCGCCTGGGCCGCCGCCCACGCGACCGGTGGCAGTTGCCCGTGGAGGAAGATCACGCCCACCGGCTGGTCGAGCGAGCGGGCCACCGGGTCGACGGGCGGGAAGTTGCCGACGCTGGGCGAGCGCTCGGACTCGACCGGCAGCACGGAGTGCTGCAGCGAGGTGTAGTTGAGCTTCATCACGTGCGCGCCGGCCGTTCCCTCGCCGTCGAGCCCTCGGGTGAGGTTCACGTGCACGAGGTCAAACCCGCCCGAGCCAAGCTTGAGGTCGAGCGCCTCGAGGTTGACCACGACCTCGTCGCCCTCGCCGCAGCGTCCGACCAGCCGGATGTCGGCCTTGGCCGGGCGTCTGTCGCCGTCGACCTCGACCTCGAGGTCCTGGAAGGCGCCCTCGTCCGGCGCGACCGACACCACGATGCCGCGCCGGAGCTTCAGCACCGCGCGCAGGCGTCGAGCAGGGCGAACGTCACGTCGAGCATTCCCTCTAGAGCTAGCACGCTCACGCGCTCGGTTGGCTCGTGGTTGCGCTCGGTGCCGTTGGCGAGGTTCACGCAGCGAAAGCCTGCCGCTTCTAGCGCGTTGGCGTCGCTTGCCCCGCCGGTGGCGATATGGCGTGGCTCGTAGCCGCACCTCCTCAGGGCCTGCTCGGCCGCCGTCACCGCCGGCTGGGACGGTCGCTGGCGGTACCCCTCGAAGCTGCGGTTGACGATCACGTCGACGTCGCACTCGGCCGCGTTGGCGCCGTCGTGGACGTGGTCGACGAGCTCGGCGATGAGCGCGTCGGCGCGCGCGTGGTCGAGCGAGCGGCACTCGGCCTCGACCCGGCACCGCTCGGCCACGACGTTCGTCGAGCCCGCGCCCCCTTCGATCCGGCCCACGTTCGCGGTCGTCTCTGAATCGATGCGGCCGATCGGCATCGCCGCGATGGCCTTGGCCGCGGCGGAGATCGCGTTGCGCCCGTCCTCGGGGCGGATGCCCGCGTGGGCGGCGGCGCCGCGGAACTCGACTTCGAGCCGGTAGGCGGTGGGCGAGGCGAGCACGATCTCGCCGATCGGCGTCGCGTGGTCGTACACGTAGCCGAAACGCGACCGCAGCCGCGAGGCGTCGAACGCCTTGGCGCCTTCGAGCCCGTTCTCCTCGCGCACCGTGAACAGCAGCTCGACCGGCAGCGGAAACGCATCGTGCCGCCGCGCCACCTCCAGCAGCACCGCCACCGCGGCCTTGTTGTCGGCGCCGAGGATCCCATCGTGCGCGTTCTCCCATCCGTCCTCGACCACGACCGGCTCGATGTCGGCCTGTGGCACGACGGTGTCGAGGTGGCCGCACAGCAGGACGCCGCCTTCGCCCTCCCCCACGCGTACGAGCAGGTTGCCCATCGCGTCGCGCTCGCCGCGCAACCCGACCTCGCCGAGCTGACCGGCCACGTACTCGGCGCACGCCTCCTCGGAGCCGAACGGGCTCGGGATGCGGCACAGCGCCTCGAAGGTCTCGTTGAGCCGCGTGCGCTCGGCGGCGGTCGCCGCCCTCACCGGGCCAGTTGCGGCTCGCGCACGCGCGCAAGCGCGGCGCCCACGAAGTCGCGGAACAGCGGCGCCGGGCGCTCCGGCCGCGACTTGAACTCCGGGTGGTACTGCGAGGCGACGTAGAAGGGGTGGTCGCGCACCTCGATCACCTCGACCAGGCGCTCGTCGGGCGACGTGCCGGACACGACCAGCCCGGCGGCCTCGAGTCGCTTGCGGAGCATGTTGTTGACCTCGTAGCGATGCCGGTGGCGCTCGTAGATGACCGCCTCGCCATAGAGGTCGCGCGCCCGTGTGTCCTCGTGGAGCTTGACCGGGTCGGCGCCCAGGCGCATCGTGCCGCCCATGTCGGTGATCTCCTTTTGCTCGGGCAGGAGATCGATGACCGGGAACGGCGTCTCGGGGTCGAACTCGGCGGAGTTCGCTCCGTCCATGCCGGCCACGTGGCGGGCGAACTCGCACACCGCCACCTGCATGCCCAGGCAGATTCCGAGGTAGGGCACGTCGTGCTCGCGTGCGTAGCGCGCGGCGGCGATCTTCCCTTCGATCCCGCGCCCGCCGAAGCCGCCGGGCACGAGGACGCCGTCGACGTTGCCGAGCAGCGCCTCGGCGCCCTCACGCTCGATCGCCTCCGAGTCGATCCAGTCGATCTCGATCGTGCAGCCGTACAGGAAGCCGGCGTGCCGCAGCGCCTCGGACACCGACTTGTAGGCGTCCTCCAGCTGGACGTACTTGCCGACCAGGGCGATGCGGACCGTCTCGGTCGCCTCGTCGTTCCGCCGCGTGAGCTCGCGCCATGCCTCCAGATTCGGCGGGGGCGCCTCGAGGCCGAAATGGTCGAGCACGAGGTCGTCGACGCCCTCGGCCTGGTAGACGAGCGGGACCTTGTAGATGTTGTCGACGTCGCGCGCGGAGATGACCGCCTCGGTCGGCAGGGACGCGAACAACGCGATCTTCCTGCGGATGTCCTGCGCGAGCACTTCCTCGGAGCGGCACAGGAGCATGTCGGGCTGGATGCCGATGCGCCGCAGCTCGTTGACCGAGTGCTGGGTGGGCTTGGTCTTGACCTCCCCGGCGTGGCCGACGTACGGCACGAGGGTCAGGTGGACGAACATGCAGCTGCGCCGGCCGGCGTCGACCGGGAACTGCCGGATGGCCTCGAGGAAGGGCAGCGACTCGATGTCGCCCACGGTGCCGCCGATCTCGGCGATCACGACGTCGACGTCGTTGGCCTCGGCCAGCAGGTGGATGCGGTGCTTGATCTCGTCGGTTATGTGCGGGACGACCTGGACGGTGCCGCCGAGGTAGTCGCCGCGGCGCTCGCGCCGGATGACCGCGTGGTACACCGAGCCCGTCGTGACGTTGGACGAGCGCGACGTGTTGGCATCGGTGAAGCGCTCGTAGTGGCCGAGGTCGAGGTCGGTCTCGGCCCCGTCCTCGGTCACGAAGACCTCGCCGTGCTGGTACGGCGACATCGTCCCCGGGTCGACGTTGATGTAGGGGTCGAACTTCTGCAGCTGGACGCTCAGGCCGCGGGCGACGAGCAGGCGCCCGATCGAGGCCGAGGCGATGCCCTTGCCCAGCGAGGAGACCACGCCCCCCGTCACGAAGATGAAACGCGGATGGCGGCGGGCATCAGGCATGCGTTGGTCTCCCAAACGAGTCTAGTTGGCGGAGGATCGGGGTCCGCTCGATCAGCGCGCCCAAAGAGCGGAATTCCCCGTAGACGGTCGCCAGCGCGATGAGCGCCAGCGCCACGAGCTGGCCGGTGGTGTCGAGCGAGAGCACGATCCACAGGCCGCCGAGCGCGCCCATGAGGTTCGAGCCCGTGTCGCCGAGCATCGCGCGCTCGCGCAGGTCGTAGATCCCGAGCGCGAGCGCTGGGAACGCGAGCAGCCCGAGCGCGGCCAACGGCCCGGCGTCCCAGGTGCCGATGGTCAGCCCGGCGCCGAGCAGGACAAGCAGCTTGGCCGACCGGCCCGGGCGCAGGTCGATGAGGTTGAACAGGTTGGTCGCCAGGACGAGCACGGTCACCGCGAGCAGGTACCGCCCGGGGTCGTCATAGCGGCCGGCGAGGACGAAGAAGGCGAGGCCGAGCGACCCGGCCGCCTTGAGCGCCCCGGTCGAGAACGCGCCGCCGAGCACCGCCCGCCCGTGGCCGCGCCAGCCGCGCGACTCGGGCGAGAAGAGGTCGTCGACCAGGCCGAGCAGGGCGACGCCGGTGCCGTAGAGGACGGCCACAGCGGTGCCGGGCTCGAGCACGTCGGCGTCGGCGAGGTCCTGAAGCGGGGCGCAGATCACCAGCGCGATGAACGCGCACGGAACGATGAGGAACCCGAGCGGGAACGGCAGGGGCCTGCCGCGGTAGTTCGCGCGCTGGAAGCCACGCGCCCTGAGGGCCCGGAGCGCCGCGGGGGCCAGGCCGAAGGCGGCGACCAGGGCCAGCGCGGACGGTAGGGCTTGCACGGGCGTCCACCGTAGCGTTGGTCTCGGACGGGGATCTGCTGGCGCTTCCGCCGGTGTGCATACCCTCGCTAAGGCGACCCGCTCGGCGCCGTGCTTACCGACCCGAGCGAGTTCGCCGCCTTTGGCAGCAGTGCGTCGGCGCTCGACTTCGTTCCGTACGCGCCGTCCGCTCCCGCCAGCGCGAATACGAGCGCTGCGCGCCCGGGGAGCTGGTCGACGTCGTCGACCGAGGCGATGCCGTGGTCGCGATACCAGCTGACCTGAGACGGCTCGGTGTCGGTCGTCTCGACTCCGACGACCGTCCCGTTGTTGTCCGACAGCCCGGCCACGAGGCCGTCCTCGAAGTCCTCGAGCAGCTTCTGCTGGGGGGGCTCGAACCCGCGCGGCTCGCGGATCAGGACGACGGAGTCGACGCCGCCGATCGCGCCGCTCGAGGATTGCAGCAGCTGACGACGCACGCGATCGAGCAGCTTCCCGCCGCCGGCGACGTAGCCGGCTCCGATCCGCTCCCCGAAGCGCGCGAGAAGCTTCGGGTTGCGCTGGATCGCCTCGTAGGCCGTGCCGGTGGCGGCGGCGCTGAGGGCTGGCAGGTCAAGTGGCGTCCGCATCGCCGCGACGGACGTCAGGCGCCCGCCAGTGGCCTCGAGCGCGTCGCGCACATTGCCGATCTCCTGGTCGGAGACGTCGCCGAGGGCGACCACCCCGACGCGCTCGCCGATCAGCCTGCTGCCCACCATCAGCGGGTAGGCCTCCTGCAGGAAGCGGTTCTGCTCGTCGAGCTGCCCGCGCAGGGTCTCGGATTCGCGCTGCGCCTTGCGGACGTCGCCGCGCAGCGATGCGCGCACGTCGTGCTCGGCCGACGACACCAGCCCCTTGTCGCCGATCGCCACGCCCAGGAGCAGCCCGAGCACGAGGGCGAGGAACACGGAGACAAGCGACAGCGCGTGGTAGCGGAAGTCGAACACTGCGGACGTTCTAGGCGTCGATGCCCAACAGAACCTGAAGCTTGAGCCACAGGAGATCGGCGACGTCGCGCAGCCCGGGCGTCAGCGCGACGATGGCGACGAACGCGATCACGCCGACGATGAACAGCGCCACGATCGGCGTCAGGCCCGGCCGCGGCCGGTACAGCCGCGACACCCCCTTGGCGTCGACGAGGATCTCCCCCACGCGGAGGCGGGTCAGGAAGGTGGACGACATGCCGCGGCGGTTCTTGTCGAGGAACTCGACCAGGTTGTACTGGGAGCCCACCGAGACGATCAGTCGCGCGCCCTTCTCGGCCGCGATGAGCATCGCGATGTCCTGACTCGTGCCCGGGGCCGGGACGATCTTGTGCGGAAGGCCCAGCTCCTGGACCCGCTCGCGCCCCGGCGCGCGCCCGTCCGGATAGGCGTGGACGACCAGCTCGGCCCCCATGCGCAGCGTGCTGTCCGAGACCGAGTCCATGTCTCCGACGATCATGTCGGCCTTGAAGCCGTGCTCGACGAGCGCATCGGCGCCTCCGTCGACGGCCACGATCACCGGCTTGACGTCGCGGACGTAGGGGCGCAGGGCGCGCAGGTCGCGCTTGTGGTCGACCCCGCGGACGACGACGAGCGCCGGCCGGTCGCGGAAGTCGGTGTCGAAGCGCGGTAGCTCGAGCTTGCCGATGAGCAGCTCGCGCTCCTCGATCATGTGCTCGACCGTGTTGCGAGCGAAGGCCTCGAGCGCCTCGCCGATCTCGCGCCGGCGCTCGTCGTTGAGCTGGCGCAGGGCAACGGGCTCCTGCACCTCGCCGGTGGCGATGAGCTCGTCGCTGCGGCGGATCTCGCCGCCACGCAGGACGATCGCGTCGCCGTCCTTGAGCCGCTCGAACAGCGGCGCACCCGGCGCATCGACGAGCAGGACGCCCGCCGAGACCAGCAGGAGCGGGCCCATGTTCGGGTAGCGGTCCGAGGACGAGCGCGCCACGTTGACCACCGCCTTGACGCCGCAGGCGATGAGCTCCTCGGCCGAGACGCGGTCGAGGTCCTCGTGGTCGATGATGGCCACGTCGCCCGGCTTCAAGCGCTTGACGAGGTGCTTGGTCCGTTTGCCCAGGCGGGCGCTGCCCTCGACCTGGCGCACGGCCTGGCTCTGCACGGCCACGCGGCTGAGTGTAAGAGCGCAGGGGTCAGGCGGCGCTCAAGAGCTCGCGCGCGTGGCGGCGCGCGGTCACGTCGTCCTCGTCGGCGCCGAGCATGCGCGCCAACTCGCCGACGAGGCCGTCGCGGCGCAGCGCCTCCACCGTCGCTCGGGCGGGCGTCGCGGAGGCGTCTTTGGCGATGCGGAAATGGTGGTCGGCCAGCGCGGCGATCTGCGGAAGATGCGTGATGCACAGGATCTGGCGCCCCTCGGCCAGCGCCCGCAGCCGCTCGCCGACGGCGCGCGCGGTCTGGCCGCCGATGCCGGCGTCGACCTCGTCGAACACCAGCGTCCGTTGGCCGTCGCCGTGGGCGACGCTCAGCAGCGCGAGCATGACGCGCGACAGCTCGCCGCCGGACGCGATCTCGCGCACCGGCCCGGCCGGGACGCCGGGGTTGGTGGCGATGAGGAAGTCCACGGCGTCGGCCCCGGTCGGGCTCGGCTCGTCGCGCCCGTGCAGGTCGATCTCGAACGTCGCGCCCGGCATGGCTAGCTCCCCCAGCCGGTCGCGCACGGCAGCTCCCAGCCTGGCGGCTGCGGCCCGGCGGGCCTTGCGCAGCGCGGCCGCGTGGCGGTCGAGCTCGGCGCGCGCGGCGTCCAGCCGCTCCTCTGCGGCCTGCAGCGCCTCCTCGGCGTGCTCGAGCTCGTCCCGGCGCTCCGTGCAGTGCCGGGCGTGGGCGAGCACGGCGGCGACCGAGCCGCCGTGCTTGCGGGTCAGGCGCGCGTAGCCGGCCAGGCGCTCCTCGACTTCCTCGAGCCGGCCGAGCGGCGCCTCGACGCTTTCCTCGTAGCGGCGCAGCTCGACGGCCAGGTCCTCTGCCTCGACGCGCAGGCCGCGCAGCCGCTCGCCCAGCGCGTCGAGGTCGGGATCGACGCCGGCGGCGGCGTCAAAGGACCCCTCGGCCGACGCGAGCATCGTCGCCACGCCGGCGTCTGACCCCAGGGCCTCCGCCCCCGCCAGCGCCGCACCGCGCAGCGCCTCGAGGTGGCGCAGGCGCTCGCGCTCACCCAGCAGGGCGCGCTCGTCGTCCTCGGAGGGGTCGAGCGCCTCGATCTCGCGCAGCTCGAACGCCAGCAGGTCGAGTTCGCGCTCGCGCGCCCCCGCCCGCTCGCGCAGCTCCCCGAGCGCCCCGGAAGCCTCGCGCGCCGCCGCGTGCGCCGCCGCGCACGCCGCCCTTCGCTCGGCCTGCTTGGCGCCGGCGAAGGCGTCGAGCACGTCGAGCTGGGCCGACGCGAGCGTGAGCTTGCGGTGCTCGTGCTGGCCGTAGAAGGCGAGCAGGCCCTCGGCGGCCGCTCGCAGGTCGCCCACGCTCGCCGCCCGCCCGCCGACGTAGGCCCGCGTGCGGCCCTCCGCGGTCACCCGGCGGGCGAGCACGACGTCGGCTTCGCCGACCTCGAAGACCCCCTCCACGTAGGCCTCGTCGGCGCCCGGGCGCACGATCCCCGACTTTGGCCGCCCTCCGAGCAGCAGGTCGAGCGCATGGGCCAGCACGGTCTTGCCCGCCCCGGTCTCGCCGGTCAGCACGTTGAGGCCGGCCGCGAGCCGCAGCTCGGCCCGCTCGATCAGCAGGAGGTTCTCGATGCGCAGCTCGGAGAGCACGCCCCGGTTCTACCGGCGGGCCAAGACGGATCGGCGCTAGTGAGCGTGCTCGGCGTGCATGTGGTGCTCATGGAGCGAGCGGCCGCGCGTGAGCCAGAACAGCCCGGCGAAGATGAAGACGCCGAAGATGTTCAGGAAGAGCTTGTAGTCGACCTCGATCGTCCCGAAGACGTCGGCGCGGCTCGGCCGCTCGGTTGGGACGATGCCGATCAGGCTGAACAGCCCGTCGACGACCAGCGCGGCCGCCACGATCACCACGAACATCAGCGCGGTGATGCGCAGGGCGAACCTCCAGCCGTAGTACTTGCGGTACGCGTAGACGATCGGCAGCACGATCAGGTCGGCGAAGATGAACGCGATCACCCCGCCGAAGCTGATGCCGCCGTTCCAGAGCACGGCGGCCAGCGGCACGTTCCCGATCGAGCAGACGAAGGACAGCATCGCGACCAGCGGACCGATCAACGGGCCCCACAGCTTCGCCAGGAAGGGGTG
>JBJMKX010000062.1:0-28377 GCA_045805605.1 Solirubrobacteraceae bacterium
CGGTGGGCCGTCCGCTCCCGCGATCGGCATCGTCTCGCGCCAGGTGGCCGCGGGAGAGCCGGTCGTCCTGCGCTACTCGGCGCCGCGAGCCGGCTCGGTGTTCGTGAGCCTCTCGCCGACCGCCGGGGGGTCCGCTACCTCGACGCGCCGGGTGGACCTGCCGGCGGGGTCCGGGCGCCTGCGCATCGCAACCGACGAGCTCACGGCCGGCCGCTATGCGCTCGTGGTGACGCTGCCGAGCGGACAGTCCGCACTGCGCGCCCGCGTGCGGATCGTCGACTGACGGTGATCGACCGGGCGACCGCCCGCGGGCCGGCGCGCGTCAACCTCATCGGCGAGCACACCGACTACAACGGCGGCCTCGCGCTGCCGTTCCCGATCGACGCGGGCGTGACGGTGCGCGCGGAGGCGATCTCCGGCGACGAAGTCGTGGCCGTGGCGGCGGACCTCGGCGAGGAGGACCGGTTCCCGCTGCGCGACGTGCCGCGGGCGGCGGGCTGGAGGGCGTTCGTGCGCGGCACGGTCGCCGAGCTGGGGGCGGCCGGGTTCGCCGTGCGCCCGGCGCGGCTCGAGGTCGGCGGCGACGCGCCGCGCGGCGCCGGGCTGTCGTCGAGCGCGGCGCTCGGGGTCGCGTTGGCGCTGGCACTGCTGGCCCTCTCGGGCGAGGCCGACGAGGTCGACCGCGTCGCGCTGGCGAAGCTGTGCTCGCGCGTCGAGAACGCGTGGGTGGGCGCGCAGACCGGGCTGCTCGACCAGCTCGCGGCGCTCGTGGGCGAGCCGGGGTGTGCGTTGCGGATCGACTTCGCGACGCTCGATCTGCGGCCCGTCCCGCTCGACCTGCGCGGCCATCGCCTGGTGGTGCTGGACTCGGGCGCGACACACGATCTCTCCGCCGGCGCGGGCTACAACGAGCGGCGAGCCGAGTGCGACCGCGCCGCCGCCGAGCTGGGCGTGCGCTTCCTCGCGGAGGCCGACCCGGTGGCCGCGGCGCGCCTGCCCGACCCGCTCGACCGCCGGGCCGAGCACGTGCTCACCGAGGACGGCCGCGTCGACGAGACGATTGCGGCGCTCGAGGCCGGCGATCTGGCCGCGGTCGGCGCGCTGCTCGACGCCTCCCACGCCAGCCTGCGCGACCTCTACGACGCGTCGGTGCCCGAGGTCGAGGCCACGCGCGAGCGGCTGCTGGAGGCGCGGGCGCTGGGGGCGCGGATGATGGGCGGCGGGTTCGGAGGCGCCGTGCTGGCGCTGTTCCCGCCCGAGGCCGAGCCGCCGTCCGAGGCCGTGCCGGTGGAGCCGGGATTGCCGGCCCGACTCCTCCCCTAAATGGGTCAAGTCTTTCTTGCCGCATGTCCCGGGTGCCCGGCGCGGCCTTGGGGCCGGCGACCGACGGCCGGGCGAGCGTGGCCCACCGCTGTCGATGACGGTCAGGGCGCCCGACCCGCCGGCACCGCCGTCCGGCCGCCGCGCCGGTGCCGGCACCGAGGCATCGCGCGCGCGCAAAGCGGGGACGCCGATCCACATCGCGACGGTCGCACAGGCACCGAGGGCACCGGCACCGACGAGTGTGGCACGCGCGCCGATGAGCGCGGCCACGGGGCCGGTCAGCGCAAACGACAGCGGAATCAGCGCATAGGACGTCACCCAGTCCAAGCTCGAGATGCGCCCGAGCAGCTCGCGGGGCACGGTCTCCTGCAGCATCGTCGCGAAGACCACCACCGCGACCGCGTTGAGTCCGTACGCGACCGCGTAGACCGCCGCCGCCTGCCACGTGGCCGTCGCCAGGCCGTAGCCGATCAGGGACGAGAGCATCAGGCCCCAGGCGACGTAGGCCGCGCGCATGCGCCGGCGCGGCTGGCCGCGCTGGCCAAGCCACAGCGTCGCCACCACCGCACCGGCCCCGCCGGCCGCGAGCACGGCGCCGAAGTCGCCCGCACCACCGCCGAAGTCGTTGCGGATCACGAACGGCAGCAGCACCTCGAACGGCCCCCAGAACAGCAGCAGCGAGATCGCCGCCAGCACGAGCGTCGACGCGATCCACGCCTGGCCGCGGACGTAGCGGATCCCCTCGGCGAGCTCCGCGCGCACCGAGCGTCGTGGACGGCCGGCGCTCGCGGCGCCGCGGCGGCGGATCAAGGCCAGCGCCACCAGCGAGGCGCCGAAGCTCGCGCCGTCGAGCAGGAACGCCGGGCCGGCGCCCACTCCGGCCACGAGCGCCCCACCCAGCACCGGCCCGACCAGCCGCAGCGCGACCGTGCGCGAGAGCTGATCGAGCGCGTTGGCGCGCGCCAGGCGCTCGCCGCTGGCGAGCTCGGGCAGGATCGCCGAGAAGGCCGGGTAGAAGAGCGCGTCGCCGGCGCCGACGAAGCCCACCAGCGCGATCACGTGCCACAGCTCGAGCGCACCGGTGGCGGCGAGCGCGCCCATGGCCAGAAGCGCCGCGGCGCGGATCGCGTCGGCGACGAGCATGACCCGCCGCCGCTCGAAGCGGTCCGAGAGGACGCCCCCGACCAGGAAGAGCGCGACCTGCGGCAGGCTCAGCGCCAGGCCGACGAGCGACAGCGCGGCGGGCACGTTGGACAGCGCGTAGACCTGCCAGGCCAGCGCGACGACGTAGATGCCGTCGCCGGCGAGCGAGACGGCCTTGCCGGCGAACAGCAGCGCGAGATCGCGCTCGCGCAGCGGGTCGAGGATGGCGGGCACGGTCGACCATGATCCCCGCCGCCCGCAATGCGAGCGCAAAGCGCTCGTGAACGGAGGGCTACGCGGCTCTACGGAGGCGGCCGGAGCCGCGTCCCGTGGCCTGGTCCTCGTCGGGGATCAGCGGCTTGGTGTACGCCCAGACGAGCATGAGCAGGGCCACGAGCACCAGGGCCAGGCCCGTCCACAGGTTGATGTTGATCCCCGCCGCCTTGTGCTTCTCGGCCGTCGAGCCGAAGATCCCCATCGCGGTGAGCACGAGCCCGTAGACCATCAGCACGGCGCCGATCACCTTGCGCAGGTCGAAGAGCGAGATCGCCTTGGCCTCGCGCTCCGCGAGCTCGGCCTCCTCGGCTCGGCGGATGAACTCGTCGCCTGTTGGGTCTACGACCATGCGGCCCTCCTATATGAGGATGCTGAGGACGATGGTGATGCCCAGCGCCAGGCCGCCGAGCAGGAACGGGTTGCGGTACCAGACCTTGTCGGACTCGAGCACGACGCCCTGGTCGGCGGTGGTCGAGGTGAGCCCCCACACGAGCCCGCGCAGCTCGTCGTCGGGCTTGGGCGCAGTGAACAAGGTCACGACGACGGACACGACCGCATCGGCCACGAAGGCGTAGATCGCCTGGTAGAAGGACGCGTCGAGCGCGGTCGGGTAGTGGATGACGCCGTTGTCGTAGAGGACCTTCGGGATGAGCGCCGCGAGGGTTCCCGCGATCAGGCCGAACAGGCCCGCCCACGGCGTCATCCGCTTCCAGAACATTCCGATGATGAAGGTCGCGAACAGCGGCGCGTTGAAGATCGAGAACAGCGCCTGGATGTAGTTCATGATGTTGCTGTAGCCCTCGGCGATGAAGGCCGTGAGGATCGCGATCAGCACGCCGACCACGGTCGCGATCCGGCCGAAGCGCACGTAGTACTCGTCGGGCTTGTCCTTGCGGACGTACGCCTGCCACAGGTCGTAGGAGACCACCGTGTTGAACGACGTCACGTTGGCGGCAACCCCGGCCATGAACGCGGCCAGCAGGGCGGTGACCGCGAGCCCCAGCAACCCGTTGGGGAGCAGGTTGTGCATGAGGATCGGGATCGAGTTGTTGTAGCTGAGGTCACCGGAGGGGGCCCCGAGCTTCGGCACCGTCACCACGGCGATCAGGCCGGGGATGATGATCACGAAGGGCAGGAAGAGCTTCGGGAACGCGGCGATCAGCGGCGTGCGCCGCGCGGCCGAGAGGTTCTTGGCCGAGAGCGCGCGCTGGACCTCGGCGAAGTTGGTCGTCCAGTAGCCGAAGCTGAGCACGAAGCCGAGGCCGAACACGATCGCGAGCCAGTTCGCCCCCAGCGGGTTGGTGACGTTGCCGATGCCCGTGCCCTCCCACGAGTGCAGGCCCTTCTCGCCCAGCGGCTTGAACGCCTCGACCTTGTCGATCAGGCCGTCGACCCCGCCGACGTGGTGCAGCCCGACGATCGTCAGCGGGATCAGCGCCGCCATGATCACGAAGAACTGCAGGACCTCGTTGTAGATCGCCGACGAGAGTCCGCCGAGGGTGATGTAGACGAGCACGATCCCTGCGGCGATGACGACCGAGACCTTGATCTCCCACCCGAGCATCAGGTTGATGACGAGCGCGAGCGCGAACAGGTTGACGCCCGCGATGAGGATCGTCGCGATGGCGAACGTGGCGGCGTTGAAGAAGTGCGTCGGGTGGCCGAAACGCAGGCGCAGGTACTCGGGCACCGAGCGGACGCGCGCGCCGTAGTAGAAGGGCATCATCACGATGCCGAGGAACACCATCGCCGGTACGGCGCCGATCCAGTAGAAGTGAACCGATGCGACGCCGTACTGGGCGCCGTTGGCGGCCTGGCCGATGACCTCCAGCGCGCCGAGGTTGGCGGCGATGAAGGCAAGGCCGGTGATCCAGGCGGGCAGCGAGCGTCCGGAGAGGAAGTAGTCGAGGCCGGTCTTGACGTAGCGCTTGGCCGCGAATCCGATCCCCAGGACCACGACGAAATAGGAGATCAGGATCGCCCAGTCGACCCCGTTGAGATCCAGCCGGAACACTCCGGCGGGGGTTGTACCCCGATGCCCCGTCGCCGCTAACCAGCGCACGGCGACCGTTGCCAGCTCTCGTTCAGCCCGCTGCTGCGAGCGCTTCCTTGGCCACCCGGCGCTGCACGCGCGGCTCCTGGTAGGTCCATGCGAGCAACCACAACGCGGCCTTCTGGACGTCCGATGCCGGTGCGCCATCGATGACGTCCTCGATCTGGCGGAAGGGCCGCCCCTTCCGGCACATCCGCTCGACGGTGGTCTCGATCTCGGCCAGCCCCAGCATCTCCCCTCCTTTGGGACGTCTACTGGCGGAAGGCGGTACCCCGCGCGCGCGAGCACGTAAGCGATGGATCCGGGGCCGGACCGGGGTCATCCCGGACTTTGCGGGAACTGATGCGGTTAGCATCGGCGCCTCGCGAATGCCCACTCTCGTCCTCGCCACCTCCCACCCCTCCGCCCGCACCCTTGCACTCTGGCTCCTCGCCGGCTTCCTCGGTTCTTTCCTCTTTATCCGCACTAGCGCACGGCTCATGCGCAGCCCCAAGGTGACGTGGTGGCCGGGCAGCGTGACGTCGGGTGACCTGCACATCCATCACCTGGTGTGGGGCATCATCCTGCTCCTGCTCTGCGGCTTCCTCGGCTTCGGCACCGAGCACGTGTCGCCGTGGACGCAGATCCTCGCCGTGCTCTTCGGCATCGGCGCCGGATTCACGCTCGACGAGTTCGCCCTGTGGCTGCGGCTCGAGGACGTCTACTGGGCCGAGCAGGGGCGGGAATCGGTCCAGGCCGTCATGATCGCCGCCACCTTCGCCGGCTTCATCGTCATCGGGGCGGTGCCGTTCCCGGAGGGATCGGTCGAGGTGGTCATCCCGCTGGTGATCCTCGATCTGCTGGTCGTGGCGATCCTGCTGGCCAAGGCGAAGTACTTCATGGCTCTGCTCTCGCTGTTCATCCCGTTCGTCGGGTGGGTCGGGGCGATCCGGCTCGCGCGCGCGAACTCGCGCTGGGCGCGCCGGCGCTACGCCGACAAGCCGAACAAGCTGCAGAAGGCGCAGGTGCGGAGCGAGCGCTGGGAGCGCCGGCGCCGGAAGCTCCAGGACATCGTCGGCGGCACGCCGAGCGAAGAGCTCGAGCCGCCGCCAAGCGAAGACCACGCGCCGGCGCCGAGCAAGGAGCTCGAGCCGGCGTCGAGCCAAGAGCTCGACCCGGCGGACGGCAAGGAGCCAGAGCCCGCGCCGAGCAAGGAGCCCGAGCCGGCGCCGAGCAAGGAGCTCGAACGGTAGGTCGCGCTGCGGCGGGGTAGCCGCAGCGTATGTCGCAGACCAGGTACTTTCACTTCTGCTCCCACGAGCAATTCCCGCCTGAGGCGCTGCTCGAGCAGGCGGTCGCCGCCGAGCGCGCCGGCTTCGACGGCATCGCGTGCTCCGACCACCTGCAGCCGTGGTGGGAGCCGGGCGAGTCCGGCCATGCGTGGGTGTGGCTCGGCGCCGCCGGACACGCCACGTCGCGCGTGCCGATCGGCACCGGCGTGACGCCGCCCGGGCCGCGCTACCACCCCGTGCTCATCGCCCAGGCCTGGGCGACCCTCGAGCGCCTGTTCCCCGGCCGCCCCTACCTCGGCATCGGCTCCGGCGAGTCGCTCAACGAGTCGCCGCTCGGCGCCGACTGGCCGCCGGTGGGCGAGCAGATCGAGCGCATGGAGGAGGCGCTCGAGCTCATCCACCGGCTGTTCGACGGGGAGCGCGTGACGCATGCGGGCAAGCACTTCTCGACCAAGGAGGCGACCCTCCACACGCGGGCGCAGCGCCGGCCGCCGATCTACGTGTCGGCGTTCGGGCCACAGGCAGCCGCTGTCGCGGGACGGTGGGGCGACGGCCTGTGGACGCTGGGCGACCCCGAGTCGGTGCCGGAGATCCTCGACGCCTACCGCTCGGCCGCCGACGACGCCGGGCGCTCGCCAGGTGAAGTCGTGCTGCAGGCGGGCTTCTCGTGGGCGTCGTCCGACGAGGAGGCGCTGGAGGGCGTGCGGCCGTGGAAGGGCGCCCAGCCGGACGAGTTCTACTCCGACGACTGGCACGATCCGCGGGCGATGTACGAGGAGGGATCGCGCCAGGTCTCCGACGACGACCTGCGCGAGTCGTTCCTGATCTCGTCCGACGCCGAGGTGCACGCCGAGCGCATCCGCGAGATCGAGCAGCTCGGCGCGACGATCGTGTGCCTGGCGAACAACTCGGGCGCGGACCCGCTTGGTGCGATTCGGGTCTACGGAGAGCAGGTGCTGCCGGCGCTCAGGGGCACGCGCGTCTCGTGAGCTAGCCGGCCCCGCCCTCGACCCGCTCCTTCAGCCGCTTGAGGTCCTGGCCGACCCCGCGTTTGACCGCCCGGTCGAGCAGCGGGCCGGCCAGGCGGTAGAAGCCGGAGGCATCGCCCTCGGTGCGGATGCGCATCCGGCTCCCGCCTCCGGGCTCGTCGTCGAACTCGTAGGTCACGGTCATTGGAAACGGCGCCTTGACCGAGCGCATCACCAGGCGCCGGTCGGGGTCGAGCTCGACGACCTCGTTGACGTACTCGATGCGCTTTCCGAGGAACGTGCCGATGCGCTTCACCTGCGCGCCGACGCCGAACGGCGGCTCGGTGACGAGCCGGGCCTCGCGGATGGCGCCGATCCACTCGGGGTCGTTGGTGTAGTCGAGTGCGTAGGCCGCGACGCGGTCGCGCGGCGCGTCGATCGCGATGTCGACGGTGAGGTCGGTGCTCATCTCGGTGCCGAAGCGCCCTGCCGGAGCGGAGTCTGACCGTTCACCTAAAGGTGAACTATACACTGATGGCCTCGTGGCGAGCACGACGCTCACCGGGGCAGAGCTGGCCGGCTACCGCATCGAGGCGGTCGCAGGGCGCGGCGGCATGGGCGTCGTCTATCGCGCCTGGCACCTCGGGCTCGAGCGGCCGGTGGCGCTCAAGGTCATCTCGCCCGGGTTGGCGTCACAGGATGAGTTTCGCGCGCGGTTCCGGCGCGAGTCGCGGCTGGCGGCGGCGCTGGACCACCCGCACGTGCTGCCGATCTACGAGGCGGGCGAGAGCGACGGCGTGCTGTTCATCGCCATGCGGTGGGTGGACGGGATCGACCTCGGGCGGGTGCTGGAGCAGGACGGCGCTCTGCCGCTCGGGCGCGCGGTGCGGTTGGTGGCACAGGTGGCGGGGGCGCTTGACTGCGCCCATTCCCGCGGGCTCGTGCACCGGGACGTCAAGCCGGCGAACGTGCTGGGCGCCGACTCCGATCACGGTTACCTCGCGGACTTCGGCCTGGCCAAGCGCGAGGACACCGCCGGCTTGACCGAGACGGGCCGCTGGCTGGGCACCGCCGACTACGCCGCCCCGGAGCAGATCGAGGGCGGCGAGGTGGGGCCGGCCGCCGATGTGTACGCGCTGGGCTGCGTGCTGTTCGCGGCACTCACCGGCGAGCCGCCGTTCCCACGCGAAAGCGCGGTGGCGGTGGCGTACGCTCAGGTCCACGACCCGGCTCCGGCGACGGGCGTGTCCCCAGCGGTGGACGCGGTGCTGGCGCGGGCGCTGGCCAAGCGGCCCGCGGACCGGTTCGCGTCGGCGGGCGAGCTGTCGGCCGCGGCGACGGCGGCGGTCGCGGCGGGCGAGAACCGAGCGGCGCGAGCGTGGACGCTGCCGCCGACCCGCGGCGCGACCGTTCCCGTGCGCGACGAGCGCGAAGCGCCCGAGAACCCCCTCGCTACGCACCCCCTCCGCGACGAGCCCACACCGGTTGAGCAACCCCGCCCCACCGATCGCCAAGCGGCCCACCCGCTCGACGGTCTCGCCACGCACCCGCTTCCCGCCGACCGCAAGGCGGCCGACCCGCTCGCCGCCCGTCCGCTTTCCGCGGGCGATGCCGGTGATGCGATGCCGCCGCGCCGGCCGGGGCCCTCGGGCGGCCCGGTCGGACGGGCTCCGCGGCGCCGCGGCCGGCGTGCACTCGCCGCGCTGGCCGCACTCCTGCTCGTTGGCGCCGCCGCGACCGCGGTAGCCGTCGCCGTCGGCGTGCTGCACCTGCCGTCGCTCGCTCGTCCGGGCCAGGCGGACGCGATCGTCCCTCCCGCCGATGGCTCCGGCGCCACCGTCCGCTGCGCCGCCGGCCGCTGCCACCAGGGCACTGCTGTCGTGCGCGCGCCGGCCGACGGCTCGACCTGCGCCCGCGGCGGGCGGGCCGGGACGTGGACCCGCATCGATGCCGACGGACACGACCCGATGCTGGCGTGCGTGCTCGACGCCACCGACCCGCCGCTAGCGGCCGTCCATCCCCGTGTGCCGGACCTCGCCGGAGCGCGGCTCGATCTCGCCGAGCGGATGCTCGACCGGTCCGGCATCCCCTACGACACCGACGGCGGCGGCCTGCTCGGCGTCGTGCTCCCCCAGAACTGGACCGTCTGCTCGACCGACCCCGGCCCCGGCGCCACCCTGCCGACCGACACGCCGGTGACCCTGGCCGTCGACGACGGCTGCTGACAAGCGCGTCGGCCAGCCGCAGG
Source organism: Solirubrobacteraceae bacterium (assembly GCA_045805605.1). Classification (GTDB taxonomy): domain Bacteria; phylum Actinomycetota; class Thermoleophilia; order Solirubrobacterales; family Solirubrobacteraceae; genus DATBDE01. The sequence continues at coordinate 9,283 of JBJMKX010000062.1, forward strand.
CCGGACCAGCCAGCGTCCGTGACTAAGCCGGCTTGTCCTCCGCCACCCACACGCCGAGTCCGCCGTCGAACCGCCGCAGGCTCACGCGGGTGAAGCCGGGCTCGGCGGCCGGTGGGCCGCCCCAGGACACGAGCCACAGCCGACCCGCGCGGCGGCCCGCCGCCCTCGCCGGGGCGATACCGGACCCCTTCTTGCCGCAGTGCACCCGCGCGGTGAGGATCTGGCCCGGCCCGGTCGAGGCGTTCGAGCAGTCGACGCGGAACACCGGGCGCCGCGGATCGAGATCCGCCTCGAGGGCGCCGGGGTCGAAGAACCCGCTCTCGAGGACCGGCTGGCCGGGCCTCGCGCGCGCGTCGATGTAGTCGGCCGCCGCGCGAAACGGCGGGCGGCGGAAGTCGTCGAGCGTACGCGCCGTCCCCAGCCCGAGGCCAACGACGAGGCACGCCGCCGCCGCGATCGCCGCCACGCGCGGTACCGCCACGACACCTGCCCCGACCAACAGCGCGAGCGCCGGCAGGGAAGCGACGAAGGTGCGCGGCACGAACACGCTCGGCTCGAACAGCGACCACAGCGCCGCCAGCACCGGCCCGGAGGCCGCGAGCGCCACGAGGAGGACGACGAGCGACGACCGTGGGGAGGCGCTCGCGGTCGCGGGCCAGGACAGCGAGGAACCGGTGGGCTCGACGGCCGATGACCGCGACGAGGCGCTCGCGGTCGCCGAGGAGGACGGCGATGAACCGGTACGCCTGCGGCTCCGCCGCACGACGAGCCCTCCCACAAGGACCAGCACCCCCACGCCCAGCAGCACCAGCGCCACCGGACCCGGGACCTTCGCCACCCCCCACGTCGGCACGCCCGCCGTCCACTGCCCGAGCGCCGTGCCGACGTAGTGCAGCGTGAACGGCCACACCCGGCTGATCGCGTGCTGGTACGGCGACGTGCGGTCGTCGAGCAGCCCCGGGATCCACGGCAGATACGCGACCGCCGCCGCCGCGTAGGCGAGCAGGAGCGGACGCCAGGCGTCGCGGTGGTACCAGAGCGCCCACGCGAGCAGGGCCGCGAGCGGGAAGGCCGCCACGTAGTGGGCGTACATCGACGCCGCCACCGCCGCCGCGAACGCCGCCCACCGCGGCCACCGCCGGCGCTCGAGCGCCACCAGCAGCAGCAGCGTGGCGACCGCCACCGCCAGAGCGGTGAGCGCGTACGCTCGCGCCTCGGACCCGTAGAAGATCGCGTACGGGCTGATCGCCAGCAGGGCGGCGCCCACGACCCCGGCCCACCGCCCCACCGTCCGCGCCCCGATCGCGTACGCGACCGGCACCGTGAGCGTCCCCGCAAGCACCGACGGCGCCTTGAGCCAGTACGTCGGGTCGCCCAGCTTCGCGAAGGCCCACCCGAGCACGAAGTACCCCGGCGGCGTGATCTCGAGCGGGCCGCGCACGCCGTCGAGCACGTCGCCCAAGCCGGGCCGCGCGGCCACCTCGAGCGAGAACAGTTCGTCGCCCCCGAGGCTCTGGCGTGCGGCAAGGACGCGCAGCACCAGCGCCAGCAGCGTGAGCGCGCAGGCGGCGGCGACGGGTCTGAGGTCGGACCGCTGGCGCGCCATGGCGCGCGGAGGATAGGGTCGGCGCAATGGCGGCGATCACGGCCGAGAACCGCAAATGGTGGGTCCTCGGGACGATGACGCTGGCGCTGTCGATGATCCTCATCGACCAGACGGTGGTGTCGGTCGCGCTCCCGACCATCCAGCGCGAGCTCGACGTCTCCCAGACCGGACTGCAATGGGTGGTCAACGCCTACCTGCTGGCGATCGCCGCCTTCGTCGCGGTGGGCGGGCGCATCGGCGACATGTTCGGAAACGATCGGATCTTCAAGCTCGGCGCGATCGTGTTCATCGCCAGCTCGGCAGTGTGCGGGCTGGCGGGGAGCGAGGCGATCCTGCTCGCCGCCCGCGCAGCCGAGGGCATCGGGGCGGCGATGATGATCCCCGCCACCGGGGCGATCGTCATCAACGCCTTCGAGCCCCAGGAGCGCGGGAGGGCGATGGGGGTCTACGCCGGCGTCTCGATGATCTTCCTCGCCATGGGCCCGCTGCTCGGCGGCGTGCTGACCCAGGACGTCAGCTGGCGCGCGGTGTTCTGGATCAACGTCCCGATCGGCATCGTGATGCTGGTCCTCGCCCACGTCACGGTCCCGCGCAGTACGCCCATCGCCGGCGCCCGCATCGACTGGTTCGGCCTGTTCACGATCGTCCCCGGTCTCACGGCGCTCGTGCTCGCGCTCATGCAGAGCCAGGAGTGGGGCTGGGGTTCGGCCAGGACGATCGGCTGCCTGGCGGCCGGGGCCTTGCTGCTCGTCGTGTTCGTGCTCGGCGAGCTGCGGATCGAGCAGCCGCTCATCCGACTGCGGCTCTTCCGGTCGCACAACTTCACCGCCGACGGGCTCATCCTGTTCTGCGTCGAGCTGGCGCTCATCGGGCTTACCGTGTTCGGCGCCCTGTGGGTGCAGAACGTGCTCGGGTTCGACCCGATCGAGGCCGGCCTGTCGCTGCTGCCGCTGACGATCCCGCTGCTGTTCGTCGCGCCGATGATCGGCCGCGTCTACGACCGGATCGGGCCGCGGGGGATCGTCACGGGCGGCTGCCTGCTGGTGGCCGCGGCGCTGGCCTGGGACGCAGCACAGCTGCACCGCCTGTCGTACGCCTGGCTCGTCCCCGCCTACATCGCGATGGGGGTCGGCATCGGGATGGTCATGAGCCCGACCAACACCGACGCGCTGAACGCCGCGCCGCCGAAGGACCGCGGGGAGGCCTCGGGGGTCATTCAGACCCTGCGCCAGATCGGCGGCTCGGTCGGCCTCGCGCTGATGGGGACGGTGGTCAGCAGCGTCCAGCAGGACCACATCGACGCGTTCGTCAACGCCAACCCGGGCGTCAGCCCGGCGGCGATCGAACGCGTGCTCTCGGAGTCCGGCGGCGGCGCGGGGAAGGCCGGCGTCTCGCCCACGGTGCTCGATGCGGCTCAGGACGCCCTCACGGCGGCCACCAGCTCGAGCTATTACCTGGCCGCCGCCGTGATGGCCTTGGCCGGCGTCGCGGCCGTGCTGTTGCTGCGCCACATCCGCGCCACCGATGCTCCCCCGCCCGTTCACAGCGCCTCGATTCCGGCGCCGCGCGGGGTCCACGTCCGGACGTCGCAGGCGTAACGAACGCTCCCTTTCCCGGGCTGACGGGTTGATGGCGGATGTGCGCCGCGTCGCTCTGATCGCCTTCTTCGCACTGCTGATCGCTGCGCCCGCCGCGCAGGCCGGCACGGTCGCCCTGTCCGGCTCGACGGTGACCGTCCGCGGGGGTGGGGTCGCCAACGACCTGGCAATCGACCGCGGCGGCGGGTTGGTGCGCGTCCACGACGGTGCGGGCGGCCTCAACGCCGGCAAAGGCTGCCTCCGCGCGACCGGGTTCGACGTCACCTGTCCGGACGGAAGCGTCAACGCCATCGTGGTCTTCGGCGAGGGCGGGGGCGACCGGATACGGCTCAACACGCCGGGCCGCGTCTCCGCCGGAGAGGGCAACGACACCGTCACCGGGAGCGGTGGCGGCGACGAGCTGACGGGCGGCGGCTCAAACGACAACCTGGCCGGCGGCCCCGGCCCCGACCGGATCAACGGCGACGCGGGCAACGACACGGTCGACGGCGGCAGCGAGGACGACATCCTTCGCGGCGGCGACGGCGACGACAGCGTCCTCGGCGCCGGCGAGGCCGACCGGGTCGAGGGCGGGCGCGGCGACGACACCCTCGACGGCGGCCTCGGCCCCGACCGGTTTGACGGCGGCTCGGGGCGCGACACCGCCGACTACTCGAGCCGCATCAATCCGGTGCTCGTCGATCTCGACGGCAACCCCGACGACGGCGAGGCCGACGAGGGTGACAACGTCCCCAACGACGTCGAGACCGTGGTCGGCGGGTCGGGCGACGACCGCCTGGCCACCATCATCGGCAAGTCGCGCACCCTGATCGGCGATGCCGGCAACGACGCGCTGAACGCCGGGCGGGGCGCCGACTCGCTCGACGGCGGCGAGGGCGACGACACCCTCTCGGGCGGCCTGTCCAACGACTCGATAGACGGCGGGCCGGGCAACGACACCGCGGACTTCTCGTACAGCTTCAATGCGGTCGACGTGAACCTGACCTCCGGGGCGAGCCGGATCGTGCGCGGGCACACGGGCCCGCGGCGCCGGATCGAGTCCGACGGGCTGCGGTCGATCGAGAACGTCACCGGCTCGTCCGAGAACGACCGGCTCATCGGCGACGCGGGGCCCAACGCGCTGCTCGGAGGATCGGGCAGCGACAGGCTGTACGGCGGTGGCGGGCCCGACCTCATGGCAGGCGGCGCCGGCCGGGACCTCGCCTCCTATGCGAGCCGGTCCGGGGGCGTGGCGGTTGCGCTGGACGGACAGGCCAACGACGGCAGCCCCGGCGAGGGCGACAACGTGATGCCGTCGACCGAGACGGTGGTCGGCGGGCGCGGTCGCGACACGCTCATCGGCAACGACCGGCCCAACGGGCTGGCGGGCGGCGTCGGGGACGACCTGGTGATCGGGCTGGGCGGCGCCGACCGGATCGTGGGCGGGCTGGGAGGCGACCGCATCGACGCCGGGGCGGGGTCGGATCGGGTCGCCGTTCGCGACGCCACCGTCGACCGCGTGCGCTGCGGCGACGGGCGCGACGCGGTGTCGGCCGACAAGCGCGACAGCCTGATCGGCTGCGAGTCTCAGCGCGCGGTGGCGGTGAAGCTGCCGTGAGGCGGCTCCTCGCGGCGACGCTCCCGCTTCTGCTGGTCGTCCCCGCCCCCGCCCGGGCGGCAACCATCGACTCGACCGGCCTGCTCTCCCGCTCGACCGGCGGCGGCATCCCCAACGGACCCTCGCGCAACCCGGCCATCTCCCAGGACCGCCAGCTCGGATCGCTGGTGGCCTTCGAATCCGATGCCTCGGACCTGGTCGCGGGCGACGGCAACGGCAACGTCACCGACATCTTCGTCGTGCGCAGGACCAACGCGGGCTCCGACGGGCTGCAGGGCCTGCCGTGGTCGGCCGGGGCGCCGCAACTCCTGACTCACGCGTCCGACGGCGGCGCGGCCAACGGCCCGTCGACGCTGCCGAGCCTGGACGGCGACCAGGACCACGACGGCCTCGGTGGCCGCCCGCGCCCCCACTGCGTCGCCTACGTCTCGGCCGCGTCGAACCTCGTTCCGGGCGACACCAACGGCCAGCCGGATGCGTTCATCACCGACCTGAGCTCGGGCGCCACGGTGCGCGTGTCGGTCGACGCGCTCGGGCGCCAGTCCAACGGCGCGACCTACGACGTGCAGGTCGATGGCGGCTGCCGCCGGGTGGCGTTCACCTCGGACGCGTCGAATCTCGCCCTGACCAAGCGGGTCTGGCGCCGCGCCGGCGCGCCGCCGGAGTGGAAGCCCGTTGTGACCTCGGCACCGGACCCCGGCGTCAAGCAGGTGTACGCGCGCGTCCTGCGAGTGCGCGCCGACGGCAAGCCCTCGCCGAAGGACGAGGCCCTCGCCGGAGCGACGTTTCTGGCCTCGGCCAACGACCACCGGATTGCGGGCAACGGGCCGTCCTACGACGTGTCGCTGACGAAGTCCGACGGGTGCCCGGTGGAGTGCAAGGGCGCATCGGGCCTCGGGGTGGCGTTCACGTCGGAGGCATCCAACATCGACCCGGCCGACACGAGCGGCACGCCCGACGTCTACCGCCGGTTGCTCACCGCGGACCAGGCGAAGGCGGGCGCCAAGCGGCCGAAGAAGGCGCCGTTGACGCCGTGGGGACCGCCATCGATCAGCGGCGGCCTCGTCTCGCGCTCGCCGGGCGGCGCGCCCGGCGACAGCCCGTCCGGGCAGCCGTCGATCGACTCCCGCGGGCGCTACGTGGCGTTCACCACCGCGGCGACGAACATCCTGCCGTGCGAGCCGCTGCCGGCCGGACAGGTGTGCGACAACAACGGCGTCTCCGACGTCGTCTGGCGCGACTACGGGGGCCGCAAGGCGCGCACGCTATGGGCGTCGGCGTCGGGCGCGATCGGCCAGCCCGGAAACGGCCCGTCGAGCAACCCGTCGATCACGCGCTACGGGTCGATCTTCTTCCAGTCCGGCGCGACCAACCTGCAGCCAGGCCCGGTCCAGCGCATCGGGTTTGACGACCGCAACGGGACCGGCGACGTCTTCTACTGGTCGGAGCAGTTCAAGAACGTGACGCTGTACTCGCTCGACTCCGACGGCCTCATCCACGGGAACCCCTCCGGCAACGCGGCGCGGCCGGGGGTCGCGACGGCGCCGGCGCTAAACCCGGCGACCTCGGCCTACAACAACTATGTCGTCTTCGAAAGCGGCGACCCGATGCTCGAGGTGCCGGTCGGGCAGGCGATGTTCGGGTCGGATCGCGATGCGGCGGCGCGCGCGGCGCAGTCCGAGGGTCGGCTGCGGCAGGTGTATCTGCACTACGTCGCGCCGCGCTAGGCGATCAGGGCGCGTCGGACAGCAAGCGGTCGTGGGCCACGCGGCGAAACAGCGCCGAGCCGCGCCGGTCGCGCAGGAGCACGTGGATGGAGAACGCCGCGACGTGCGTCGCCCGGACCACGGCGGCGCGCAGGAACCGGCCCTGTACGGGGATCGTGAGGGTCCGCGGACCGCGGCGCGCCCCGCGTGCCGCTGCGATTCCGGCCGCCACCGGGCGGTCGATCTGCCCAAGACCGAGCCGAGCGGTCTGCGCCGGGGGAATCCAGGCCCGCACGGAGAGGCGGCAGGGATCGGCACAGGCGACCGAGACCGGCACGCCGGCGGCCGCAAACGCCCGGGCGCTCGGTGTGGGACCAATCGGCGCGGCGACCGGGCCGAGGCGGGCGCGCCGGTCGCGAAGCCGGACGTCGGCCCTTACGCGCAGCATTGCCTTCCCCAGCGCCCGCACGCGTGGCCGCAGCGCGGCCGGCGGCCGCGCCACCGCCGTCCACGCCGCCGGCGCCCGTTCGCAGGTGCACGCGCGCGAGCGCTCGGCGCGTGCGCGGATCGCGCACCACCGCTTCCGCCGAGCAGGCGGAGGGGCAGGCGATGCTCACCGGGATGCCGCGCCTTGCCGCCTCCCGGGCGCTCAGGGGCGCCGGGCCGACGAGGGCCGGCGCCGCGAGCGGCCGCCGCCGCAACCGCGCTGCGTCGGCGGAGCGCTTCGCGGAGGCCGCCGCCGCAGCTGCGGACCCGGCGCTGGTCGCGGGTCGGCTGGGAGAGCCCGCCCGGCTTGCCCGAGGCCTGCGTCGTCTCCACGGCCACGCGCGCGCCCGCGACGCCCGCAGCCGCGCTTGCCGGCACGGCGAGCGTCGCGGTCTGGCCCGCCTGGTAGTCGTACGGCGCCGGCGCGAGCGGCGCCGAGCCGGGCACCAGGATCTGCACGGTCCCCGTGCATCCGCGATCGGCTGGATCGGCCGGGCAGACCACGTCGAGCGGAGCGGTCCCGTCGCTCGCGGTCGCCACCGAGGCGTCGAGGACCGCCAGCGGCGGGCGGGCGCCGGGATTCCAGCGCTCCGGAAGCGCGGCGGGCCCCGGTCCCGACGAGCCGACCCGGCGGACCCGGTTGTTCCCGGAGTCGGTCACGAGGAACCCGCCCGCGGGCAGCGCCGCCACGCCGCTCGGCCAGGCCAGGCTCGCGGCGGTCGCGCGCCCGTCGTCACCGCCGAACGCCGGCGGCAGGCCGTCGCCCGCCACGGTGGTGATGATGCCGTCGGGGGCGATGCGGCGGACGCGGTTGTTGAGGAAGTCGACGACCAGCTTGGTGCCGTCGCTGAGAACGTCGACGTAGCCGGGGACCTGGATCCGCGCCGCCGTCGCCGGACCGTTGTCACCCACGCTCGGCTCGGGCTCGTCGGTCGGGCTGTTGCAGGGGTTCGCCGGCCCCGAGCCGGCGACGGTCGCGATGTCGCCGGTCGGGTCGATCAGGCGCAGTCGGCAGTTGTCGCCATCCGAGACGAGGATCCCCCCACCGGGGAGCGGAACCGCATCGGCCAGCCCGGAGAATCCCGCGGTCGACGCCGCGAGCCCGTCGCCACCGAACGCCGGCAGACCGGTTCCCGCCAGGTGCAGGATCAGTCCGTCGTGCACGAGCCGTACCCGTCCCGAGTGCTGGTCGGCGATCACGAACGACCCGTCGGGCAGCACGTGCACCGAGGCCGGCCACGACAGGCTCGCCGCGAGCGCCGGGCCCCCGTGGCCGCACGGGTTGTAGCTCGGCTCGCACAGCTCACCCGTCCCGGCGACCGTCGTGATCGTGCCGGACGCATCGACCCGGCGAATGCGGTTGTCGAACGTGTCGGCGATCAGGAACCCGCCGCCGGGCAGGGCCGCGACATCATGCGGCGTGTTCAGCGACGCGGCGACGGCCGGTCCGTTGTCCCCGCACGCATCGGTGGGCGCCGGACACTGCTGCCCGTTGCCGGCGACCGTCTCGATCGTCCCGTCGGCCGCGACGAGCCGGATGCGATGGTTCGACGTGTCGGTGAACAAATGCCGCCGGGGAGTGCTTCCACCTGCGAGGGGTGGTCGATCTCGGCTTGGCTGGCCGGGCCGCCGTCGCCGGAGAAGCCGCCGCCGCTGGGCCAGACCGGTCCGGTACCGGCGCTTGGCACGATCGCCGCGGGCATGGGCGGCGGCTGCTCGCCCTGCGCCCACGCCGACGGCGCGCTCGCCAGCAGCGCGACGACCGGCACGAACGCCAGCGGACGCGACACCGCATCGGCGCGAAGATATCCCCCCGCCAAGCTCCGCGCTCGTCACCGACGCTCGCGATACTGCGGCGGCATGCCTCGACGAAGGATCGTCATCGGGCTCGCGGCCGTGCTCGTGCTCGCGGGAGCGGGCGTCGCCGCTGCCGTCGTCCTGACCGACGACAAGAGCGCGCCGAAGGCCAGGACCGAGGCGCGCGCCGCCAGGACGGCGACGGCCGACGAGCTGCCGGCCGACGCCCAGCCGCTCCCCCGCTCGCACGCCCGCGCCGTCGAGCCCGAGTCCGGCGTGCGGTCCGAGAAGGACGACCCGACCGACAAGCAGAGCCCGGAGTACCTCGCCGCCCACCCGCCCAAGTCGCACCCACCCAGCGACGCCGAGATCCGCCACGAGCTCGCGCGCTATCGGGCGTTCAAGCGCACCGTCGACCCCCGCAGGTTCGAGAACCAGCTCCTGCCCTCCAGCGTGCTGAACAACGTCAGCGGCTGGCAGACGAGCGTGGCGTCGGTGTTCACCGACTTCGGGCTGCCGATCGCCTGCCCGGTCAACAACGGGATCCTGCACCGCGACGACCTCGGCGTGGCCCACAAGACGCTGCCCTGCGGCACGATGGTCACGTTCCGCTACCACGGGCGCGGCATCCGCGTGCCGGTGATCGACCGCGGTCCTTACATCGAGGGGCGCGAGTGGGACCTCACGGGGGCGACCGCGGTGGCCCTCGACTTCAACGGGCTCGACGAGATCGAGTGGAAGCTCGGGTGATCAGCAGCACCGCGTCGGGTGCGCCCCGTTGAGCGCTGCGCGGTAGCAGCTCCAGGTGACGCCCTCCAGATCCTCGTGCCTCGGGAGCCTCGTGCTGGGTCACCGCCCCGGTGATCGGCAGGTGCTTCGCGGGCTTCAGTCAGGGGTAGGCCGCCGCCATGGACCGGAACGACGAAGCGATGCGGCCGGTGCGCGAAGCCGGCGGCGGCGAGCAGGAGGGGTTCGAGGAGGCCGAGCGCGAGCTCGTCGAGCACGCGGAGCACACCGCGGGCGAGGGTGCGCCGCGGCTGGAGGAGGAGTGGGGCGAGGTCGAGTCCGAGCCCGACCCCGCCACCTACTCAGAGGCCGACGAGGAGCAGAAGCCGGACTAGCGCAAAGCGCGCGTCCCGCTTCGGTCTACCGCCGGCGCCGTTTGAACGGCAGCGACGAAGGAGGGGGGGTTCCGGACCGGATCGGCGCTCCCTCCGGGGGTGTGTGCAACTGACCGCCTATATCGCGGTCAACTGCACAAACCCCCAACGCGCACCCGAACCCACCCCCTTAATCGCGCCGTTCACACGGCGCCGGCGGAGACCGAGCGAGACGCGCGCTTCGCACGCGCGCCGCCTTACCCGCTCGGCGGGATGTTCTTGTTGACGCAGAACACGTTGTCCGGGTCCCAGCGGTCCTTGATCTCGACCAGCCGCCGGTAGGTGTCCTCGCCGTAGGAGGCCCGCAGCCGCGAGGCCGGGTCGTCCTCGGCGACGAAGTTCGGCAGCGCGCGGTCGAGCGCCCACGGGCTCATGACCTCGCCGAGCTCCTGCGTCCACTCGATGTTCTTCTCGTCGTCGGCCGGGTCGAGCCACAGCCCCATCCCGTGGAACGCGAACGGCACGTCCGGGCGCGGAAGCGGCGTGGCGCCGTCGGGCACGCGGCTTTCGGCGCCGCCCAGCGGCTCGAGCACCATCTGGCTCATCGGTGACGTGACCTTCGCGGCGTGCCCGATCCAGGCGTCGATCGCGTCGGAGGGCAGCTCGCGGAGGTAATCGATCCGGAAGTACTCGCGCACGCCCGGGATCGCGGAGCCGTCGAGCAGCTGCTGCACGGCCGTGTACGGCATCGGCTGGACGAGGTCGACGATCGGCTCGCCGTAGCCCTTGAGCGGCGCCACCGCCTCCTCGGCGTCGGCGGCCGAGCCCATCCAGAGCACGATGATGCCGGTGACGGGCTTGAACTGCCACTCGTCGGGCACGAACGGCACAGGCGGCCCGTGGATGAGCGCTACGCCGCCGCCGAGCTCGTCGGGGGCCGTCGCCATGAGGTCGCGGTAGAACGCGATCAGCTCCGGCGCCGCGTCGCGCGGGTGCAGGAGCATGCCGGCCATGATCATCGGGCCGATCGGCTCGGCGCGGAACTCGAACTGCGTCACGATGCCGAAGTTGCTGCCGCCGCCGCGGATCGCCCAGAACAGGTCGCTGTTCTCGTCCTCGGAGGCGCGGACGACATCCCCGTCCGCGGTGACGACCTGGGCACCGACGAGCAGATCGCAGGTCAGCCCGAGCTTGCGCTCCAGCCAGCCCGAGCCGCTGCCCACGGCGAGGCCGCCGACGCCGGTGTTGGAGACGCGCCCGCCGGTCACGGCGAGCCCGTGGTCCTGCCCGGCGGCGTCCAGCTCGGCCCAGATCGTCCCGCCCTCGGCCCGGACGAGGCGCGAATCGGGATCGACCTGCACCGCGTTCATCGGGCGCAGATCCAGCACCACGCCGCCGTCGACGCTCGAGAACCCGCCCGTCGAGTGCCCGCCGCAGCGCGCGGCCAGCGGCAGCTCGTGCTCGCGCGCGAATGCGATCGCCGCGGCGACGTCGCCGGCGGTGGCGCACTGGGCGATCACGGCCGGGCGCTTGTCGACCCGGCCGTTGAAGACCTTGCGGGCCTCCTCGTAGTCGGTGTCGCCAGCGACGACGACCTTGCCTTCCATCGTGGCGCGCAGCCCGTTGGCCGCGGCAGCCGTTGCAGCTTCCATTCGTTCTCCTGTCGTTGTGCCTGGCCCCGCCTGCGCCGATCCTGGGCGATCGGATCAGCCGATTCAAGGAGGATCCGGTATGTCTCAGCTGCCGACCTTGAGGTAGAGCTTGTCGCTCTGGGGCTTGTTGTCGCTCTGGAACTTCGCGCGCACCGAGTAGGAGCCGGACTCGGGCACCGGGAGCTCCCCGGAGAACTTCCCGCCGGGCTGACCGACGATCTTCTGCTCGCCTGCCACGTCCTGGAAGTCGCCGCCGGAGGCGCAGCGCTTGAGCTTGACCTTGACCTTCCAGCGGCCGTCGGGAGCGGGGCTGACCGTTCCCGAGTAGGGGATCCGCACGGGGGCGTTCGAGTAGAGCTGGAACGGCTCGGTCTTGCCGCAGGCGGTCGCGTTGACGTTGCGGGTCGAGCCGCCGATTTGCAGGGTGATCTTGCGGTCGGTGCCCCCGCCGCAACCCGGCAGGGCGAGGAGCGCGGTCGCCGCCGCCACTGCGATCCACTGCCTCGGCATCGCGGCGAGCCTATAGCCTCGGCGCCCCGTGCCGCTGACCCTGCAGCACCCGGCGCTGTACGCCTCCTTCGACCGCTTTCCCTCCCGCAAGGGCAGTGCCGTGCACATCGACCGCTTCGCACGGACCCTCTTTGAGCGCGCGGGCGGGGGCCTGCTCTACGTGCTCGGCGGCGACGGCCTCCCGCCCTACCAGCGCGAGGGCGAGATCGAGGTCGTGCGCTACTCGCAGGCGAGCGAGAACTACCTCGAGCGGGCACTGGGGTTCTCCGCGCGTCTCGAGGCCCTGCTCGACGCCGGGGGTGGCTCCATCCGCGTCGCCCACTTCCGCGATCCGTGGAGCGGGATGGCGGTGCTGGAGCGCGACCTGGTCCGCGTCTACGAGGTCAACGGGCTGCCGTCGGTCGAGCTGCCCTACCTCCATCCGCGCATCCCTCCGGGCACGCTCGAGCGCATTGCCGAGGTCGAGCAGCGCTGCCTGGACGCGGCCGACGCCGTCGTCGTGCCCTCGCCGGTGATCGCCGCCGCGCTGGCGCGGCGCGGGGTGGCGCGAGAGCGGCTGCGCGTGATCCCCAACGGGGCCGATCTCGGCGGGCCGACCGCCCGACCCCCCGACGCTCCGGACCGCTATCTCCTGTACTTCGGCGCCCTGCAGCCGTGGCAGGGCCTCGACACCGCCCTGCGGGCCCTTCAGCGGCTTTCCGATCTCGACGACCTTCACCTCGTCGTCTGCGCATCGGTGCACCGCCGCAAGGCCAAGCCGTACCGCAAGCTCGCGGCCCGTCTCGGGGTCGCCGACCGCGTGCACTGGCGCTTCGCGCTGGCCGAGCACGAGCTCGCGCCCTGGCGCGAGCACGCCCTGGCCTCGCTCGCGCCCCTGCGCGACTGCGCCCGCAACGTCGCCCAGGGATGCGCGCCGCTCAAGGTGCTCGAGTCGATGGCGTCGGGCGTGCCGGTGCTCGCCTCCGACCTGCCGGTGGTGCGCGAGCTGATGGAGGACGGCGGGCAGGGGCTGCTGGTGCCGCCGGACCGCCCGGGCGAGCTCGCGCGCGCGGTGCGCACGCTGCTCGACTTCCCGGAGCGTTCCGCAGCCATGGGCGCCGCGGGCCGGGCCCGGGTGGAGGAGCGCTTCACGTGGTCGGCGGCGGTCGCCGCGCTCGATGACCTCTACGCGACCCTCGAACCTGGTTGGATTGGCGCCGTGCCCGAGGGGAGCCTGACCTGAGCTCGATCCGCAGCAGCTTCCGGTCGCTCGAGCCCGAGCAGCAGCAGCTCCTTGAGACCAAGCAGGTAGACGCGACGCGCACGGCGTCGGACTGGGTCAAGCTGCTGGCGCCCCTGGCCACCTACGACGCCCAGGCGGACCGCCTGCGCAGCCGCCTTGGGGGGTGGATGCTCGGCATCGGGATCGCCGGGTTCATCCTCGCCATCGTCGGCGTCGCGATCGTCCCCATCGCGGGAGCGGCGATCGCGGTCGCGGTCATCGTCGCGCTCGTCGCGCTGTACCCGAGCTACCGGTTCACGAAGAGGCTCGACGTCAACCGCACGCCGCTCGAGTTCATCACGGGGGTGGCGCCGGTCCTGCGCGAGGACTGCGGCGACGACGGCGCCCTGCACCTGCGGCTCGACATGCGCGGCCCGCTGCTGAAGGAGAAGCAGACCGGCGTCAGCCAGCCTTACTCGCGGGGCCGGTACTACCGGATCGTCGACACCTACTACATGGACCCGTGGTGTGCGGGCGGGGCGGCGTTCGTGGACGGCACCCAGGTGCAGTGGATCGCAACCGACTACGTTCGCTCCCAGCGCAAGACCAAGCGCAACCCGCGCGGCAAGGTCAAGACGAAGACCAAGAACAAGAAGCGGACCGAGGTCGACGTCACCGCCACCTTCCGCGACAAGCTCTACGACAAGGCGCCGCAGGTGGCCGGGCCCGACCGGCAGCTGCGCAAGGACAAGGTCAAGGACGACGAGTCCAAGACCGTGGTGCGGGTGCGGCGGACGATCAAGTCGCCGACTGCGGAGACGCCGCTCGACCCCCGCCACCTCGTCGACCTGATCGCGGCAGGGTACGAGCGGGTCCGGCCGACGCGCCGGAAGAAGCTGGTGGGCTGAGCGCGTGACCACGCTCGACGTCTGCGCTTGCAAGCGCGGCTTCTTCACGCTTCGCGACTGCGGCAACCCGGCCACGACCTCATGCCAGCTGTGCACCCGCCGGGTCTGCGACGAGCACCTGGCGCCGCGCGTCGACACGCGCGTATGCGTCGAGTGCGCGGCCAAGCAAGAGGAGGGCCAGCAACCGGGCACGGCCCAGCAGGCACAGCAGCCCGGCCGGCAGGCGGCGGTGACCGGCCGCCCGGCCGTCGAGGACGAGGACGCGATCCTCTCCCGCGACTACCCCTACCGCTACCGCCGTAGCTACTACAGCGACTGGGGCTACTACCCGTGGTGGTGGGGCACCTACGACCCGTACTACAACGACTACGGGTACCGCTACTTCGACGACGACGATGACGACGACGGGGGCGGGTTCGGGGATTCGTGACGTTCGCCCCCTCTGGCTGACCGAGACCTACCCCCCCTCGCGCGGGGGCATGGCCGAGTCGTGCGACCGGATCGTGCGGTCGCTGCGCGCCGCCGGGGTGACGGTCGACGTCGGGCATCTCGTGCGCCGGCCGGGAGCGACCGCCCGCTTCGAGCAGCAGCACGGCGGGCGCTATTGGGCATGGCCGATCGAGGACGACCCCGCGCATGCGCTGAACCTGGCGTGGAACGAGCTCGAGCGCGAAGCGGCCGAGCCGGCGACGCTCACCCACGTCGTCGCCTTCGGCGGCTACCTCCCCCTGCTCGCCGGCCCCATCTTCGCCGCCTGGCTCGGCGTGTCCCTGGTGACCCTGATCCGTGGCAACGACTTCGACGCCAACCTGTTCACCCCGCGCCGCCGCGACGTGCTCGCCGACGCGCTCCAGCGCTCCGCCCTGGTGTGTGCGGTGGCGCAGGACAAGGTCGACCGCATCGCGGCGCTGCACCCCGGCCGGCGGGTGGTGCGCGTGCCCAACGGAATCGACCTCGACCGCTTCGTCCCGCTGCCCTCCGACCACGCGCGCGCCGAGCAACTGCGCGCGGCGCACGCGCCCGAGGGCCGTCGCGTCCTCGGCCTCTTTGGGCAGCTCAAGCGCAAGAAGGGCGGGGCCTTCTTCCTCGACGCGCTGCGCCGGTCCGGCCGGGCCCAGGACGTGCACGTGCTGTTGACGGGCTGGATCGATCCCGACATGGAGGCGTGGCTGGCCGAGCACGGCGACGGCATCAGCGTGACCGTCGAGCCTTTCGCCGACCGCTACGACCTCATCCACCGCTTCCTGGCCTGCGACGCCGTCGTGTTGCCGAGCTTCTACGACGGCATGCCCAACGTGATGGCCGAGGCGGCCGCCCTGGGGATCCCGCTGATCGCGTCGCGGGTGGGAGGAATGGCCGACTGGCTCGAGGACGACCGCACCGCACTGCTGTTCGAGGCCGGCGACGAGAGCGGATGCGGCTGGGCGATCGAGCGTGCGGTGGCATGGCCGGAGGAGCGGCTGCGGGCGCTGGGCGCGGCGGCGCGCGAGCTGGCTGAACGCGAGCTCGACCAGCGCACGGAAGCGAAGCGATACGCGGAGCTGCTGCGCGAGACGCTCGCGACGGCGAGCCCAAGGCCGCTTCGCGCCGTGCGGTGATCGTCTACTACGCCATCGGGGGCGGGCTCGGCCACCTCGTCCGCGCCCGCGCGGTGCTGCACACCCTCGGCGCGTCGGATGCGGTCCTGGTGACCGCATCGCCCTTTGCGAAGGACGCCCGCGTGACCGGCGAGGTTCCCGTGATCGACGTGCCGTTTTCGCTCGACGGCGACCGCGTGGGGCTGCGGCGCTGGTTCGCCGGCCTGGTCGCTGCCGAGCGGCCCGAGCGCGTCATCGTCGACGCCTTCCCCGCGGGCGTGGTCGGAGAGCTGCCCGACCTCGACGTGCCGGTGGATCACGTCGCCCGGCTGCTGCGCTGGCCGAAGTACGCCCGTCGCCTCGACCGGCCGCTGCCGCGGATCGAGACGACGTTCGTGCTCGAACCGCTCCACCCCGCCCACTGGGCGGTGCTGCAAAAGGTTTCGGACCGGCTCGAACCCCTCCCCCTCTTCGACCCACCCGCGCCGGCGCGCGACGACGCCGCCGGCGCCGCCCTCGTCGTCCACACGGGTCCCGACCACGAGGTCGAGGCGCTCCTCGCGCTGGCCCGCGCCACCGGCCACCCCGTGCGCGTCGCCCTCCCCGGCGGCCCCGACCTCGACGTCCACCCGGCTGCCGCGCTGTTCGCCAGCGCCGCGGCGATCGTCACCGCGGCCGGCTTCAACGCGATGCGTCAGGCCGCGCCGTTCCACGATCGGCACGTGTTCGTGCCGTTCCCGCGGCCGCTGGACGATCAGTTCGCCAGAGCCACAACGGTCGCCGCGCACCCGCCCGTGAGGCGGACCCAGTCGCGCCCTCACCGAGTGTCGACTGAGTCGGCCTGAGGCTGACGGAGTCGACACTCGGCCGCTGCGGCGTCGCTCACGAGGCCGGCTCCGCGTGGGCCACCGGCTCGGCATCGCCGGCGCGGTGGCTCCAGGCCATCCAGCCGTATAACGCCGTGCCTGCCACCTCGGCCGCGACGTAGCGCCCGGTCACCGCGCCGTTGACGGTGCCCTGCGCGTCATAGGCCGGCAGCTCGATCGGCGCGACCGCGCACGGCCACACGATCTGGCCCTCGCGCAGCAGCGCCCGCACCATCCCGCCGCCGCGGGCGTCGAGGAAGCTCCACACCAGGTAGGAGTAGTGCACGTCGTGGCGGTCGCCCTGGTCGGCGCCCGGATCGCCGTAGTGCAGCCACTTGGCGCCGGCGTTCGAGCGCCCGCGCGTGTCCTGCGGGCGCTTGTAGTGCAGGTCGGCCGGGATCGAGCGCACACGCACCACGTGCGCCCTCAGGATCCCGTCGGGCTTGAACGCCTCCCCGCGCCCGCCGCCGCTCGCCACCGGAGCGCCCGGGTCGGCGGCGAGATCGGCCACCGCCACGTGCCCGTACTTGACGTTGCGGGCATCGACGAACCCGTTGCCGCCGCGCGCGAAGGCGAGGTCGCCGGCGGGCGAGGGCAGGCGCTCGTGGTAATCGAGCCGGAGGCTGCCGTCCTTGCCGCGCCCGTCCCGGTAGGCGAGCTGCGACGCCGCGAGCGCGAACCCGGTCGGCTCCCCGTCGGGGTAGCGAAGCGCGACCGGGTCGGCCCCGGGAGGCACGTAGACGTCGGCGTGCCGCTGGCCGTCGGCGTTGACGCGAGGGCCGAAGAGGGACACGCACCGAGCCTATGCGCTCGGCAGAGGGGGTTTGTGCAGTTGACCTGCATCCGCGATGCCCATCCCGGCATTCTGGCCGCCGGACCGGTAGAAACCGGGACGTGCCGTCCGAGAACCTCGAGCGCTACCGCGGCAAGCGCGACTTCGAGACGACCCGCGAGCCGAGCGGCAGGCGCCGGCGCGCCCGCAAGCGGCGCGAGCCGATCTTCGTCGTCCAGAAGCACGCCGCCCGCAACCTCCACTACGACTTCCGCCTCGAGGTCGACGGCGTCCTGAAGTCGTGGGCGGTGCCCAGGGGCCCGTCGACCGATCCCCGCGAGAAGCGCCTCGCCGTCGAGGTCGAGGACCACCCGCTCGACTACGCCGACTTCGAGGGAGCCATCGGCGAGGGCAACTACGGCGCCGGCGCCGTCATCGTGTGGGACACCGGGCCGTACCAGAGCGAGGAGCCGATGGAGGAGGCGCTTGACCGCGGCCACGTGACCGTGAACCTGCACGGGCACAAGCTCTCGGGCGGCTACCTGCTCCAGCGCACCCGCAGGGTCGCCGGCAAGCAGCAGTGGCTTCTGATCAAGCGTCGCGACGAGGGCGCCGACGCCCGCCGCAACCCGACCTCCACGCAGCCCGAGTCCGTGCTCAGCGGCAGGACCGTCGAAGAGGTCGCGGCCGGGTGAGCGCCGACCCGTTCGGCGCGCTGCGCCCGCACGAGCGCGAGCTGCTGCGCGAGGCCCCCACGCCCGGGTTCAGCCCGCCGATGAAGGCGACGCTGACCGACGAGCGCTTCTCGGACCCGAACTGGATCTTCGAGCGCAAGCTCGACGGCATCCGCTGCCTGGCGATCCGCGCCGACGATGGCGTCACCTTGTGGTCCCGCAACGACCTGCTTCAGAACGCGCGCTACCCCGAGCTGGTCGACGCGCTCAACGCCGAGGGCCAGCGCGACTTCGTCGTCGACGGCGAGGTGGTCGCGTTCAGCGGCGCGCGCACCGACTTCGGCAGGCTCGTGCAGCGCCACCGCCTGGGCCCCGAGCGCGTGCGGGTCTTCTACTACGTCTTCGACGTGCTCCACCTCGCCGGGCGCGACACCACGCACCTCCCCCAGCGCGCGCGCAAGGCGGTGCTCAAGCGTGCGCTGCGCTTCCACGGCAACGTCCGCTTCACCCCGCACCGCAACACCGACGGCCAGGCCTACTACCGCCACGCGTGCTCCCACGGCTGGGAGGGACTGATCGCCAAGCGCGCCGACGCCCCCTATGTCCATGGCCGCAGCCGCGACTGGCTGAAGCTCAAGTGCTCGGCCGAGCAGGAGCTCGTCGTCGGCGGGTTCACGGCGCCGAAGGGCAGCCGGACGATCCTCGGCGCGCTCCTCGTCGGCTACTACGAGGGCGACCGCCTGCGTTACGCCGGCAAGGTCGGCACCGGCTTCACGCGCGCGACGCTCGAGGACCTGCAGCACCGCCTCGAGCCGTTGCGGCGCGACGCATCTCCGTTCGCGGACGAGGTCAAGGAGCGAGCGGTCACCTGGGTCGAGCCCGAGCTGGTCGCGCAGGTGGGCTTCAGCGAGTGGACCGGGGACGGCCGCCTGCGCCACCCCCGATTCCTGGGGCTGAGAGAGGACAAGCCCGCCCAAGAGGTGGTGCGGGAATGAAGCGAACGGCCGAGATCCGCTGCGGTCGCCGAACGATCGAGATCTCCAAC
>JBJMKX010000063.1:0-3065 GCA_045805605.1 Solirubrobacteraceae bacterium
TGGTGTCGGCGTCTCGAGTCGGAGCGGCCACAGCATCGTCCGGTCCACCCGTTCCGGCGTGCTGACTCGCGAGCGAGTGGTCGGGGCGGAGACCGGCTCTTGTCCACCACCGCTGTGCGCGACGACCCGAGCACGTCCTCACACGCCCGGCGACGCCATACTGTGCGCTTTCACTCGAACCTGCTGACGGTGGGGTCTCGCGGCAACGGACTGCAGCCTCGTGACAGGCGACGACTCCATACAGACACGGCAGTAGGCGTGGTGGGCCGCGTGGCGCTCGCACTCGTCGGCGCACGTATGACCCCCACGACGCATGCCTCGATCGCCGAGCCGGATGACATCGAGGTCGGTCTCAATCGACGGGTCGCGACGCGACCGGCCGCGTCGCCAGCTTCGTGACAGCGTGTCGCACGGTCAGGTTTCCGGGTCCTCGTCGTCGCCCGCGCCGTAGCGGTCGTCGTCGAGTCCCGGGATTTCTTCCGCGCGGAAGCCCGCGGCGTCCCGCCAGATGGCATCGGTGCCTCGCTGGTCCCCGTGCTCGGCGTGCCTGATCAGGTCAGCCTCGGCCACGTCGAAGCCCTCCGATTCGCCCTCGCCGGCTTCGATCAGCGGCGCGATCGCGGGGTCGACGTAGTCGTCGGGGTTCTCGGGCCATCTCGGCATGTCCTCAGACTCCTCCGGCCATTCGCTCTAGTCGATCGCGATAACGAATCGGCTCAGAGCAACGGCGTCTGCTGTTTACGCGTGCGCGACTGGGACAACGTCGACGCATAGCCAACGCTGATGATCTCGGCTGGAAGTACGCGAATTTGCGAAGGCCGCCGCGGGCGGAGGGGAGCCGCAAATTCCGGTCTTTCCTCGTCGGTTCGGGAGACGAAAGTCGCCTCATCTCCCGATCGCTCGTGACTGAGCCATGCGGCGAGAGCTCCTTTCGTTCGGGCGCCGGTATCAGCGAGGCTGCCGCTCCTGCGATGGTGGGACGAAGATCGCGGCCAGATCGACAGCCTCAGGGCTGTAGGCGTCGCGCGCGCGACGGTGGTGGCGTTCGTGCAACGTGAAGGCGGCAGCTCCGATGACGGCTCCGAGGGCAACCGGAATCGCGAGCGAGTGGATGCCCGCGGCTTCCAGTACCAGTCCGGCGCACGCCCCAATCACCACGCTGTTGATTACCCCGACCATGCCGGCGGTCGTAAGGGTCAGTTGCCACGCGCCGGGAGATGGCGCCTTCGCCGGACGCGCCTCGGTGACGACGACGAGGTACGGCTCGAGCTCCGGCGAGAGCCGCAGGTAAAAGCTGCGAAGGAGCGCGATCCGCCTTGCGTAGGCGAGGTCCTCGGTCGAGCACTGAACCAGACGCAGGAACGTCACCACCCCCACGAACGCCAACACCGGCAACAGAATCAGCGCGAACGCATAGAACGCCGCGCCGAGCCGGGACATCTGGCCGACGAAGGCAAGCGCGATCAGGTTGCCGGACAGGGCAGCGAGGTAGATGCTGGCGCGTCCGTTGGCTTCGGAGACGGTGAGCGCGCGGGCGGTTTGCAGGTTGAAGTGCTCGGTGGTCGCGAACGCGGCCGCGGGTCCGACGCGTGGGCCGAGACTGTCCGCCAGTGGCGCTCTGCTCGCCTCCTGAGCCGCGCGCCGCGTGTCTCCCCCGTGGCTGACGGCAAGTCGGGCCGATGCGTCGGAAGTACTCATCGCGCATACCTGACGAGCGGAACGCGGGCGCGGATAGCCCGGGTGGCCTTTGAAGCCACTCGCCAGCTTCGGGGCCGAGCGCACGGGCGCCGGTCAGCCGCTCGCCGTCGCTGAGCAGGCTGAGACAGCCGTTGGACACCGCGTACGCGCGCATGTACGGCGAGCGCACGGTCTGGAATCCCAATGCCCGCGATCCTGGCCAGGACGCCACTCATGTGACGGCCAACACCACCTTGCCGCGCCGGCCCCGCTCCAGGCTGCGCGCGAACGCCTCGCGCGCCGACGCGAGCGGGAAGATCTCGACGGACGGGCGCCGCAGCTCGCCGGCATCGGCGAGCCTCGCGATCGACCAGAGCTGGTCGCGGTTCGGCTCGACGGTGAAGTACTCGCCGCCATCCGGCGGCTCCTCCGCCACGGAGACCAGTCGCCCGCCGGGGCGCAGCACAGCGCCGGACCGGCGCAGCCGCTCGCCGCCAACGGTGTCGAACACGAGGTCGACGGGCGCCACCGCGTCCTCGAAGCCCGTCGCCGCGTCGACGGCCTCCTGTGCGCCGAGCTCGCGCACCAGTCCGAGTTCCGCCGCCGCTGCGGTCCCGACCACATACGCATCGCGCGTGCGCGCGAGCTGGACCGCGAGCCCACCCACCGCGCCCGCGGCACCGTGGATCAGCACGCGCTCGCCCGCAGCGAGCCGGCCGTGGTCGAACAGGCCCTGCCAGGCGGTCAGCGCGGGCAGGGGGATCGCGGCGCTCTCGGCGCGGCTGAACGACCGCGGCTTCGCCGCCAGCAGCTCGGCCGGCACTGCGGTGTAGTCGGCCGCCACGCCGTCCCTGTCGAACGGCGTGAGCGCGAAGACCTCGTCGCCCGGCGCGACGGCGGCGACGCCGGGTCCGGCCTCCTCGACCACTCCGGCGAGCTCGTAGGACGGGATCGCCGGTAGGCGGTCGACCGGCCATTGCAGCTCATCGCGCGTGATCGCCGCCGCGTGCACCCGCACGAGCGCCTCGCCCGGCCCGGGGCGTGGTCGGCCGGCCTCCTCGACCGCGAGCTGTTCGGGACCGCCCGGCGCCCGCAGCCGGACGACGCGCATCGAAACCGGCCGCCCCTCAGACACGGTCATAGACGGTCGCGCTCTCACCGTCGCCGAGCACGAAGAACGCGATCAGGCTCGCCGGCACGTTCCCGCTGGCATTGCGCGACACCGAGTGCAGCGCGCCCGGCGGCTCGCAGAACGACTCGCCGGCCTTCAACACGATCGGCTCGCCGTCGCCGACCACGAACTCCACGCTGCCATCGATGACGTACACGTACGCGCCGGCCGGGTGCCGGTGCGCGGCGCGCGTGAAGCCGCCCGGCTCGTAGTCGAC
>JBJMKX010000064.1:0-3464 GCA_045805605.1 Solirubrobacteraceae bacterium
CGCGCGCTGGCCGACAAGGCGCGCACGATCCGCATCCCCGTCCACGTCGTCGAGAAGCTCAACAAGATCGGCCGCGCCGAGCGCAAGCTCGTCACCGAGCTCGGCCGCGAGCCCACCCCGGACGAGATCGCCGAGGTCACCGGCATCGAGCCCGAGGAGGTGGACTCGATCAAGCGCTCCGCGCAGGCGCCGGTCTCGCTCGAGAAGCCGGTCGGCGACGAGGAGGAGTCCGAGTTCGGCCAGTTCATCGCCGACGAGCGGGCCGAGTCGCCGTACGAGCGGGCCGCGGAGATCCTCACCAAGGAGGCCCTGCGCGAGGCGCTCGAGAACCTGTCTTACCGCGAGCGCCGCGTGCTCGAGCTCCGCTACGGCCTCGGCGGAGAGCACCCGCGCACGCTCGACGAGGTGGGGCGCACGTTCAACGTCACCCGCGAGCGCATCCGCCAGATCGAGAACCAGTCGCTGAAGAAGCTGCAGTCCCTCGCTGAAGCCCAAAAGCTCCGCGACGTCGCCTAAGCCATTCTCGCCGCCCCTGGCTAGGTCCTCGGGGTTCGCCGTGCCTTGCACGGCTTCACCCCTGCGGCCCGACCCAGGAACGACGCCCCCGCCGGCCGGCCACCGAGCGGTTCGCCGAGGTCCTGCGTGACCTGGCCGCGACGACTGACCTGACCCACGCGGGATGACCGGCCAACCCGCGGCATCGCTCCGCGTCCTAGCCGTTGAGGCCCGGACAGCGCCGCCGGGCGCAGCCCGGTGCCGGGCCTCGCCGTCCAGGGGACGGCCGGCCTTCCTCAAGGACCGAGGAAGACCGGTCGATCCCCCTAGCCCGCACGACTTCAAGCTGCTCGTGGCCGCCGAGGGCCGCACGGCGACGACGATGGACGACGTCGCCGAGGCGAGTGACCGCAACTCGCTCGTCGCGCAGGCCTTGACGACACGGGCGCGCGCCGCGATGGTGCGGCCGACGCGAAACCAGACGCGGAAAGGATCGAAGGACCCCTTGCAGACCACCCTCGCGCAGTTCAACGAGACCCAGTCCCAGGACGCCTTCACCCTGCAGAACTCCAAGCTCCTGAAGGTGCAGCTCAACCAGGTCACCATCCAGGCCAAGGTCGGCGCGATGGTCGCCTACCAGGGCGACGTCGACTTCGAGCACGCCGGCTCGGGCGGCATGAGCCGGTTCATCAAGAAGGCCGTGACCGGTGAGGGCCAGTCGCTGATGAAGATCACCGGGCAGGGCGAGGTCTTCCTGGCCGACCGTGCCCAGGACATCCACCTCATCTACCTCGAGAACGACAAGGTCACGGTCAACGGGCCGAACGTGCTGGCGTTCGACGCCGGCATCGACTGGGACATCGAGCGCGTCCAGGGCGTGAGCGGGATGAGCGGCGGCGGTCTCTACAACACGGCCCTGCAGGGCACCGGCTGGGTGGCGATCCTCTCGGACGGCCCGCCCGTGCTGCTCAACGTGGCCACGGCCCCGACCTTCGCCGACCCGCAGGCGGCGATCACGTGGTCGTCGGGCGTCACGACGTCGGTCAAGGCCAACGTCAAGATGAAGGACCTGATCGGCAAGGGCTCGGGCGAGCAGTTCCAGATGGCGTTCGGCGGCCAGGGCTGGGTGCTCGTGCAGCCGTCCGAGGGCGTCATCAAGGCCGTGTCCGCCGGCACCGGGGGGAGCGGCGGCGCGGGCGGCCTGCTCGGCTCGCTGACCGGTAGCTGATCGCTACTTCATTTCCTGAAGTTTCGCGGTACCATCGGGAGAGGCACATGGCCTCTCTCGATGACACCTGCCCCGTCTGCCGCACCGCCGACGTCGTCTGCGGCAAGTGGACCCTCCTGGTGATCCGCGACCTCGCCGAGGGCCGGTCCCGCTTTTGCGAGCTCGAGCGGTCGCTGGCCGGCATCAGCCCGCGGACGCTGTCGTTGCGGCTACGGGCACTGGAGGAGGAGGGCATCGTCGAGCGCACCACCTACGCCGAGGTGCCGCCGCGCGTCGAGTACACGCTGACCGAGAAGGGACGCGCGCTCGTGCCGATCATCGACTCGATGCGCGAGTACGGCCGCACGTGGCTCCAGGCGGAGTGCCAGGCCGAGCCCGCGCCTGCAACGCCCGCTGCGGCGTAGAGGAGCCTTCACGCGCGCGCGGAACGTCCGCGCATGCGCAATCGCCTCCTCTACACCACCCTTCGCGAGTTCACCGAGCAGGCCGCCTATCAACTCGCGGCCGACGCCGCCGAGGGGGCGGAGGTTCCCTTCGAGTTGGTCGAGTCGCGCGGCCGCCGCGCCTCGCTGTACTCCTACCGCCCGCTGGTGGATGACTTCGTTCGCTCGCGCCACGCCGTCCTCGCGCGTCTGCCGTCCTACACGCCCGCCGCCCGAGCACTCGAGGTGCTCGACGGTCTGAGCGCCTACCTCGCGGTGCGCGGCGTCGAGCAGCCGCCGGCATCCGCCCGTGAGCGCGCCGACACGGCGCTGCGCTGCCTGCTCGGCGTCGTGTTCGCCGAGGTCACCGACTTCGAGCTCTCGGTGGCGCGCTTCGACCGCGCCTACGCCGAGCTCGAGGCCGCCCTGTACGACGGGCGCCCGGTGATCAGCGCGCTCGCGCCCCTCGAGGGCCTCGCCCTCGTCAGCGACGAAGTGCCGATCGGCGAGGGGCTCACGCTGGCGCGCGCGGACGCCATCGTCGACCCTCCTGACGACTTCACCGGCTCCGGTGACGCCGCCGTGGCGGTGCTCACGATCGAGGGTGACTGGCCGGACAGCCCGCCCGCCACCCTCGCGCAGCGGCGCGTGCGCGCTCTGTTGACCGCGCTGCGCCTGTTCGACGAGGGCGCGTTCGGCGTCACCGGCGGGGTCTGGGTGCGCCGCGACGCCGGACGCTGGATCCTGCACGCGCTGCGCCTCGCGCCCGCCCCGCCGTCGGACGAGGTGCTGGTGCTGGAGCCCGAGGTCGAGGACGAGCTGCGCGCGTTCGTCAACCTCGTGCCGAGGCGGCTGCCGCGGCGCGGCGAGGTGGCGTGGGCGCTGCGGCGCTTCGAGCTCGGGTGCGAGCGCGGGCGGCGGCTGGAGGCCCTCAGCGACTTCCTGCTGGCGGCGCGCGCGCTGCTCGAGCCCGAGGGACCGCAGTCGGGCCGCCTGGCGGGCCGCCTGGCGGCGATCTGCGCCGTTCCCACCGAGCGCCCCGCCCTGGCCGAGCGCGTCGCGCATGCGATCTCGCTCGAGCGGGCCGTCATCACCGGGCTCGACCCGGCCGTGCCCGAGCCCGGCGCCCTCGTCGACGAGCTGGCCCGCCACTTGCGCGCGCTGCTGCGCGACGTCGTCTGCGGGCACCTCGACGACGACCTCGTGTCGGTGGCCGATGCCCTGCTCGAGCCCGAGCCCGAGACCGAGCTCGAGAACGAGCTTCCCGAGCCCGACGTCGAGCCGGAGGAGGAGCCGGCCACGAGCGAGCTCGCCCTCTC
>JBJMKX010000065.1:0-7989 GCA_045805605.1 Solirubrobacteraceae bacterium
GGTCTGACCGGCTCGGTCTTCACCACCCACGTGCGGATCCGCCACACGGGTTTGTACGCCGTGCGCGTGCGCGCCACGCACTACAACGCCCAGGGCTACAGCGGGCTCATCGCCATCCACGTCCACTAGGACGAGCGCCGCCGGCGTTCGCAACCGAGAAACGCTCGACCGTGTTTGTCCGCCAGTTCATGGCATGGGCTGACGGCAGCTAGGAGCCGCGTCGACGTCGATCAGCGGGTGGCGCCCTGGCAAACCCAGCCTGTCCGCCCCACTACGTACGGTGCTCGGCGTGCGACTCATCATCGCTCGCTGCTCGATCGAGTACTCCGGCCGGCTCTCGACCCACCTCCCCGAAGCGACCCGCCTGCTCATGATCAAGTCCGACGGCACCTTCATGGTGTGGTCCGATGGCGGGGGCCAGAAAGTCAAGCCCCAGAACTGGATGACCCCGCCGACGGTGATCGAGGAGCGCGTGGACGGGATCGTCGTGCGCAAGCGCGGCGGCGAGGACCGGCTGGACATCCGCATCGCCGACGTCCTCTCCGACGTCGAGCACGACTTCGGGCCGCCCGAGGCAGCCGCGCCGCTCGAGAAGGACGGCGTCGAGGCCCACCTGCAGGAACTGCTCGCCGACGCTCCGCAGTGGTGCGGCGACGGGTTCCGGCTCGTCCGGCGCGAGTGGCCGACCGACATCGGGCCGGTCGACCTCATGTGCCGCGACGAGGAAGACGCGTGGGTCGCGGTCGAGATCAAGCGGATCGGCACGATCGAGGCGGTCGAACAGCTCTCGCGCTACCTCGAGCGCATCCGTGAGGAGCCCGGCATGAGCATCTGCCGCGGCGTGCTCGCCGCCCAGGTGCTCAAGCCGCAGGCGCGTACGCTGGCGGCCGCGCGCGGGATCGAGTGCGTCGAGGTGGACCTCGCGGTCCTTCGCGGCGACCGCGAGCCCGACTTGACGCTGTTCGCCGCCTAGACCCCTACGGCCAAGCGAGACCCGGCCGAGACGCTGCGGCGCCGGCCCCTCTAGCCTCCCGCGCCATGCCCGACGAAGACACCCAGGCCGTCCTCACCGAGCGCCGGGACGGCGTCCTGCTCATCACCCTCAACCGCCCCGACGCGCGCAACGCCGTGAATCTGGCGCTGGCCGAAGGCGTCGCCGCGGCGCTCGACGACCTCGACGAATCCGACGACGTCGCCGTCGGCGTCCTGACCGGCGCCGGCAAGGGCTTCAGCGCCGGCATGGACCTCAAGGCGTTCACCACCGGCGAGCGGCCATGGGTGGGCGACCGCGGGTTTGCCGGCATCGTGCAGAGGGCGGCCGACAAGCCGCTCATCGCCGCCATCGAGGGCTTCGCCGTCGCCGGCGGGTTCGAGATCGCGCTTGCCTGCGACCTCATCGTCGCCGCGCGCGACGCCCGCATCGGGATCCCGGAGGCCAAGCGCTCGCTCGTCGCCGCCGGCGGCGCGCTCATCCGTCTGCCCAAGCGCATGCCGTACCACGTGGCGATGGAGATGGCGCTGACTGGCGACCCGATCCGCGCCGAGCGCGCGCACCAGCTCGGCGTCGTCAACCGGCTCGCCGAGCCGGGCAACGCGGTGCAGGTCGCGCTGGATCTCGCGGCCGAGATCGCGCGCAACGGCCCGCTCGCGCTCGAGGCGTCGAAGAAGATCGTGGCCAACGCGCTCGACTGGACCGACGCCGAGGCGTGGGAGAAGCAGGGCGCCATCGCCGGGCCGGTGTTCACCAGTGAGGACGCGCGCGAGGGCGCGATCGCCTTCGCCGAGAAGCGCGAGCCCGTCTGGAAGGGCAGGTAGGACCGGCGGATCGACCGGGCATGCCTGCCCCCACGATCTTCGCCATGGGCGGCGGCGGGTTTCTCAGCGAGCCCTCCGACGCCGCACTCGAGCGCTACATCCTCGGCCTCGCCGACAAGGCGGAGCCGCGCGTCTGCTTCCTGCCGACCGCGAGCGGCGACCCGCAGGAGCAAGTCGTCCGCTTCCACGCCGCCTTCGACCCGCTGCCTTGCCGCGCCGAGGCGCTCGAGCTCTTCCGCCTGCACGGCCGCGATCTCGACCTGCGCGAGCACCTGCTGGCCCAGGACATCCTCTACGTCGGCGGCGGCTCGCTGCGCAACATGCTCGCGATCTGGCGCGAGCACGAGCTCGACCGGATCCTGCCCGAGGCTTGGGGGCGCGGAGTGGTGCTGTGCGGGCTCTCGGCGGGCTCGATGTGCTGGTTCCGCCATGGGGTGACGAAGTCAGGCGGTACGCCCGAGGTCGTGCCCGGGCTCGGCCTCATCCCGGCTTCGAACTCGGTCCACTGGAGCGCCGAACCGGACCGGCGCACCGCCTACGAGGCGGCGGTCGGCGACGGGCTCGAGCCCGGCTGGGGCGTCGACGACGGCGCCGGGCTGCGCTTCGCGGGGACAGAGCTCGTCGAGGCGGTCAGCGCCCGTCCGCACGCGGCCGCCTACCGCGTGCAGCGCCGCAACGGCGCCGCTGGCGTCGCGCCGGTGCAGACCCGCTACCTCGGGGCGGCCGACTCGGACATCAAGGCGCCGCCGCCCGAGATCACCGAGCTGCGCGAGCAGCGGGCGGCACGGCGCGGCGGGCGCTCCTGGCGATGACTGCCGCGTGGTGGGACATGCGCCGCGCGACCAACCGCAAGCCGGCCACGTACACCTGCCCGCTGTGCGGCAAACGCCTGCTGGCCATGACCGAGCACGCCCTCATCACGCCAGAGGGCGACGCCTCCCGCCGGCGCCACGCCCATCTCGAGTGCGTGGCCGCCGCGCGCCGCGCCGGCAAGCTGCCGACGCGCAGCGAGTGGCAGCGAGCCCAGCGCGGCCCGCCCGAGCCGCTCGGCGCCAGGCTGCGCCGCGCGCTTCGCCGGAGCTAGCTGCAGTTCCTAGTCGCCGAAGGCGGTCGCCACAAGCGTCCGCCGCCCGCCGCGGTCGCGGTGCTCGCACAGGTAGATGCCCTGCCAGGTGCCCAGCGCCGGGCGGCCGCCGGCGATCGGCAAGGTCAGCGACGGGCCGAGCACCGACGCCTTGATGTGCGCCGGCATGTCGTCCGGGCCCTCGAGCGAGTGGGCCCAATCGGCATCCTCGGGCACCGCGCGTGTGAACCACGTCTCGAAGTCGCGGCGCACGTCGGGGGAGGCATTCTCGTTGAGGGTCAGCGACGCCGACGTGTGTTGGATCAGCAGGTGCAGCAGCCCGACCCGGAGCGACCGCAGCTCCGGCAGCGCGCCGAGGACCTCGTCGGTGACGAGATGGAACCCGCGCGGGCGCGCATCCAGGGTCACCTCACGCTGAAGCCACATCGTGCAGCCCCACCACGGCGGCGCTGCGCTCCCACAGCCGCGCGGCCAGGTCGTCGTCGGCGGCCTGCCCGCGCACCGCATGCGGGTGGTCGTTGGCGAAGTACTCACCGGTGACCTCGCCGCCGATGGGGTCGGCGGCAAGGTGAACGATCCGCGCCCCGCCCTTCTTCGGCGAGCCCAGGAACGGCGACATCACCTTCCACACGATGCCCGCGATGCCGCCGCGACCGAGGCGCGTGCGGATCGCCCCGGGATGCAGGCAGTTGGCGGTCACGCCGGAGCCCTCGAGCCGCCGCGCGAGCTCGCGCGTGAAGAGGATGTTCGCGAGCTTCGTCGTGCCGTAGGCGCGGAAGATCGACCACTTTCGCTCCATGTCGAGGTCGTCGAGGTCGATCATCCCGGAGCTGTGGGCGTCGCTCGCCGTGGTCACCACGCGCGCGGGCGCCGAGGCCTTGAGCCGGTCAAGCAGCAGGTTGGTCAACAGGAAGGGCGCGAAGTGGTTGATCGCCATGGTCAGCTCGCGGCCGTCGGGGGAAAGCGACCGCGACGAGGTCACCACGCCCGCGTTGTTGACGAGCACGTCGATGCGGTCGTGGCGGTGCAGCAGCTCGGACGCCAGCCGGCGCACCTCGGCCCGGCTCGCGAAATCGGCGCGCAGGGGCGCGGCGTCGGAGCCGCGCTCGCGCAGCGCCGCGGCCACCTTCTCGAGCCGACCCGCGTCGCGCCCCACCGGCACCACGGTGGCGCCGCGCTCGGCCAGCTGCAGCGCCGCCTGCTCGCCGATCCCGGACGTGGAGCCGGTGAGGACGACGAGCATGCCTGCAGACTACGGCCCCATCCACGGCTCGAGCCGCGCCACGCGCATGTCCACCCGCCCGCCGCGGAACGGCACGCCCTCGGCGCGCAGCAGCGCCGCCTGACGCGCGCCCTTGGCCAGGCTGCCGTCCGCGCGGACCACGCGGTGCCAGGGGACGGCGAGGTCGTCGAGCCGCGCGAGCACGGCGCCGGCGAAACGGGGCGCTCCCGGCGACAGGTCCCCGTAGGTGCGCACGAACCCGGGCGGGATCGCGCGCACGGCCTCGACGATGGCCTCGGGCGAGGGGGGCACGCGGGCTATTGTCGCCGCGTGACCTACTCGATCGTCGCGCGCGACCAGGCCACCGGTGAGTTCGGAGTCGCGGTGCAATCGCACTGGTTCGGCGTCGGCTCGATCGTTCCGTGGCTGCGGCCGGGGGCGGGAGCGGTGGCGACGCAGTCGATCCCCGAGCTGCGCCACGGCCCCGAGAGCCTTCACGCGATGGCCGGCGGGGGCGACGCCGGGGAGGTGCTGCGCGACCTCATCGCCGACGACCCGGCGGAGGCATACCGGCAGGTCGGCATCGTCGACCGGAACGGCCAGGCGCGCGCCTTCACCGGCGCGTCGTGCATCCCGCATGCCGGCCAGGCGACCGGCGACGGCTACACCTGCCAGGCGAACATGATGGAGCGCGACACCGTCCCGGCGGCGATGGCGGCAGCGTTCGAGGCCGGCGAGGGGAAGCCGTTCGGCGACCGCCTGCTCGCGGCGCTCGACGCCGCCGAGGGCGAGGGCGGCGACGTTCGGGGGCGCCAGTCCGCCGCCCTGGTGATCGCGCCGGCCGACGGCGAGCCGTGGGAGCGCGACGCCGACCTGCGCGTCGAGGACCACCCCGATCCGTTGGTCGAGCTACGCCGCCTCCTCGGCCTGCGCCGCGCCTACGCGCTGGCCGACACGGGCGACGCCCTCAGCGGCGCCGGCCGGCTGGAGGAGGCCGCCCGCGCCTACGCGGACGCGGCGGCGGCGGCGCCGGGCAACGCCGAGCTGCGCTTCTTCGCCGGCCTCGGCGCCGCGCAGGCGGGCGATCTCGACGCCGGCGTCGCGCAGGTGCGCGCGGCGATCGAGGGCAATCCGCGGTTGGCGGAGCTGCTGCGGCGCGTGCCCGCCGACATGGCACCCGCAGCGCCGGCGGTGCGCGAGCGCCTGGACGCCAGCTGATGGGCCAGTTCCACTTCACCCCCGAGGGCTACCTCCAGCTCATGCACTGCGAGGTGCCGCAGTACGAGCGCAGCAGGACGAGGTCGTGTGCGAAGGCCTCGAGGCGCGCGCGATCCGCGAACTCGGCATCGGCACGGGCGAGACCGCTCGGCGCGTACTGGAGCGCCACCCCGGAGCGACGCTGATCGGCATCGACGCCAGCGAGGACATGCTCGTCGCTGCGCGCGAGGCGGTGGACGCACACGCCGTGCAGCTGCAAGCCGGCCGTCTCGAGGACGCGCTTCCGCGGGGGCCCTTCGACCTCGTGGTGTCGGCCTTGGCCGTCCATCACCTCGACGCCGCCGGCAAGGCCGACCTGTTCGCGCGCATCGCGTCCGTCCTGCGGCCCGGCGGGAGCTTCGTGCTCGCGGACGTGGTCGTGTCCGACGACCCGGCCCACGCGGTCACCCCGCTCGACCCGAGCTATGACCTCCCGGACACCGTGCCCGACCAGCTGCGGTGGCTGGCGGACGCGGGGCTCGAGCCCCGCACGACGTGGGCAAGCGGCGACGTCGCGGTCATCCCGGCCGAGTTGGCCGCGGCCTAGCTAACGCTGCCCCGGCGCCTTCTTCGGATACATCGACACCGGAACCTCGAGGTCCAGCGCCGTGCGCAGGATGCGGTTCTGCTCGGCGATGTGCGCGGCGGGATAGCCCTCTCCCGGCGAGGCCCGCTCGGGCCGGCCGATGTAGCCGAAGTCCAGCCCCGCGGGCAGGATCTGCATCAGCCGCGGGGACATGAACGCGCGCGCGCCCATGTTGCGCGGCTCCTCCTGCACCCACACGACCTCGCGCAGGTTCGGGTACTGCGCGATCAGGTCGAGGATCTGGCCCTGCGGGAACGGGTAGAGCAGCTCGACCCGCCCGACCGCGATGCCCTCCTTGCCCTCGCGGTCGGCGTGCCCGACGAGGTCGTAGTAGATCTTGCCGGTACACATGATCACGCGGGTGACCTTGTCGACGTCCACGCGCGGCTCGCCCAGCACCGGGAAGAACTGGGTGTCGGAGAGGTGCTGCAGCCGGTTGGTCGCCTGGGGCAGGCGCAGCAGCGACTTCGGGGTCATGATCACGAGCGGGCGCTGCTTGGCGATGCGCGCCTGGCGCCGCAGCAGGTGGAAGTACTGCGCCGGGGTCGTGAGGTTGGCGACGCGGATGTTGCCCTCGGCCGCCAGCTGGAGGAAGCGCTCGAGGCGCGCGCTGGAGTGCTCGGGGCCGGCGCCCTCGTACCCGTGCGGCAGCAGCAGGGTCAGCCGCGAGGTCTGCCCCCACTTGGCCAGCGCGCTGACGATGAACTGGTCGATGATGACCTGGGCGGCGTTGACGAAATCGCCGAACTGGGCCTCCCACAGCACGAGCGACTCGGGCGCCTCCTGCGAGTAGCCGTACTCGAAGCCCAGGGACGCCATCTCGCTCAGCGGCGAGTTGTGCAGCTCGAACGGTGCGAGCGCCCCGGGCAGATTCTGGATCGGCGAGTACTCGCGGCCGGTCTTGTGGTCGTGCAGGACCATGTGGCGCTGGGAGAAGGTGCCGCGCTGGGTGTCCTGCCCGGTCAGGCGCACTGGCGTGGCCTCGGTCAGCAGCGACGCGATCGCCAGCGTCTCGGCGTGCCCCCAGTCGATGCCGCCGTTGTCGCCCACCGCCTCGCGGCGGCGCTCGAGCTGCTTGGCCAGCTTCGGGTTGGCCTCGAAGCCGTCGGGCAGCCGCAGCAGCTCCTCGTTGAGCGAGCGCAACCGGTCGGCCGAGATCGCCGTCTTGACATCCGGCGACGGCGTGCGGTCGAGCTGGTACTCGCCGGTCTGCTGCTCGATCTCGTGGGCGGCCTGGATCCGGTCCTTGAGCTCGGCGTGGCGGCTCGAGAGCGTGGCCCAGACGTCGGCGTCCATGGCGTCGACGTCCTCCTTGGAGACGACGCCCTCGGCGACGAGCTTCTTGGCGTAGATCTCCTTGGCCCGCGGATGCTCCTTGATCGCCCGGTACATCTCGGGCTGCGTGTAGGAGGGCTCGTCGGCTTCGTTGTGGCCGAAGCGCCGGTAGCCGATGAGGTCGATGACGACGTCGTGGCCGAACTCCTCGCGGAAGGCGAAGGCCAGGCGCACGGCGCTGATGCAGGCCGCCACGTCGTCGGCGTTGACGTGGATGATGGGGACGTCGTAGCCCTTGGCCAGGTCGGAGGCCCAGCGCGTGGAGCGCGCGTCCTCGGGGTCGGTCGTGAAGCCGACCTGGTTGTTCTGGATGAGGTGCAGCGAGCCGCCGACCTTGTAGCCGTCCAGGGCCTGGAGGTTCAGCGACTCGGCCACGACGCCCTGGCCCGGGAACGCCGCGTCGCCGTGCAGGACGATCGGCACCGCGGCGTCGGTGTCGCGATGGGCGTGCGGGCCCTGGCGCGTCGTCTGCGCCGCGCGCGTTGCGCCGACCACGACCGGATGGACGAACTCGAGATGTGACGGGTTCGACTCGAGGTTGACGAGGATCGCCTCGCCGCTCGGCAGCTGGTAGGAGCCCTGCGCGCCGTGGTGGTACTTGACGTCCCCGGTGCCGCCCTGCGGGATGGTGGTCACGGCGTCGAGCGTGGAGGCACCCTCGAACTCGGCGAAGATCGTCTCGTAGGGGCG
>JBJMKX010000066.1:0-31266 GCA_045805605.1 Solirubrobacteraceae bacterium
GCCGCTCGGAGCCGCGCCGCTTCGGTCCTTGGACTACCGGCAATGGATGCGACCAAGATGCGACCACTGGTCACGTCCCTAGGGTTGGTGTAGGAGCGGGTCGGACGGAATGTGGTTCCGGCCACCGTGGTGCTCACCATCGTCGGACTTGCTGAAGGTTCGACGTCAAGGAGGCACCACTGGTGGCCGGAAGGGACAGGATGGCGATCGCGGAGGTCGTCCGGCAGGTGTTGCGTGAGGAGCACGCTGATGTGATCCGCGAGTCGGTGCGCGCGGTGGCGCAGGAGATCATGGAGGCCGAGGTCTCAGAGCTAATCGGGGCCGAGCTCGGCGAGCGTCGCCCAGAGGATCGTGCGACGCACCGCAACGGGTATCGGGCGCGCAGGTGGGACACGCGCGCGGGTGAGATCGAGCTGCAGATCCCCAAGCTGCGGCGGGGCAGCTACTTCCCGTCGATCCTGCAGCCGCGCAAGCGCTCCGAGCAGGCGCTGGTGAGCGTGGTCCAGCAAGCCTATGTGTGCGGCGTGTCGACCCGCCGGGTCGACCAGCTCGTCGAGTCGCTGGGCCTGCGGATCTCAAAGTCCGAGGTCAGCCGGATCTGCACGCTGCTTGACGAGCAGGTGCAGGCGTTCCGCGAGCGGCCGTTGGAGGGCCGCTACCCGTACCTGTTCGTCGACGCCAAGGTCGAGAAGGTCCGCGCCGGCGGCCGCGTGGCGCGCAAGTGCGTCGTCGTCGCGCACGGCGTGCACGAGACCGGTCGGCGGGAGATCATCGGCCTGGACGTCGGCGAGGCCGAGACCGAGGCGTTCTGGCGCGAGTTCCTTAGAGATCTGGTCGCCCGCGGGCTGGTCGGCGTGCAACTGGCCATCTCCGACGCGCACCCGGGCCTCAAGGCGGCCTTGGCGCAAGTGCTGGGCGCGCCCTGGCAGCGCTGCACCGTGCACTTCCTCAGAGACTGCCTCGGCCACGCCCGCAAAGACCAGCACGGCGTGCTGGCCGCGCTCATCCGTCCGATCTTCAACGCCGACTCCGGCGAGGACGCCCGCCGCCGGCTCGGCGAGGCGGTCGGCCAGCTGGCCGACCGCCTTCCCAAGATCGCCGCCATCCTCGAAGAAGCCGAAGACGACATCCTGGCCTTCTACGCCTTCCCGACCGAGCACCGCCGCAAGCTCCGCAGCACCAATACTGCGCCAGTTCTAGGAACTGAAATGTGCGCCTCCTGGTGGGCCGGTGTTCGACCGGTCGGCTGGGGAGTCTCGAGGTCGTTGACGGCGAGCTCGAGGGAGGCGGCGGGGAGGTGTTTAGTGCGGTGGAGTGGGCGCAGGTGCGAGCGATGGCGGCGGATGGCGTTGGGCAGCGCGAGATCGCGCGGCGGATGGGGATCAATCGGCGCACGGTCAAGCGGTTGGCCGAGGCGAGCGAGCGGCCGCGTTATGAGCGCGCGCCGGCGGGGTCGATGCTCGATCCGCTCGAGCCGGTGATTCGGCGGGTGCTCGAGGAGTGGCCAGGCATCAAGGCGCCGCGGGTCGCCGAGCTATTGCGCGACGACTACGGCTATATCGGCTCGGTTGATTTGGTCCGCAAGCGCATGGCGGCGCTGCGGCCGCGCGAGGAGCGGCCGGCGCAGCGGACCGGTTATCGACCGGGTCAGGTGGTGCAGGTCGACTGGGCTGAGATGCCGACGCGCCCGACGATCGCCGGGCGCCAGCGGCGCGTCTATGCGTTGATCTGCGCTTTGCCGTTCTCGGGGGCGTCGACGGCGCATTTCAGCTTCGAGATGACGACCGAGGCGTTCTTGGAGGGCCATGTTCGCGCCTTCGCTTGGCTGGGCGGTGTCCCGCGCGAGTGCGTCTACGACAACCTGCGTTCGGCGGTCGCGCGCCGCGAGCGCGACGTCGTCACGTGGAATCCGCGCTTCGTGCAGCTGCGCGGCCACTACGCGTTTCACGCCACCGCGTGCACGCCTGCGACCCCGCGCGAGAAGGGATCGGTCGAGGGCGCGGTCCGCCATCACAAGACCGGCTTTTGGCCGGCGCGGCGCTTCTCGTCGCTGGCCGAGCTCGACGAGCTCTACGCCGCTTGGCGCGATCGCATCGCGCTGGCGCGCCGCCACGCGACGGCACGGCACATCGTCGCCGACCGGTTGGCCGTCGAGCGCGAGGCACTGCGACCGCTGCCACCGATCCCGTTCGATGCCGCTGGGCGGCGCTCGTCGCGGGTGCCGTTAGACGGCTACCTCAAGCATGCCGGCAGCTTCTATCGGACGCCTCAGGCGCTGGTTCACCAGCGGGTTGAGCTGCGCTTCGACCGCGACTGGGTGTGGATCGAGCATCGCGGCGAGACGGTCGCGCGCTATGCGCGCAGCTACCTCGCCGGGACCTGGCAGCCGGCGCCGCGGATGCGTCCTGAGCCGCCGACCGTGGCGCCGGTTGTCCCGATCGCCATGCCCGAGATCGTGCCGCCCGCACTGACCGACTACGCCGAGCTCTGCGCATGAGCACCAAGGCCCAGGCGGCGGCGGTCGGCGAGCGACTGCCCTACCTGCTGGCCAAGCTCAAGGCGCCGCGCGTCCTTGAGCGCCTCGAGCAGACGGCGGCTCGGGCGCGCGAGGAGCACTGGCCCTACGAGCAGTTCCTCGAGACGCTGCTGGAAGCCGAGGTCTTTGCCCGCGACGCTTCGGGCGCGCGCCAGCGCATCCGCCACGCCGCCTTCCCTGCCCACAAGACGCTCGAGGACTTCGACTTCACCGCCCAGCCAGGTGCCGAGAAGCCGCTGATCCTGCACCTCGCCCAATTGGCCTGGATCGCCGAGCACAGCAACGTCTGCTTCTTCGGACCGCCGGGCACCGGCAAGACCCACCTGGCCATCGCGCTGTCAATCAAGGCCTGCCAGGCCGGCCACCGCGTCGCGTTCGCCACCGCCCAGCAATGGGTCGACCGCCTCGAGGCCGCCCAGCACCGCAACGCCCTAGACGACGAGCTGCGACGCCTGGAGCGCTACCACCTCCTCGTCGTCGACGAGATCGGCTATTTGCCGCTCGAACGCCAGGCGGCCAACCTGCTCTTCGCGCTCGTCGCCCGCCGCTACGAACGCGGCTCGATCATCGTCACCTCCAACCGCGGCTTCGAGGCCTGGGGCGAAATCCTCGGCGACGCCATGGTCGCCGCCGCGCTCATCGACCGCCTCATCCACCACGCCCACATGGTCACCCTCAAGGGCAAGAGCTACCGCCTGCGCGAGAGGGGCGCCGGCGCAGCGCCCGCGGTTCAGGCTCCGGGCCTACGGCCCTCCGCCTGAACCGCGACACCAAGCTCAGCCGGTGCACTCTTCGCTTCCTGATCCAGGCGCACTATTCGGTTCCTGTTGACAGCAGTAGAGCGGCGACAGCGCCGGGTAGTGCACGACCGACCTGGCAGACGCTCGTGCCGTGGCTCCTCGGCCGCTCGGGCCGCGCCCCGCAAGCACCGGTCCAATTGGCCTGAGCCGAATTCTGTGGCGACAATCCGCCAGAATCGGCCGCAAACTGCGGGATTGAGTAGTACCGGTGTTCATGCAGAGCGCGTGACTTTTCACCTGCAAAACCGCCTTTTTCCGCTGAAAGGGCGCGATCGCTTCACACGCGAGAGGCCGTACCGACTGCTCGCGGGCGCAGCGCCCGCTCGCACCAGTCAGCCAGCCGCACCTGGATCTGCGCCACCGGGCGCTCGGTGTCAAGCAGGCGCGCCGCATCGATCTCCTCCCCACGCTCGATCGCTGCTCGGCGATTCGTGGCCAGCCGGCTGCTCCGGAACCGGCTTCTGTGCCCCCCGGCGAGGCTGCGAGAAGAGGCATTTCGAAGGGAGAGATGTTCCCCACATGTTCCCCGCGCCCGCACATCGTGCGCGAGCGTGCGATCCGGATCTCCCGGCCTGAGCCAAATTCGTGGAGGGTGAGCGACGGGATTCGAACCCGCGACCGCCGGGGACCAAAAAAACACCCGTGGTAGCCGCTCGGAGCCGCGCCGCTTCGGTCCTTGGACTACCGGCAATGGATGCGACCAAGATGCGACCACTACTCTCCGGCGCGCCCGTGCGAGCGGGTGCGAGCGCGACCGCGGCTTCTCCGGCCGAGCGAGCGAATTACAGCCATTTGCGGCGAGAAAGTGCGAGACACTGCGAGGCCGGAAAGCGGACGACGGGTCTCGAACCCGCGACCTTCGGCTTGGGAAGCCGACGCTCTACCAGCTGAGCTACGTCCGCGTTGAACGCGGCATTCTAGTCGGGGTCGGGCTTCGCCCGACCACCCTGACAGTTCGCGCGTACCCTTGAATCGTGAAGCGGGTCGGCATTCCTGCGGTCATCGTGGTGGCCTGTGCGGCGCTCGTGGGGCTGCTCGTCTACGGCCTCGTATCCAAGGGCGAGGACCGGTCGATCGACGATGCCGTCAAGCGTCGGCAGACGGTCGCTGCACCCGCGCCCGACCGTGCGCTGCCGGTGCTCGATGCCGCCGGCAAGCGGTCGCTTGAGTCCTACAAGGGCAAGGTCGTGGTGCTGAACTTCTGGGCCTCCTGGTGTACCCCGTGCAAGGCGGAGATCCCGCTGCTCGAGCGGCTGCAGCGGCAGATCGCCTCCCACGGAGGGACCGTCCTGGGCGTCAACTACCGCGACACGACCGGCGACGCCAACGCCTTCGCGCGCCGGTTCGGGGTCACTTTCCCCAGCCTGCGCGACGTCGACGGCGACCTCGCCCAGGACTACGGCACCCGCGCGCTCCCGGAGACGTTCGTCATCGACCGACAGGGCCGGATCACGGCCGTCAGCCGCGGGCAGCTCAACGCTCGCTTCCTGGACCGCAGCGTCTCCCCCCTGCTGTCGTCATGAGGATCCTGCTCGTTGCCGCCGCCGTCGTCGCGCTCGCCGCGCCGGCGGCACTCGCCGCCGCGCCTCGCACGACGCTCGGCGACGTCGAGGACGAGGTCATGTGCCCGGTCTGCGGCACGCCGCTGAACGTCTCCGAGTCGCCGCAGGCCAATCGCGAGCGCGCCTACATCCGCCAGCTCGTCGCGGAGGGGAAGACCAAGGCGCAGATCAAGCGGGCGCTCGTGGCTCAGTTCGGGCCCAACGTCCTCGCCCTGCCCCAGTCGGACAAGGGCGTCAATTGGGCGGTGTACGTCGTGCCCGCCGCGCTCGTGCTGGCCGCGCTTGCTGCGCTGGCCGTGTTCGTTCCCCGTTGGCGAAGGCGCGGCCCCGCCGACGCGGAACCGCCGCCCGCCGAGCTCAGCGGCGAGGACGAGCGGCGCGTCGAGCGCGAGCTCGCCCGGTTGGACTGATGCTCGCCGGCGCCCAGGCCGACACGACCATCGTCGCCGCCTTCGCCGTCGGCTTCGTCTCCTTCATCTCGCCCTGCGTGCTGCCGCTCGTGCCCGGCTACCTGTCCGCCGTCAGCGGCGTGTCGGTGGCCGAGATGCAGACCGGCGAGCGCCGCCTGTCGAAGATCCTGCTGCCGGCGATCATCTTCTGCCTGTCGTTCACGGTGATGTTCGTCGCGCTCGGCATGACCGCGACCGGCATCGGGTCGACGCTGGCCGACCACCGCCAGACCCTCGACAAGATCGCCGGCGCCCTCATCGTCGCCCTCGGCCTGTTCTTCGTGCTGACGCCGTTCGTGCCCGTGCTCAACAAGGAGTGGCGCCCCGACGCGCTCATCCGCCGCGCCGGCTCGGGCGGCCCGATCGTCGCCGGCGCTGCGTTTGCGGTGGCCTGGACTCCCTGCGTCGGTCCGACCCTGGGCGCGATCCTCACCGCGGCCTCGACCTCGAGCAGCGTCGGCCACGGCGGCGTGCTGCTCGCCTTCTACTCGCTCGGCCTCGCGGTCCCTTTCCTGCTGTGCGCGATCGCCTTCGACCGCGCCTCGATCGCCTTTCGCTGGCTGCGCGATCGCTACCTGTGGGTGACGGCGATCTCGGGCGTGATCCTGATCGTCATGGGCGTGCTGGTGTTCACCGGGGAGATGACGCGGCTGAACGCCGAGGCCCAGAAGTTCCTCAACGACGTCGGGCTCGACTTCATCTACTCGATCTGAGCGACCATGAGCCGTCGGATCCCTCCATCCACCGCTCCGGCGTCCGCAACGGCACGAAGCCGAAGCGCTCGTACAGCCCGTGGGCGTCCTTGGTTGCCAGCACGATGCGTCGCAGGCCCTGCAGCTCCGGATGCGCGAGCAGGGTCTGCATCAGCCACACGCCCAGGCCGCGACCGCGGTGCGCCTCGAGCACGAACACGTCGGCGATCCACGCGAAGGTCGCCCCGTCGGTGACGGCGCGCGCGAAGCCCGCCTGCGCGCCGTCCGGGGCGTACAGCCCGAAGCACAGCGACCGCGCGATTGACCGCTCCACCACGTCGCGCGCCACGCCCGGCGACCAGTAGGCCTCGCGCAGGTAGCCGTGGATGACGTCGACGTCGAGCCGGGCGAGATCGGTCGAGATCTCGTAGCCGTTCACATCGCGTCGGGCGCGTCCACGCCCAGGAGGCCGAGCGAGCGGGCGATCACCCGTTGCGCCGCCACCGACAAGGCGATGCGCTGGTTCTCGAGCGTCTCCGGCTCTACGCCCACCACCTGACAGTCGCGGTAGAAGACCGTGAAGTCCTGGGCCAGCTCGAGCGCGTAGGTGGCGATGCGGTGCGGCTCGCGCCGCTCGGTCGCCTCGGCCGCCTCGAACGGGAAGGCGATAAGGCGCTTGACCAGCCCGCGCTCGGCCGGATGCAGCGGCGCCTCGCCGAGCGGTCCGTCGAGGGCCACCGTCACGCGCTCCGACCCGGCCTTGCGCAGCATCGAGGCGATCCGCGCGTGCGCGTACTGGACGTAGTAGACGGGGTTCTCGGCCGACTGCTCCCGGGCGAGGTCGAGATCGAGCTCGACGGTGCGGTCGTGCGACCGATGCAACAGGAACCACCGGGCCGCGTCGACCCCGATCTGGTCCATGAGCTCGTCGAGGGTCACGAACTCGCCCCGGCGCTTGGACATCGATGCCCGCTCGCCGCGCTCGACCACGTGGACGAACTGCATGATCACGAGCTCGAGGCGGTCCGGGTCGCCGCCCAGCGCCTCGAAGTGCGCCTTCGTCCGCCGGACGTAGCCGTGGTGGTCGGCCCCCCAGACGTCGATGAGCCGGTCGAAGCCGCGGGCGCGCTTGTGCTGGTGGTAGGCCACGTCCGAAGCGAGGTAGGTGTGCTCGCCGGTCGCACGCTCGAGCACGCGGTCCTTCTCGTCGCCGAACGCGCTCGAGCGGAGCCACAGGGCGCCCTCGTGGCGGTAGACCACCCCGTGCTCCTCGAGCGCCGCGAACCCGCGGTCGACGGGCGATGGCGAGCCCTCGTGCAACGACGCCTCCGAGAACCAGGTGTCGAAGTCGACCCGGAAGCGGTGCAGAGTGGACCGGATGTCCTCCAGCAGCAGGTCCACGCCGGCGCGTGCGACCGTGTCGACGTCCCCGTCGGCGGCCTCGGGAATGCGCCGCGCCAGATCGGCGACGTAGTCCCCCTCGTAGCCGCCCTCGGCAACCGGCTCGCCGCGCGCGCGTGCACGGATCGACTCGCCCAGCAGGCGCACCTGGGTGCCGTAGTCGTTGACGTAGTACTCGCGCTGCACCGTGTGCCCGGCGAGCTCGAGCAACCGCGCCAGCGCGTCGCCGTAGGCGGCGTTGCGGCCCGACGCGGCGGTCGTCGGGCCGGTCGGGTTGGCCGAGACGAACTCGACGAGGATGCGCTCGGCCACCTCCGCGCTGCCCGCCCCGTAGCCGTCGCCCGCCCCCAGGACACCACCGAGCGCCTCGCGGAACCAATCGTCGGAGAGGAACAGGTTCAAAAAGCCCGGGCCGGCGACCTCGACCCGCTCGAGCGCGCCGTCGAGGTGGGCGCGCAGCTCGTCCCCCAGCCGCTCGGCGATCAGGCGCGGCGGCTCGCCGAGCACGGGCGCGAGCAGCATCGCCGCGTTGGTCGAGTAGTCGCCGAACTCGACCTTGGGCGGGCGCTCGAGCGTAGGCGCCGCCCCGGCCGGAGGGTCCTGACCGCGCACGCGGGCCGCCGCCGCCTCCACCGCGGCGCGCAGGTCGGCAAGCGGGTTCATGCCCGCGATGCGGCGGCGCCGTCGGGCTCGAACAGCGCCTCCAGCCGGCTCATCGTCCGCTCCGTGCCCATCGCCACGACGACGTCGCCGTCACCGAGCGTCGTCTCGGGGGGCGGCTGGGCGACGAAGTGCCCGTCGGGCCGCCGCAGCGCGACGATGACCGCCCCGCCACGGACGTCACCGATGCTGCGGCCGCTGCCCGGGCAGCCCTCGGTCACCTCGATCTCCTCCATGCGGTACTCGGGGGCCAGGTCGACGGCGCCGGAAACGTTCGGGTGCAGCGCGAGGCGGGCCATCTCGTGGCCCGACGTCTTGTACGGCGAGATCACCCGATCGGCGCCCGCGCGCAGGAGCTTCTTCTCCGCGTCCTCGGCGCTCGCGCGGGCGATGACCTTCACGTCGGGCGCCAGCTCCCGCGCGCTGAGGGTGATGACGATGTTCTCGGCGTCGTCGTCCACGCACGCGACCACCGCACGCGCCCGCTCGATCCCCGCGGCGCGCAGCAGCTCGTCCTCCGAGGGGGCGCCCTCGAGGAAGCGCACGCCCACCGCCTGCGCCCGCTGGCGGTTGTCCGGGTTGGGGTCGACCACGACGTACTTGGCTTCGGCGGCCGACAGGTCGCGCGCCACCTGGCGGCCGACACGGCCGAAGCCGCAGATCACGTAGTGGTCGGTCAGCGAGTCGATCATGCGTCGGGTGCGTCGCCGCTCGAGGAGGCCGGACAGGTGCCCGGCCACGAAGAACTCGGTCAGCGAGACGAGGGCGTAGAAGAGCGTACCCACGCCCAGAACGATCAGGACGACCTTGGTGATCTCGCCCGCGGTATCGGTCGGGGCCTGAATCGAACCGACCGTGGCCACGATGTCCAGCGCCCAGACGAAGCTGTCCCACAGGTCCCGGCCCTCGGACAGGCTGAGCGCGACCGTCCCGAACAGCAGCAGCGCGGCGATGAGCGCGAACAGCGTGGCCATGCGGCGCACGAAGTGGCGGATCTCGCGCTCTTCCATCAGTAGTGGTAGGGCTCGCGGGCGAGGATCTTGTGCGCGCGATAGATCTGCTCGAGCAGCACTACGCGCGCGAGCTGGTAGGGCAGCGTGAGCGGGCCGAACGACAGCCGATGGTCGGTGTGGTCGAGCTCCAGGCCGAGGTGACCGCCGATCACGAAGCACACGTCGCGCCCGCTGCGGCGGCGTTCCTCGAGCCAGCGGGCGAACGCCTCGGAGTCGAGCGCCTCCCCGTCGCGATCGAGGAGCGAGACGAAGGCGCGGTCGGGGATGCGGCGCTCGACCCGATCCGACTCCTTGACCTCGACGAGCTCGAGCCGCGCGTGGCCGGCGATCAGGCGCTGGTAGTGCTGGACGTCGTCCGCGAACGGCGGTTTGAGCCGGCCGACCGCCACGACGAGGATCCGCACGGTCCGGATGGTAGGTCAGGGAACGAGGCCGAGGCGCTGCGCGGCAGTGGCCGCCTCGACGCGCGAGCTCACCTCGAGCTTGGTGAGGATCCGCGACACGTGCACGCTCGCGGTCTTGGGAGCCATGAAGAGCTGCTCGCCGATCTGCCGGTTGGTCATCCCGCGGCCGACGAGCTCGAGCACCGCCAGCTCGCGCT
Source organism: Solirubrobacteraceae bacterium (assembly GCA_045805605.1). Taxonomy (GTDB): domain Bacteria; phylum Actinomycetota; class Thermoleophilia; order Solirubrobacterales; family Solirubrobacteraceae; genus DATBDE01. Next base: position 9,715 of record JBJMKX010000066.1, read on the forward strand.
CCGTCAGGCCGAGACGCTCGACCCGGGTCGCTCGCGTCCGACTTCACGAGCCGCCCGCGGTGACGCCCCAGATCGCATCCGACCAGTCGGTTGAACTGAGCGCGCAGCTCGCCCCAGCGGCGATCGCCGAGCTCGGCCGCGCGCCCGGTCGAGCCGACGATGTCGGTGAAGAGCATCGTCGCGAGCATCCGGCCGCTTACGGGGCGAACGACCCCGTCTCCGGAGCCGTACCGCACCCGGGCGGCACAGTGGCCGACGCGAACAACGTCGGAGCGCTGTGCCTGGCCGCGGGACGGGCAAGGGTGGGGGTGGTCGGCATGCCGCGAACTCAACAGCTAAGGCCGGGGGCCGCACATCGGTCGATCAGGCAGTTCTGGGCCTTAGGCAGCCGCATGCCGGGGGGTGAGTGGGGCCGTCCGGCTACGTGAACCCCGCCACCACGTACCCACCAAGTTGGGGGATGGCGCCGATGTCCCGGAGCCTCGCCGGGCCTAACTTCGACACATGCTCACGAAGGACGTTCGAACGGATTCAACGCGGAGCGGGTCGCAACCCCGTGGCACCATCGCCGTCGGGGGCGTGGAGGCGCTCGACAGCTCGCAGGCCCCGGGCGGGGACGCGCTCGCGGGGGAGCTGAACGGCGAGATCGTCGCCGTGATCACGATCCGCGACGGCGTCGTGGTGGCGAATCCGTTCCGATCGACCACGGCGGTGGTGGACCGGCTCAGGCGTCACCGCGCGATGCTCCTGGCGGAGGCGTGAGGTCACGGTGATGATTGCCTCCCGCAGCCACACCCCGGCCCAGCCCCGACAAGCGCAGCTCGCGTGGTTTGCAGCAGCTCGCCACCGTGCCCAGGGTCCGATGCGCTCGCCGGTATCGGCGGGCAACGCCGCATTCGCCTGCCTGTTCGCCGCGCAGGCGGGCCTCCTGACGCTGAGCCCGATCCTGCCCGACGTTGCGCGCGACTTCGGCGTCTCGACTGCCGCCGCCGGCCAGCTGCGGACCCTGGTGGGACTCGTCGGTGGCATCGTCGCGCTCGCAGTCGTGCTCGTCGGCCGGCGAGTCGGGCTTCGCAGGCTGCTCCTGGCCGGCAACGCCCTCCTCCTCCTCGGCTCCGTGGCCAGCGCGGCGGCCCCTAGCCTCATCGCGCTGGCCGCGGCCCAGGTGGCCGTCGGCACCGCCACCGGACTTCTCATCTCGGGCGGGCTCACCGCGGCGGCCTCCTGGGCGCCGCCGGAGCGCCGCGCCGCGACGCTGGCGTGGGCGTCGCTCGGCCAGCCGGCGTCCTGGGTCGCCGGCATGCCGCTGATCGGGATGACTGCGGATCTCGGGTGGCGCTACGCCTGGCTCGGCGTCCCGCTCATGGCCGGCGTAGCCGGCCTCGCGGCCGTCGGCTCCCGTCCCCGCGAGCGGCGCGCCAGCACTCGAGCGCCGCGCGCCTACCCGCTTCGCTGGGACGCGAAGCTCGCCGGCTGGACCATCGGCGAGCTGCTCAGCTACGCGGGCTGGGGCGGGGCGCTCGTGTACGCGGGTGCGCTGCTGGTCGAGTCCTACAACCTGGCACCCGGCAAGGTCGGCCTGCTCCTGGGCGCGGCCGCGATCGCCGCGTTCCCCGGCAACTTCCTGGCCCGCCGCTGGCTGTCCGGCTCCGCGCGCGAGCTGTTGGTCGTGCTGGGGCTTAGCGCAGCCGCGATCACGGCGATCTTCGGCACCGTGCGACCCGGACCTGTTGTGAGCGCGGCGACCTTCACCCTGCTGGTGCTCGTCGCATGCACGCGCACCGTCGCCGGCAGCACCTTCGCGCTCTACGTAACCCCGGAGCGGAGGCTTGCCGTGATGGGCGTGAGAGCATCCACAGGTCAGCTCGGCTACCTGCTGGGCGGGGCTGTCGGCGGCGCGGCGCTGGCCGCCGGCGGGTATCCCGCTCTCTGCCTTACGCTCGGGGGATTGTTCGCGCTGGGGACCGCCCCCCACGTAGCAGCGCTGCTCGCCGAACGCGCCGCGCTCCGGCAGGGGTAGGTCCTCCAGCCGGGCAAACTAGGCGGGCTGTCTCGGCCCCGCTCTGGAGCACGCAAGCGCGATACTGACCGCATGACCTCGAGCGCCGTGCGGCGCTACGGCGATTCCCCGTGAAACAGGAAGTCCGCTTCTGCACCGCGCCCGATGGGACGCGCCTCGCCTACGCGATCCACGGGTCGGGACCCCCGCTCGTGCGCACCGCGACCTGGCTCACCCATCTCGAGTTCGACTGGGACAGCCCGCTGTGGCGGCACTGGCTCGAGGGACTGAGCCAGGGGCATACGGTGGTCAGGTACGACGAGCGCGGCTGCGGCCTCTCGGATCGGGATGTCGAGGACGTCTCGCTCGAGGCGCGGGTGGGAGACCTGGAAACCGTTGTCGACGCCGCCGGGCTCACGCAGTTCGACCTCCTCGGCATCTCGCAGGGCGGGCCGCTCGCGGTCGTGTACGCCGCGCGCCATGGCGAGCGCGTCTCCCGCCTGGTCCTGTACGCGACGTACGCCCGCGGCCGGCTCATGCGGGATCCCTCGACGTCGGCGCGCGAGCACGCGGACCTGATGAACTCGCTCATCCGCATGGGATGGGGGCAGAACCAGCCGGCGTTTCGCCGATTGTTCACGACGCTCTTCATCCCCGACGCAAGCCCCGCGCAGATGGAGTGGTTCGACGAGCTGCAGCGGGTGACGACCGATCCACAGACCGCGCTGCGCATCCGCCACGCCCGCAACAATGACGAGGTCACCGGCGAGGCGCCGCGCGTGACCGCGCCTACCCTTGTCGTGCACCCGCGGGACGACGCCCTGGTGCCCTTCTCGGAGGGGCGTCTTCTGGCCACGCTGATCCCCGGTGCGCGCTTCGTCGGGATCGAGGGCCGCAACCACATCCTGCTTCCGGACGAGCCTGCGTGGGCGCAGTTTCGCGCCGAGCTGCACGGATTCCTCGGCACCGCCGACGAGCCGCCGGCGGACGAGGACATCGCCGAGCTCAGCCGTCGCGAGTACGAAGTGCTAGCGCTGGTCGCCGAAGGTCTCAGCAACGAGGAGATCGCGGCGCGGCTATATCTGAGCACCCGGACCGTGGAGCGCCACCTCTCCAACATCTACGCCAAGCTGCGCGTCTCGGGAAAGGCCGCTCGGGCCGCCGCCGCGGCGCGCTTCTCGCGGCTTCGGGTGGCGCCGCCGATATCCGGGTAGCCGTGCGCAGCGACATCGCCTGCTCAGCCCATGTGGGTCGGCATCACGACCACGCGCCCCGAAGGCCGCGTGCGCGCCGCGGCAGCCGCACGCGCAGCGCCAGCCGGCGCCGGCGCGGGGTGCTGGCCCGCGCCTCGCTCAGCAGCGGGGCGAGGCGCTCGCGGGTCGGGTCGCGACCTGGGTCCGTTCCGAGTCCTGCATGGTGGGACATGAGTCCGGGCAGTGCCTGAGACATCGTCATCGCCTCCTGTTGACCGCCGTGGTCGTTTCGCGACCTGCTGTCATCGGTGTGTCGACAAGCCTGCATGCGTGCCGCCTTCGCGGCATCGGCGCCAGCACCCAAAGTCCTGGCGGGACACGTCGGGGCGTCCACGTAGCGCCGGACTCGGGAACGGGATGGAAGACTCCACGCCCTTCGCCCTCGGGACGGGGCCACGGCAGACCCGCATCCGTCGCCGATTCAGATCTAGCGTGCCGCAGGGCGGATCCTCGACATCCCGAGTGCGCTGGCACGGCCTCTCGCACGCTCGACCGCCCCACCACGCCGCTTCCCGGCCGTGCGCGATACTAAGGCGCGATGACCGACGACGAGCGCCAGGGCGGCGACCGCCACATCAACATCCACTTCTCGCCCGAGATGATGGCCGGTGTCTACGCGAACTTCGCGAACGTCAGCCACTCGGACTACGAGTTCACGATCACCTTCGCCCGGGTCGACCACGAGGTCGAGGACGAAGAGATCCCCGGCGTGGTGGTCACGCGCCTGAACATCTCGGCCACGTTCATGCGCGAGCTCATCGACGCGATGGAGGACAACTACTCCAAGTGGCGCACCCGCGAGGGGATCAAGAACCTTCCGGAGTTCGGGGAGCCAGGTCAGGGCCCGGCGCCGCCCGAGGGCGATCAGTAAGGCCGGCCCCCTCGCCGCGCTGAAACGCCACGCCGGCGCCGATGCGCTCCACCGTCGGCGGGTGGGTGGCGATCAGGAAGGTAAGCCAGCCGGGCGGGTCCGGGTCGGCGACGTTCTGCACCGTGATGCGGCGCTCGAAGCCGATGAACGGATCGGGGGCGTGCGTGAGCTGCAGCGCGTAGGTGTCCGCGCGTGCCTCGATGGCCCGCGAGAGCTGGTTGGAGACGGTCGAGACCCCGAACGCCACGATGCCGAGCGCGAGCGCTCCCGCCGGCACCACCAGCGCCGTGCGGCGCGCGGCGGGATCGGGCAGCCAGGCCTCGATCAGCTGCTTGGCCGCGTACAGCGACACGGGCGCGACGACGAGCAGGAACAGCAGGCTGCGCGGCACGTCGGAGTAGTGCACGTGGCCGAGCTCGTGGGCGACGACGAGGTCGACCTCCTCCGGCGAGAAGTCCTTGAGCAGGGTGTCGTAGATCACCACCCGCTTGGTGGCCCCCAGGCCGGTGACGTAGGCGTTGGCCGCGGTCGTGCGCCGCGACGCATCGACCTCGTAGACCTGCCCTACCTTGACGCCGGCCTTGTGCGCCAGCTCGAGCACGGTCGCACGCGTGCGCCCCTCGGGCAGCGGCGTGAACTTGTTGAAGATCGGGTCGAGCAGCACCGGCCCGGCGAACAGGAACGCCGCGCCCAGGACCACCACCGCGCCCGACGCCGCCGCCCACCACCAGCGCGGCATCCGCCGGACGAGCGCCACGAACAGCAGCCCACCGCCGGCCGACAGCGCCGCTCCTATCCCCAGCGCCTTGACCTGGTCGACCGCCCAACCGCCCCAGGACTGGGTCGTCAGTCCGACGTCGACCGACCGCTGGCGCAGGACGGCACCGATCGGCAGCCCCGCCACACTCAGCGCGGCCGTCAGGGCGGCGCCGGCGGCGGCCGCGCGCAGCAACGGGCGGTCGGGGGCGCGCACGAACCTCGGCGGCCGCCGCAGCACGAGCACGAGCACGCCTGCCTCCACGCCCAGCGACAGCGCGAACAGGGCCAGGTTTGGCCGCCGGAAGTCCCGCGCACGGTCGATCTGCGCCCGGCTGAAATACGATGTGACGCTCACCTGGGCCGGGTCGATGATCCCGCTGCGCGGCCGGAGCAACAGGACGGCGGCCTCGGCCACCACGACGGCCGCGACGAGCGCGAGCGAAACGCGCCGGAGTCCCCGATCCACGCGGCCTGACACTACATGCGCGTCGCCATCATCTCCGACATCCACGGCAATCGGCAGGCCCTCGAGGCCGTACTCGACGACGTCCGCACGGTAAAGCCCGACGCCGTCTGGTGCCTGGGCGACCTCGTGGGGTACGGCGCCGACCCCGACGCGTGCGTCGAGATGGCCCGCGCGGAGGCCAATCTTTGCCTGGTTGGCAACCACGACCTCGCCGTGCGCGGCGACCTGCCGCTGACCGAGTTCTCGCGCGGCGCGGCGCTGGCGGCGGAATGGACGCGCGAGAACATCGCCGAGCGCAACCTCGGGTTCCTCGGGGAGCTCGAGCCCGCGGACGTCCACCAGGTCGTCGGCCTGTACCACGCCAGCCCGCGCGACCCGGTGTGGGAGTACGTGCTGTCATCGCTCCAGGCCGACCTGTGCCTCGACGCCCAGCGGCACCGGGTTTGCCTCATCGGCCACTCGCATGTCGCCCTGGCCTTCGGCCGCGACGAGGGCGCGCCGATCAACGGTGAAATTCGCGGCGCGGGCGCCGAGCTCCAGGTCGCGAGCGGCGAGTGGCTGCTCAACCCGGGCTCGGTGGGACAGCCGCGCGACGGCGACCCCCGCGCAGCATGGCTCGTGCTCGACACCGACGAGTGGATCGCCCGCTGGCGACGGGTCCCGTACGACATCGGCGCGGCCGCGGCGGCGATCCGTGCGGCCGATCTCCCCGAGTCGCTGGCCGAGCGGCTGCAATACGGCCAGTGACCTCCGCGAGGCTTCTAGCATGAGGCGGCCGATGGGCAGAACCCTCCGAGTCCTGGTTCCCTGCGCCCTCGGCCTCCTCGCCGCGTTTCTGGTGTCCTGCGGAGATACGTCGAAGCTCATCCCGGGCGACGACGCCGCCGCAATCAACCAGAACATCGATGCGGCGTCCGGGGCCTCGGGCGACGGTCGCTGCAGCCGTGCCGCGGCGGCGGTCGATCGTGCCGAGACGCACGTGCAGCAGCTGCCGGGCAGCGTGGACAGCAAGCTGCGGGCGGACCTCGAGCAGGGGATCGCCCGCCTGCGCGCCGCCGCGGCAACCGAGTGCGCGGACAACAAGCCCGAGACGACCGCCACGACCGAGTCGACGGAGAGCACCGAGTCCACCGAGACCGCGACCACCGAGTCGACGGCGAGCACGGAGTCCACCACCGAAACCCAGCCGACCGAGACACAGCCCACGGAGACCCAGCAGACCGACACCAGCGGCGGCGACAACGGCAACGGCAACGGCAACGGCCAAGGCGGCGGGACCGACACGAGCGGCGACGGCAGCGGCGGGACGCAGGCGCCGTGAGCGAGCAGCGCATCGCCGGCCGCTACCGCCTCGAGCGCCGGCTCGGGGTCGGCGGCATGTCGACCGTGCAGCTCGCGTTCGACGAGCGGCTCGAGCGGGCGGTGGCGATCAAGCTCCTGGCCGAGCACCTCGCCGACGACCCCTCGTTCGTCTCGCGGTTCCGCCGCGAGGCGCTGGCCGCCGCTCGCCTCGTGCACCCCAACATCGTCCAGGTCTTCGACTTCGGCTTCGACGAGCCCAGCGGCCGCCACTTCATCGTCATGGAGTTCGTCGCCGGCCGCTCCTGCGCGGAGATCCTGCGCGACGACGGCCCGATGCCGCCCGACCAGGTCGTCGACGTCGCGGTGCAGGCCTGCCGCGGCCTCGACCACGCCCACCGCCACGGCGTCGTCCATCGCGACGTCAAGCCCGGGAACCTCATGGTCTCGGGCGACGGAATCGTCAAGCTCGCGGACTTCGGCATCGCCAAGGCGGCCGAGCAGTCGAGCATCACCCAGGTGGGGTCGGTCCTCGGCACCGCCGCCTACCTCGCGCCCGAGCAGGCGCGCGGCGAGGTGGCCGGGCCCGCCGCCGACCTCTACGCGCTCGGCGTCGTGACCTACCAGCTGGCGTCCGGCCGTCTCCCCTACGAGGCGACGTCGCTGACCGAGCTGGCGTTCAAGCAGCAGAACGAGCCGCCGCGGCCGCTGGACGAGCTGGTGCCGGGCGTTTCGCCGGCGCTGGCGGCGGCCGTCGAACTCGCGCTGGCGCTCGAGCCCTCCCAGCGCTACGCCAGCGCGCCCGAGATGGCGACCGCTTTGGGCGAGGGCCTCCGGGGCGTGTTCCCGGACCGTGCCGAAGCCACCGCGGCGACGCGCATGCTCGCCGAGGAGGACGCCACCGCGGCGACGCGCATGCTGCCCTCGGACGACCCCCGCACGGCCGCGGCCGTGCGCCCGCGCTCGCCGCGTCAGGCGCGCCCGCCCGTCGAGCCGGTCGTGCCCCCGAGCCGCCGTGACCGCGACCCCGACGCCGCCATCGCCGCCCGCCGCCGCGAGCAGCCGCAGCGCCGCCGCGGCCGGCGCTGGCTGGCGCTGCTGCTCTTGCTACTGGTCATCGGCGGCGGGGTGGCGGCGATCGTGGTGCTCGCCAGCCAGTCCAACCAGGTCAAGCTCACCCCGGTCGACGGCCGCGACGTCAACACGCTCGTCGACCAGCTCCATCAGCTCGTCGACGACAACACGCGCTAGGCGGCGTCGTGGAAGATCACGCCGAGCGTCGTTCGCTCGCCGTCGGTCAGCGTGCTCACTCCGTGGCGCATTGCGGCCCGGTAGGAGCCGCGACTGCCCTGCACCGGTCGCTGGCGGGTGGTGAAGATCACGAACGCGCCGCGCCGCAGGTGGAGGACGTGCGCGCGGCTCTGCGCACGGGGGCGCTGCTCGAGCAGCACGAACTCGCCGCCCTGAAAGTCCGTCCCCGGCCGGTCCAGCACGGTCACGACCTGAAAGGGGAACGCCACCTCGCCGTAGAGGTCCTGGTGCAGGGCGTTCCAGTCCCCCGCCCGGTAGCGCAGCATCAGCGGCGTGGGCCGCTTCTGGCCCGCCCGGTGACAGGCGCGTAGGAAGTCCGACAGCCGGTCCGGGTAGCGCGTTTCCTCGCCGAGCCGCTCGGCCCAGCGGTTCGCTGCCTCCGCGAGCGGCGGGTAGAACGCCTCGCGCAGCTGCGCGACGGCATGCGGCAGCGGATGATCGAAGTACCGGTACTCGCCCTCGCCGAAGCGGTGGCGGGCCATCGTGATCGTGCTGCGGAAGCTGCCGGTCTCGTAGAGCCCGCGCAGCTCGCGGCACTCGCCGGCCGTGAGCACCGCCGGCGTCTGGGCAAAGCCTTGGGCGTCAAGCGCCTCGTGCAGCTGGGGCCAGGGAAGTCGGGCGACACGCTGAGGGATCGTCATGGCCCCCATCCAACGTCGGGCGCCGCGCGTGCGTGAGACGGTAGGTTGCCCCGACATGGCCGAGCCGCGCTACCAGCTCTCCGGCCGGGTCGCCCTGATCACCGGCCCGGCGCGCGGCATCGGGGCCGAGACCGCGCGCCAGCTCGCCGCGAAGGGGATGAAGCTCGGCCTCGCCGGGCTCGAGCCTGAGCGGATCGAGGCGCTGGCCGCCGACCTGCCGGTCGAGACGGCCTGGTTCGAATGCGACGTCACCGACTGGGACGCCCTGCGCGCCGCCGTCACCGGCACCGCCGACCAGCTGGGCGGCATCGACGTCGTCATCGCCAACGCCGGCATCGCGCCCTGGGGACCGATCGAGACGATCGAGCCCGACGCCTTCGAGCGCACGATCGAGGTCAACCTCCTCGGGGTCTGGCGCACGATCCGCACTGCGCTTCCGCACGTGATCGAACGCAAGGGCTACGTGTTGCCGATCGCGTCGCTGGCCGCGGCGATCCACGCGCCGGTCATCGGCCACTACAACGCCGCCAAGGCCGGCGTCGAGGGCTTCGCCGACGCGCTGCGCATGGAGATGCGCCCCTGCGGCGTCGGGGTGGGCTGCGGCTACTTCGGCTTCATCGACACCGACATGGTGCGAGCGCCCGAGGAGGACGACGTCCTCGGCGACGAGGAGCTCGCCAACGCCGGCACGGCGTTCGGCCGGCCGGCGCCGGTGAGCAAGGCGGGCGAGGCGATCGTCCGGGGCATCGAGCGCCGCGCGCGCCGCGTGTACCACCCGCCGTGGATCCTGGCGCCCCTGCTCGTCCCGGGCGCGTTCCAGCGCCTGGTGGAGCTGGGCATGGCGCGACGGGGGGTGTTCGACGTGATCAGGCGCCTGAACGAGCGCGCCCGTGCGCGGGCGCAGAGCCCCGTCTGAACCCCTCGGCGACCTCGGCAAAACGGCTCTCGGCGATCGCGTCGCGCAGGTCGGCCATCAGGCCCCCCACGAACACCAGGTTGTGCAGCGTCACCAGGCGCTGGGCGAGCAGGTCGCCCACCTTGAGCAGGTGGCGCAGGTACGCGCGCGAGTAGCTTCCCGCGCACGCCGGGCAGGGGCAGCCATCGAGGATCGGCTCGGCATCGTCCTTGAAGCGCCCCTTGGCCAGGTCGGTACGCCAGCGCAGCCCGGGCTCGGGCACGACCGCTACGCCGTGGCGGCCGAGCCGGGTCGGCATGGCGCAGTCGAAGGTGTCGATCCCCAGCTCGACGCCGCGCAGCAGGTCGTCGACGTCGCCAACCCCGAGCAGGTGGCGCGGGCGGTCGTCCGGCAGCACCGCGGTGGTCCACCCCACCACCTCGTACATCTGCGCCTTGTCGCGGCCGAGCGAGCCGCCGATGGCGATGCCGTCGGAGCCGCTGGCCGCGACGGTGGCCGCCGACTCGGAGCGAAGGTCCTCGTAGACGCCGCCCTGGACGATGCCGTAGACGAGCTGCCCCGGCGGGCCGTGCTGGGCGTGCCAGAGCAGGCAGCGCTCGAGCCAGCGGTGCGTGCGCTCGGTCGACCGCGCGGTGTAGTCGCGACTGGCGTGGAACGGCGTGCACTCGTCGAAGGCGAGCGCGATGTCGCTGCCCAGCGCCGCCTGCACCGCCATGGACTCCTCCGGGCCCATGAACCGCTCGGCCCCGTCGACGTAGGAGCGAAACCGCACGCCGGCCTCCTCGATGGCCAGGATGGCCCCCTCGCGCCCGGCGGGCGCGTTGCGGCCCTTGATCTCGTCGGCCACGTTGCCGTGGCCCATGGAAAAGACCTGGAAGCCGCCGGAGTCGGTGACGATCGGCCGGTCCCAGCGCATGAAGCGGTGCAGGCCGCCCATGCGCTGCACGAGCTCGGCCCCGGGCTCGAGCATGAGGTGGAAGGTGTTGCCGAGCACCATGTCGTAGCCGAGCGCGGCAACCTCGCCGGGCTCGAGCCCGCGCACGGCGCCCTTGGTCGCCAGCGGGACGAACGCCGGCGTGCGGACGTCCCCGTGGGCGGTACGAACGACCCCGGTCCGCGCCTGCGAACCGGGGTCGACCTGCGAGATGTGCAGCGGGCCGTCCAAACGCCCGCTCAGCCTAGTCGGGTCGGGCTTCGCCCGACCCACGGTGTCACGAGGTGCTCTCGGAGCCCTCGATCGTCTTCTGCTCGCCGCCGCCGACGCTGATGGCGACCTTGCGCGGCTTGCGCTCCTCGGGCTTGGGGATCCGCACCTCGAGCACGCCCTTGTCGAAGGACGCCTCGATGCCGTCGGCGTTGACGCCCTCGGGCAGCGTCAGCGAGCGCTGGAAGCTGCCGGACGCCCGCTCGATGCGGTAGTAGCCCTCCTTGCGGCTCTCGTGCTCGGCCTTGCGCTCGCCGGACACGGTGAGGACGTTGTCCTCGAGCTCGAGGTTGACGTCGCCCTCGGAGAGCCCGGGCAGGTCAGCGCGCAGGACGAAGTGGTCGTCGGTCTCGACCAGGTCCATCGCCGGCAGCCAGCGGCGCGTGCCGCCGTTCCCGGCCGACCCGGTGGGGGTGTCGAAGAACGTGTTGAAGAGCCGGTTCATCTCGGACTGGAGGGAGTTGATCTCCCGCGCCGGCTCCCATCGAATAAGCGCCATGTGTGATACCTCCTTGGCACAAAGTCTTATGGCGCTACCCAGTATAAATCTCAGTCGCCATGTGTCAAGTCTAAGCGGCCGAAGCAGCGCGCCAGCTGGCGCAGCTCGTCGTCCGAGAAGTGGCCCAGGAAACGGCGCCGGAGGCCCTCGCGATGCCGCGACTCGGCTTCCTGGAGGCGCTCGCGCCCAGCCTTGGTGAGCACGGCGAAGGCGCCGCGGGCGTCGTGGGCGCATTGGGCCCGGGCCATGAGGCGCTCGCGCTGGAGGCGGTCGACGAGGCGGGTCAGGCCGCTACGGCTGAGGGCCACGGCGTCGGCGAGGTCGCACATCCGCATCCGCCCGTCCGGGCGCGCGGCCAGGGTCGCGAGCACGTCGTAGGAGCTCAGCGGCAGGCCGTAGTGGGCCTCGAGCTCGGCGTCGAGCTGCTTGACGACTGCGGCGTGCGCGCGCATGAAGCCCCGCCACGCGGCAAGCTCGGTCTCGGTGAGGGGCGCGCTAGCTACTTGCACGCGCAACTAGGCTATCAGCGGGGTGCCGGTCATCCCCGCCGGCTGCTCCTGGCCCAAGAGCGCCAGCACGGTGGGCGCGACGTCGGCGAGGACGCCGCCGCCGCGGAGCGCCAGCGCTTCGACGGTGACGATGAGCGGCACCGGGTTGACCGAGTGGGCGGTGCTGGGCGACCCGTCCTCGTTGAGCATGTGGTCGCAGTTGCCGTGATCGGCGGTGATCAGGCAGGCGCCGCCGGAGCCCTGGACCGCCTCGACCACCTCGCCCAGGCACGCGTCGACGGTCTCGACCGCCGTCACGGCCGCCTCGATCACGCCCGTATGGCCGACCATGTCCGGGTTGGCGAAGTTGATGATCCCGAAGCCGTAGCCGTTGTCCTGCCAGTGGCGGACGAACGTCTCCGCCGCCTCCCGGGCGCTCATCTCCGGCTTGTGGTCGTAGGTGGGGACGTCTCGCGGCGAGGGCACGAGCTCGCGGTCCTCGCCCTCCTGGGGCTCCTCGTCGCCTCCGTTGAAGAAGTACGTGACGTGGGCGTACTTCTCGGTCTCGGCGACGTGGAGCTGGTGCACGCCGCGCTCGGAGAGCACGGCGGGCAGCGTCGCGCCGGGCCGCTTGGGCGGGAAGGCGACCGGGTAGGTCCAGTCCTCCTCGTAGGACGCCATGGTCACGAGGCGCTCGAACGGGGCGCGACCGCCGCGGTCGATCTTGCGGAACTCCGACTGCGGCTCGGCCAGCGCCCGCACGATTTGCCGCATCCGGTCGGGGCGGAAGTTGAAGCAGACGATCGAGTCCTGGTCGCGGACGCGCGCCTCGCCGCCCACCAGCGTGGGCGAGACGAACTCATCGGTCTCGTCGCGGCCGTAGGCGTGCTTGACCGCCTCGACGCCGGTGTCGGCCGCAAACGGCGCCTCGCCGTGCACGATGAGGTCGTAGGCGCGCTGGGTGCGGTCCCATCGCTTGTCGCGGTCCATCGCGAAGTAGCGGCCCACCACCGAGCCGACGCGGGCGTTGCCGGCCCCGCGGCACCATCCCTCGACCGCCTCGAGGTAGCCGGCCCCGCCGGTGGGCGAGGCGTCGCGGCCGTCGGTGAACGCGTGGACGACCACGTCGGGCGCGCCGAGCTGGCCGCCCATCTCGATCAGCGCCCGGAGGTGCTCCCAGCCCGAGTGCACGCCGCCGTCGGAGACGAGGCCGATCAGGTGCACGCGCTCGGCGTTCGAGAACGCCTCGACGAGCACCTCGTTCCGGTTGATCGACCCGTCGTGGACGGCCTCGTCGATTCGCGTCAGGTCCTGCTTGACCACGGACCCCGCCCCGAGGTTGAGGTGCCCGACCTCCGAGTTGCCCATCTGGCCCTCGGGCAGGCCGACGGCCGTGCCGGTGGCGTTGAGTTCGGTGTGCGGGTAGCGCGCCCACAGGTCGTCGAACACCGGCGTGTCCGCGAGCGAGATCGCGTTGCCCGGGCCGTCGGGCGCGAGGCCCCAGCCGTCGAGGACGACGAGGCACACCGCGGGAACCGGCAGGCTCATGCCGCGACGACGATGGCCGTGAACGAGTCGACCTCGAGCGAGGCGCCACCAACCAGCGCGCCGTCGACGTCGGGCAGGCAGACGAGCTCGCCCGCGTTGTCCGGCTTGCACGAGCCTCCGTAGAGGATGCGGACCTGCTCGGCCTGCTCGGGCGCCCGGTCGCCCACGAGCGCGCGCACGAAGGCGATCGCCTCCTGGGCCTGCTCGGGCGTGGCGACCGCGCCCGTGCCGATGGCCCAGATCGGCTCGTAGGCGATCACGACCTCGGCGAGGCGCGCGTCATCGACGTCGCGCAGGCCCTCCTGGACCTGGTGGCGCAGCTTGCGTTGCGTGTCGCCCGCCTCCCGCTCGGCCTCGGTCTCGCCGACGCAGAGGATCGGCTGCAGGCCCGCTTCCAGCGCGACGGAGACCTTGAGCGCCAGGTGCTTGTCGGTCTCGCAAAACAGCTCGCGGCGCTCGGAGTGCCCGAGCACGACGCCGGTGACGTCGAGGTCGGTGAGCATCCGCGCCGAGATCTCGCCGGTGAAGGCACCCTCGGGCTCCTCGTGCATGTTCTGGGCGTAGACGGCGACCCCGCTGCCGCGCGTTTCCTCGACCAGCGAGGCCAGCGCGGTGAACGGAGCGCAGATGCCGATGTCGGCGCTCGCGCCCGAGATCTTCGGCAGGAGCGCGCGCACGAACTCCTCCGCCTCCCGGCGGGTCTTGTACATCTTCCAGTTGCCGGCGATCAGCGGCGTTCGGGTCATCCCAGCGCCTCCACGCCAGGCAGCGCCTTGCCCTCGACCAGCTCGAGCGACGCTCCACCGCCGGTCGAGACGTGGGTGACCCGGTCGGCGAGTCCGAAGCGGTGCAGCGCCGCGGCGCTGTCCCCGCCGCCCACGATGGTGTCGCCGGGCGAGTTCGCGACTGCCTCGGCGATCACGCGCGTGCCGGCGGCGAACGGCTCTAGCTCGAACGCGCCCATCGGTCCGTTCCAGAAGACGGTGCCGGCGGCGGCGAGGTCCTGCGCGTAGGCCTCGGCCGTGCGCGGGCCGATGTCCAGGCCCATCCAGCCGGCGGGGACGTCGACCCCGTCGAGCCGGCGCACCTCGGCATCCGCGTCGAAGCGGTCCCCGAGCACGAGGTCGACCGGCAGCTCGAACCGGCACGTGGCCTTCTCGGCGGCGACCAGCGCGCGCCGCGCGGGCTCGAGGTCGTCTCCGACGCACTTGGAGTCGCCGATCGGATGCCCCTGGACGGCGAGGAACGGAAAGGCCATGGCGCCGCCGATTGCGATCGCGTCGGCGACCTGGAGGAAGCGGTCGATGACGCCGATCTTGTCGGTCACCTTCGCGCCCCCGAGCACGGCCACCAAGGGCCGGCGCGGGGCACGGAAGAGGCCGTTCAGCGTCTCGACCTCGCGCTGCAGCAGCCGGCCGGCCGCCGCCTGGTCGACCAGGTGGGCGACGCCCTCGGTCGAGGCATGGGCGCGGTGGGCCGCGCCGAAGGCGTCGTCGACGTAGGCGTCGGCCAGTGCCGCGAGCCCCCGCGCGAGCTCGGGGTCGTTCTTGGTCTCGCCCGCTTCGTACCGGACGTTCTCGAGCATGAGCACGCCGCCGGGCTTCAGCGCGTCGGCCTCGGCCCGCACCTGGTCGCCGACGACCGCCGGCGCCAGCCTGACGTCGGCGCCGAGCAGCTCCCCCAGGCGCCGTGCGGCCGGCCGCAGCGACAGCTCGGGTTCGCGGTCCTTGGGGCGGCCGAGATGGGAGACCAGGACAAGGCTCGCCCCGCGGTCGCGCAGCTCCTCGAGCGTGGGCAGCGCCGCCCGGATCCGGCTGTCGTCGGTGATCGCCCCGTCCTCGAGCGGGACGTTGAAGTCAACCCGCACGAGCACGCGCTTTCCCTCGACGTCGAGGTCGTCGAGGGTCTTCACAGCACGCGCTGAGCGACGTCTGCCACGCGGTTGGAGTACCCCCACTCGTTGTCGTACCAGGCGATGACCTTGACCATCGTCCCCTCCATCACCGCGGTGAGCTCGGAGTCGAAGATCGACGAGTGGGCGTTGCGCACGATGTCGTTCGACACGATCGGGTCATCGGTGTACTCGAGAATCCCCTCGAGCGGCCCTTGGGCGGCCGCACGCATCGCGTCGTTGACCTCCTCGACGCTGGTCTCGCGGGCGACGACGGCGGTGAGGTCGACGACCGACCCGGTGATCACGGGCGCGCGCACGGCCATGCCGTGCAGCCTGCCCTGCAGCTCGGGCAGCACGAGGCCGACCGCCTTGGCGGCACCGGTTGACGTCGGGATGAGGTTGACCGCGGCGGCGCGGGCGCGGCGCAGGTCCTTGTGGGGCATGTCCTGCAGGCGCTGGTCGGCGGTGTACGCGTGGATCGTCGTCATCAGCCCATGCTCGATGCCGACGGCGTCGTTCAGCACCTTGGCGACCGGGGCCAGGCAGTTCGTGGTGCACGACGCGTTGGAGATGACGTCGTGCTTGTCCTTGTCGTAGGCCTCCTCGAAGTTGACTCCGAGGGCGACGGTCACGTCCTCGCCCTTGGCGGGCGCGGAAATCAGGACCTTCTTCGCGCCGGCCTCGAGGTGCTTGGCGGCGTCGTCGCGAGCGGTGAACAGTCCGGTCGACTCGATGACGACGTCGGCGCCGAGGTCGCCCCAGGGCAGGTCGGCGGGGTCACGCTCGGCCAGCACGCGGATCGGGTGGCCGTCGACGGTGATGCTCTCGTCGCCGTGCTCGACCGTCCCCGGGTACGGGCCGTAGTTGGAGTCGTAGCGGAGGAGGTGGGCGAGCGTGGCCGCGTCGCCGATGTCGTTGACGCCGACCCACTCGATGTCGGCGCCGGCCTCCATGGCGGCGCGGAAGACGTTCCGGCCGATGCGACCGAAGCCGTTGATCCCCACGCGTACTGGCATGTCTCGGTTCCCTTCCTGGTCTTCAGCGAGGCCGGCTGAGGCTATCTAACCGCTTGCTGCGAGCCCGCCCGGCGTCGTCTCGATGTCGCGGTGGTTGACCTCGACGAGGTAGTCGTCGCCGTCGCGGTACCGGCGGGCGAGCGCCTCGGCGATCACCACCGAGCGGTGCCGCCCGCCCGTGCACCCGATGCCGACGACGAGATGCGCCTTGCCCTCGCGCACGTACTGGGGCAGGAGGTAGTCGAGCAGCGGGAACAGGCGGTCGTAGAACGCCTCGAGCTCGCCGTCGCGGTTGACGTAGGCGACGATGCGCTCGTCGAGCCCCGTGAGGGGGCGGAGCTTGGCATCGTAATGGGGGTTGGGGAGAAAGCGGACGTCGAGGACGAGGTCGGCGTCGCGCAGCGGCCCGTGCTTGTGCCCGAACGAGTTGAAGGTCAGCGCCAGTCGGCTCGGGCTGCGGGCCGGCAGCATCTCCTCCGCCAGCCGATGGCGCAGGTGGCTGGGGCGCAGGCCGCTCGTGTCGAGCACGAAGTCGGCGCGCTCGCGCAGGGGCGCGACCAGCGGGCGCTCGGCGGCGATGCCCTCGACCACGCTGCCGCTATTGGCCAGCGGATGGCGCCGCCGCGTCTCCTTGTAACGGGTGATCAGCGTCTGCTCGTCGGCCTCGAGGAAGAGGATGCGCAGGTTGACCCCGGCGCCGCGCAGCTGTTCGGCGACCTCGACGAGCGACTCGAAGTACTCGCCGCCGCGGGCGTCGCTCACCACGGCCGCGCGCTCGACCTTCGAGCCCTCGTGCATGAAGAGCTCGGCCAGGGAGCGGATCATCCCCGGCGGCAGGTTGTCGACGCAGAAGTAGCCGGCGTCCTCGAAGAACTGCATCGTCGAGGACTTGCCGGCGCCGGAATAGCCGGTGATGAGGACGAGATCGGTGAGACGCGCTGTCCCTTCCGTCTCGTCCTCGGGGCGGCGGCGGCCGAGCCCGAGAACGCTCATGGGATTCATTGTGGCCTACCCCCCGGCCCGATGAAGCTGCGCGTAGAGGTCGCGCGCCACCTTGCCGGGCACGCCGGGCACCGCCTCGAGCTCCTCGCGGGTGGCCTGCAGGACGGCGTCGGGCGACCCGAAGTACTTGAGCAGCGCCCGCTTGCGGGCCGGGCCGATGCCTGGCAGCTCGTCGAAGATCGACCCGGTCATCGCCCGCCCGCGGCGCTGGCGGTGGTGCTCGATGGCGAAGCGGTGAGCCTCGTCGCGAACCCGTTGCAGCAGCTGGAGCTCGGGCGTGTCGTGGGCGAGCACGAGCGGCCCGCGACGGCCGGGCAGGAACACCTCCTCGATCCGCTTGGCCAGCGAGATGATCGTCACCCCGTTGTCGCGGAAGGCCTCCAGCGCCTTCAGGCCGGCCGAGAGCTGGCCGCGCCCGCCGTCGATGAGGATGACGTTGGGCAGGGCGGCGAAGGACGCGTTGTACGCGGGGTCGTGGGGGGAGAGGTCGACCTGGCGGGCGTAGTTGGCAAGCCGCCGCGAGAGCACCTCCTCCATCGCGGCGTAGTCGTCGGGCACGCCCTCGGCCAGGGTGCGGATGCGGAAGCGGCGGTAGTCCGACTTCTTCGGCGCGCCGCCCTCGAAGACGACCATCGAGGCCACGGTGTGGGTACCGCCGAGGTTGGAGATGTCGAACGCCTCGATTCGCAGCGGGATGGTGTCCAGACCGAGCGCCGCCTGCAGGCCGTCGAGCGCCTCGACGCGGCTCTGGCGCCGGCGTTCGTCCCGCAGGCGCTCCTGGTCGAGGGCAAGCCGGGCGTTGCGCTCCGCCAGCTCGACGATGCGCCGCTTGTCCCCGCGCTCGGCCGAGCGGACCTCGACGCGCGCGCTCCGCCGGGCGCTGAGCGCCTCGGCCAGCGCGTCGGTGACCTGCACGTCGCGCTGGACGATGACCTGCGGCGGGATCGCCATCGCGGTGGCGTAGTACTGGAGAACGAACTCCTCGACCACCTCGTCGAGCTCGCGCCCGGCCTCGTTGGCGAGGTAGAACGAGTGGCGGTCGGAGAGCACGCCGTCGCGGACCTGGAAGACCTGGGCGTTGGCGTCGGCGCCCTCCATGGCGACCGCGATGGCGTCCAGCGTCCCGACGCCCTCGCGCGCCACCCGCTGGCGCTCCAGCAGCGCCTTGACCGCGTGCAGCCGGTTGCGCTCCAGTGCGGCCTGCTCGAACTGCTGACCGTCGGCGGCGGCGCGCATCCGCTGCTCGAGCTCGCGCTCGATGTGGCGGTAGCGGCCGGAGAGGAAGTCGACCACGCCGTCGATCGACTCGCCGTAGCGCTCCTCGTCGACGTAGCCGACGCAGGGGGCCTCGCAGCGCTTGATGTAGTAGTCGAGGCACGGCGAGCCGGAGCGGCGCCCGGGCTCGGCGCCGTTGCAGGAGCGGAACAGGAAGATCTTGCCGAGCAGGTCGAGCGTCTCGCGGGTCTTCTTGGCGTTGCTGTACGGGCCGAAGTAGGCGCGGTCGCGGCGGTGGCGCTCGCGCGTGAAGTACACCCGCGGGAAGCGCTCGTCGAGCGAGATCCCGATGTACGGGTAGGACTTGTCGTCCCGCAGCCGGATGTTGAAGCGCGGCCGGTAGCGCTTGATGAACTCCTGCTCGGCCAGCAGAGCCTCGGCCTCGGTGGCGGTGATCACCGTCTCGATCGACTCGATCTGCCCCGGAAGGTCGGTGTGTCCGGCGTACGCGGCGCTGCGTCCGCTGCCGAAGTGCGAGGCGACGCGCTTGCGGATCGACTTGGCCTTGCCCACGTAGATCACCCGTCCCTCGGCGTCGCGGAACAGGTACACCCCCGGCTGGTCCGGCAGCTGGCGGCGCTGCTGCGCCAGGTCGGGCGTCGTGGTGGCCATCCTCTGTTTCGAGGATAGGCCGGGGCGCTCAGGTCATCGCGCCGGTACGAAGGTTGATCGTGTGCGTGGCCGTCGACCCGTGCACGTCGGGCGGGCAGTCCGCCTTGCATTCGGGCGCGGTCAGGGCGAGGGCGGCGAGGTTGCGCATGACCGTGCAAGCGTATGGGCGGAGCCGGAGTTACGCTCCTTTCATGACCTCCTATCGCACCTGCCCGCTGTGCGAGGCGACCTGCGGACTCGCAATCGACCTCGATGGCACGGAGGTCACGCGCATCCGCGGCGACGCCGACGACGTCTTCTCGCACGGCTTCCTGTGCCCGAAGGGCGTCTCGCTCAAGCCGCTGCACGAGGACCCCGACCGGCTGCGCGCGCCGCTGGTGGACGGGCGGGAGGCGTCGTGGGACCAGGCCTTGGCGGTGGTGGACGAGCGGTTGCGGGCGGTGATCGAGGCGGGCGGGCGCGACGCCGTGGCGGTCTACGTCGGCAACCCCGCGGCGCATTCGCTGTCGAACCTCGTCTACGGGCGGGCGCTGCTCAAGGCGCTGGGCACGAAGAACGTGTTCACGGCCTCGACCGTGGACCAGATGCCCAAGCAGGTGGCGGCCGGGCTCATGTTCGGCGGAGGGCTTTCGGTGCCCGTGCCCGACGTCGACCGCACCGACTACCTGCTCGTCCTCGGGGCCAACCCCCTCGCCTCCAACGGCTCGCTGATGACGGCACCCGACATGCGCGGGCGGCTGAAGGCGCTGCGGCGGCGGGGCGGCCGCGTCGTGGTGGTCGACCCGCGGCGCTCGCGCACCGCCGAGGAATCCGACGAGCACCTCTTCATCCGGCCCGGCACCGACGCGCTGTTCCTGTTCGCGCTCGTCCACGTGCTCGACGCCGAGGACCTGGTCACGCCGGTCGACCACCTCAACGGCGTCGAGGAGGTGCTCGCGCTCGCGCAGGACTTCGCGCCCGGGCCGGTCGCTGAGGTGACCGGGATCCCGGCTTTCACCATTGAGCGGGTCGCGCGCGAGTTGGCGGGCGCGGCGCGCGCCGCCGTCTACGGCCGCATCGGCACGTGTACCCAGGAGTTCGGCACGCTGGCCTCGTGGTTGGTCGACGTGCTCAACGCGCTGACCGGCAACCTCGACCGCGATGGCGGGGCGATGTTCCCGCGCGCCGCCGCGGGCGCCTCGAACACGATGGGTGCGCCCAGGCGCGGGCGGGGGTTGAAGACGGGCCGCTGGCAGTCGCGGGTACGCGGAGCGCCGGAGGTGTTCGGCGAGCTGCCGGTCGCCTGCCTGGCCGAGGAGATCGAGACGCCGGGCGCGGGGCAGGTGCGGGCGCTGGTCACGGTGGCCGGCAACCCGGTGCTCTCGACGCCGGACGGCGCGCGGCTGGACCGCGCGCTCGAGGGCCTGGACTTCATGCTCTCGCTCGACATCTACGTCAACGAGACGACGCGCCATGCCGATGTCGTCCTCCCGGCACCGTCGCCGATCGCCCGCTCGCACTACGACGTCGCGCTCTACCAGCTCGCGATTCGCAACGTCGCCAACTACTCGCCGCCGTTGATCGACGGGGAGGCGGCGGGCGAGCCGCCCGACGAGTGGCGGACGCTGCTGCGGCTGGCCGGCATCGCGGGCGGGGCGGGCCCGAATGTCGACGTGGACGCGCTCGACGCGATGGTCGCCGGCGAGGCCGCGCGGCGCGCCGGGCTGGATGCGCAGGAGGCCCTGGCGGCTGTCGCGCCGCGGGTGGGGCCCGAGCGGATCCTCGACATCCTCCTGCGGGCCGGACCGTACGGCAGCGGCTTCGGCGCCCGCAAGGGCGAAGAAGCCGGTTCGCTTTCCCTGGCCGACCTGGAGGCCGCCCCTCACGGCATCGACCTCGGCCCGCTGCAGCCGCGCCTGCCCGAGGTGCTGCGGACGCCGTCGGGAATGGTGGAGCTCGCGCCGCCCGCGATCGTCGCCGACGTAGCGCGGCTGCGCGCGGCGCTCGAGCGCTCCCCCAACGGGGACATGGTGCTCATCGGCCGCCGCCAGCTGCGCTCGAACAACTCGTGGATGCACAACCTCGACATGCTCGTGCGCGGGCCGGCCCGGTGCACGCTGCACATCCACCCCGACGACGCCGCCCGGATCGGGCTGGCCGACGGCGAGGATGCGACGGTGCGCTCCGCTGCAGGCAACGTCGTCGCACCGGTCGAGGTGACCGACGCGATCATGCCCGGCGTCGTCTCGATCCCGCACGGGTGGGGGCATGACGTGCCCGGGACGCGGCTGTCGGTCGCGCGCGAGCACGCGGGCGTGAACTGCAACCTGCTCACGGGCACGGCGGAGGTGGAGCCGCTGTCCGGCAACGCGATATTGAACGGAGTGCCGGTGGAGGTGGAGCGGGTTGAGCAAACGGTGCTCGTGGGCCCGCGGGCCTGAGTACCTCACCTACCACGACGCGGAGTGGGGGCGTCCGGTCGTCGACGAGGACGCGCTCTTCGAACGGCTCTGCCTGGAG